>NZ_JNIS01000001.1:2050000-2392894 GCF_000702625.1 Exiguobacterium oxidotolerans JCM 12280 | reverse complement strand
GTGTCCTGTAAAACCTGAGTCAGAATCTGGGCAAGCCCCGTAAATCCTGTCGAATAAACGCCACTTGGAATCAAGAACCAGTTCATTGCGACCGCAATGACGAACCCACCAATCGAAGCGACCATTACCTTTAAAATATTTTCCTTCACAACTGCTGTCACACCTCGTTCTCCTCTCCTGCTTGAACTATCTTGGAACACTTTAGCACATAACAAATGACAGCGGATAGTCAAGAATGCGAAAGAAATTGATTTCTTTTTTCGGTAGCGCTTTCATGTGTCAGCACGATGACTAAACGAAAATGACAAAGAAACCGGACGATTTTTCGAGATTCAACAAGAATTTCGAAAATCGTCCGGTTTCGTTTTAAGCCTATGGATCCGATTCGTCCTAACGTTTAGACCGTCATCGAAGACGGAACCGTGACGCTACCTTCAGCTGGTACGTCAACGACTTGATTATGGAGTTTCAACGAGAATGCTTCACCTGCAGATTGCTCGATTGAGATTTCATTTTGTTTGACGTGAATATGGATATGGTGGCCGCGCCACTGCATCCGGAACGAATAACTCGTCCAGCCTTGCGGTAACATCGGATTGAAGGATAATACTCCTTCTTGAACACGGAGTCCGGCAAAACCATGCACGATCGACATCCATGATCCGACCATCGACGTGATGTGGAGACCGTCTTCCGTATCATTGTTGTAGTTATCCAGATCAAGGCGCGCAGAACGTTGATACAATTCAACCGCCTTTTCTTCATATCCGACTTCAGCGGCAATAATGGAATAGATACAAGGTGAGAGCGACGATTCATGCACCGTACGCGGTTCATAGAAATCGAAGTTCGCTTTCTTTTGTTCGATCGAGAAACGATCCGTCAAGAAGTAAAGTCCTTGCAGGACGTCCGCTTGTTTAATGAAGACCGACCGGAGAACACGGTCCCACGACCAGTTCTGATTGAGCGGCAGGTGTTTCGGATCAAGATCAGCCACCATGATTTGTTCTTTATCCATGAAACCGTCTTGTTGCATGAAAACTGCCGGCTCCGTCTCATCTTTTGGATAATACATTTTTTGATCGATGTCGGCCCACTGCGCAAGCTCTTCGTCCGTCAATGCTAATTGATGCATCAATTCGGCTAGACGATCCGGCTCGTTGTCCGCTAAATGACGATGGACGGTTTGCGCGTATTCAAGGCACCATGCTGCCATCAAGTTCGTGTACCAGTTATTGTTGACGTTATTTTCATATTCATTCGGTCCTGTCACACCAAGGATCATGTAGACGTCTTTTTGCGGGACATAGTTGACACGGCTCGCCCAGTACCGCGCAATTTCGACAAGGACTTCAAACCCGTATTGTCCGAGGTATGACGTATCCCCTGTGTAGTTCGTATAGTTATAAATCGCATGCGCAATCGCGCCGTTCCGGTGAATTTCTTCATGGGTGATTTCCCACTCGTTGTGACACTCTTCCCCGTTCATCGTGACCATCGGATAGAGTGCACCTTTCATACCGACGTTCTTGTCCGCATTCTCTTTTGCTTGCGGCAACTGATTGTGACGGTATTTCAGCAAGTTCCACGCGACGTCAGGTTTGGATGTCGCAAGGTAGAAGTTGAGACAATAAGCTTCCGTATCCCAGTAGGTCGCGCCACCGTATTTTTCACCAGTGAATCCTTTCGGTCCGATGTTCAGACGTGAATCTTCTCCAGTATAGGTTTGGAACATATGGAAGATGTTGAAGCGAATCCCTTGTTGCGCTTCGACGTCTCCTTCGATTTTAACGTCTGCTTCTTCCCAGTGCTTCAACCAAGCGGCCTCATGCTGTGCGAGGACGGCATCGAATCCCAGTTCGAACGCTTCATTGACACGCTTCATTGCTTGCTCCAGTAAATCTTCGACTTCATAATCACGGTTCGTCACGAGGGCGACTACTTTTTCAACCGTCGCTGCTTCACCCGATTCGACTTGTTTCGTAAAGCGGTTCGCCACATATTGTGATGTGCCTTCAACGACTTCACAAATTGCGCCTTCAACATCTGTAATCATCGCCGCCGTTACATGCCAATCGAGTTTTTTTGTTTTCGACGTGACATATCCGAAACGTTCTTCCGTTCCATGTTCGATCGGGAGCCAGAATTTTTCATCGTAGTTCGAATCCTCGTTCTCGACGTCCGCATCAAGATACGACTCGATGATGATTTCCGCTTCAAAGTTGATTGGTGTGACCGTATAACGGAGTGCTGCGATTTCCTTTGTGACGATTGAGAAGAATCGTGTCGATTCAATCTTCGTCTCTTCGACACCATTCTTCAGCAACATCGTTCGTGTCAAAACACCGTGTTGCATGTCGAGTTCACGCTTAAAATCGACGACTTCCCACTCGTTCAAATCGACATTCTTACCATTGATCGAAACACGTACACCCATGATGTTGACTGCGTTCAATACCTTTGCGAAGTACTCGGGATAGCCATTTTTCCACCAGCCGACACGTGTTTTATCCGGATAATAGACACCTGCCACATACATCCCTTGGTGTGTATCTCCTGAGTAATCTTCTTCAAAATTTCCACGCATCCCCATATGTCCATTCCCAATCGAAGTCATCGATTCGGCGAGACGGTTATCCTCGGGATGAAATCCCTGTTCTATGATTTTCCACTCATTCACATCAAATAATCGTTTCATCAGTAGTCGCTCCTTTTATCATTGCCGATTTCGAACGCTTTCAGCGTCATTTGTAAGCGTTTCAATATTTCTGTACATTCTTTATTTTACACATAAAACACACTAATGCAATCGTTTGCACGAAAATAAATTTCTTTTTGTGAAACCGTTCCCAATAACTTACTTTCCACTTTGGTTTCCTACTAGTTTTTGTTCACAGCACAAAAAAACTTCATCTCGATCCCCGTTCCGGGCGAGATGAAGTCACTGGTTTTCATTCGTTTTTCGAACCCCCGCAAGATTGACGAACGACGAGGTAATGCGGGACGATGACACGTTTACCATACGGCGTCGCATCTTCATTGATTTGTTCAATCAAACAATTCGTCGCCTCAAACCCTAGACCAAAGATATTGATTTCGACCGATGTCAATGGCGGACTCGAAAACTCAGCGATGAACAGGTTATTGAAACTGACGACCGCCATTTGGTCCGGGACACTAATCCCCATCTCATTCAACGTACTCATGACGCCGAGCGCCATCATATCATCACTGACGACGACCGCAGTCGGCGGATGATCGAGTGACATCAATCGTTTAACGGCGTCAGCCCCACCAGTCGTCATGAAGGGTGCACTGACGATATAGTTATCTTCGACCGGAAGACCCTCTTCCATTAAAGCCGTTTTATATCCGCCTACGCGTTCTTGCGTGACCGCTAAGTCTTGTGATCCGCCCACGAAGGCAATACATTCATGCCCGAGCTGATGCAAATACTTCGTCACTTCACGACCGGCCAGGTAATTATCCGTATCGACATACGTGACTTGTGATGAGTCACTGAACGGTTTCCCGACGACGACGAAGGGAAACTTCGATTCTTGAAGAAATTGGACGACTTTATCATCGGTTCTTGAATATAAAACGACAACTCCGTCGACGCGACGGCCCTGAACCATCGAGACGACGCCCTCATATACTTCTTCTTCCGACACGCCTGTCGTCATATAAAGCGAGTACCCGTTTTGATGCGCTTTCGTACTGATGCCACGGATGACTTCTGAAAAGAATGGGTTTTGGAGTGTTTTCGTCGCTGCGCTCGGCATGACGAGACCAATTGCTTGCGTCGTCCGGTTCGCTAAACTCCGAGCATGGACGTTCGGATAATAACCGAGATCTTCCATTGCTTGTCGAACACGTTCTTTTGTTTTTTGACTGATTCGCGGACTATTCGCGATGACACGTGAGACCGTCGATGGTGCGACGTTCGCTTCCCTAGCGACGTCTTTAATTGTGACTTGCATCCCCTTCACCTCATCATTTCCCTACAAATGTATTTTATTGTTTTTCGTTCGAACGATTGACGCGTCTCCGATGGACCAAGAGAAGAATCAACGCAAGGATTGGGGCAATGGATCCAATCGCAACAAGTGACCACCAGTTCACTTGAGAATCTTCTAAGATATATCCATTCGCACTACTGCCATCCAATGTAATTTCATAGGCATCTCCATCTTGTCGGACGAGATCGGAAAATAATAAACCTCGCAGACGTTGATCATCACCGATTTCAGAAGCTTTAATCCGCATCGTCGTTTTCTTCTCTCCTAGATTGATTGCGTAAATCGCCGTCTGATTTTTTGATTCTCGAGCATATACTGCCATATGATCCGTCTTTCCTAACAAACGTTGCTTCCCTGTAGCGAACGCTGGGTAGTCTTGACGCATCTGATTCAACGTTTTTACATACTCCTGCATCTTTTCATTTTTATCAAACTCCATCATCATCCGGTTCCCCGGATCTTCACCACCCGGCATGGCGACTTCCGTTCCTTGATAGACGACCGGCATACCTGGAGCAGCATATAGGGCGAATAACGCGAGGCGTAATTGGCGTTCTTCATCTGAAGTTCCACCGATTTTCGCTTCTGTAATGAATCGTTTCAAATCATGATTATCAATGAATGTCGCGAGCGACATCGCTTTCGGATTAAATGTGATATCTCGATTATAAACTGAATCGAGTTCTTCCGCTGAACCATTTTTGCGGGCAAATTGATCTTTTATCCCGTAATAGAAAGGAAAGTTCGTCACAGAATCAAATCCGAGCTCTGAATAGGTCGCAATCTTTCGCGGATCACCATCGAATACCTCTCCGAGTAAAAATAAGTCCGGATGTTTTTCTTTGACGGCCGGAATGAACTTCTTCCAAAATGCCGGCGGAACATGACGGACCGTATCGAGACGATACCCATCGATTCCTGTCTCATCGACCCAGTAATTCGCGACGTCAACCAAATAATCGACGACTTCTGGATTTTCAGTATTGAAATCTGGCAAATCAAATAACCAGTTGTTTTCGACTTCGACTTGATTGTTCCAATTCATAATCGGTTGTTCTTCATGGAACCAATCCGGCTTTTTCTCAACAAGTGGATGATTTGGTCCGAGATGATTGACAACTAAATCAAGAACAACTTTGATGTCGCGCTCGTGTGCTTCGTCGACCAATGTTTTAAATTCTTCTTTTGTTCCGAAATGGGGATCGATTTCATAATAATCCTCCGTCCAGTAGCCATGATAGCCATTCGGTCGATTCTTAAAGACCGGTGTCAACCAGATTGACGTGAATCCTTCATCTTTTATGTAATCAAGGCGTTTCGTCACCCCTGCCAAAT
This sequence comes from Exiguobacterium oxidotolerans JCM 12280, assembly GCF_000702625.1. Lineage (NCBI taxonomy): Bacteria > Bacillati > Bacillota > Bacilli > Caryophanales > Exiguobacterium > Exiguobacterium oxidotolerans. Next base: position 2,387,537 of record NZ_JNIS01000001.1, on the reverse strand, counting down.
CACCACCATGATAAGCTTTCGGATCGTCTTTGTTCACATCGATATCATTACTCGTTTTCCCGTTCTCAAACCGGTCGACCATAATAAAATACATTCGTTCCTTTTCCCAATTTGCTGCTTCACTCGTCTGCGGAAATAGTCCGAAAGACAAGAGAAGCGGCAAGAAGAGAAGCATTACGCCTCGTCTCATGCCGCTAATTCCTCCTTTATTACCCTTTCGTTCCACCTGCCGTCAATCCAGATACGAAGTAGCGCTGGAAGGCGAAGAACAGAAGGACGATTGGGACTGCAGATAAAACGGCACCTGCCGCAAACAACGTGAAGTTGTTATCGAATTGCTCAGAAACCATGTTGTATAATCCGACCGCAAGCGTCTGTTTCTCCGGCGAACGGAGAACGAGTGACGCCAAGATGAAATCATTGAACGGTGCCATGAAATTGAACAAAGCGATGACAGCAACCATTGGTTTAGCAAGCGGAAGGATGATTTGCCAGAAAATCCGAAGATGACCTGCCCCATCCATTCGTGCCGCTTCATCTAGCTCTTTTGGTATTGTATCAAAATATCCTTTGGCGAGATACGTATTCATCGGAATCGCTCCACCAGAGTATAAAAGAATCAACGCAAGATGTGTATCGAACAAATCGAGCATGTTAAGCAACACATAAATCGCGATGATCGCGACGAATTGCGGGACCATCTGCAAGACGAGGAACAAAATTAATGAATTTTTTCGCCCGACAAACCGATAACGCGAAAAGATATAGCCCGTTAACGTAATCAATGCGACCGAGACGACCATCGTGATGACAGCAATCTTGATTGTGTTGAGATACCACATGCCGTAATCCGTTTGCGTCGCATCAAACAGATCGAAGTAATGGATGAGTGTCGGATTACTTGGGAAGATGTCCGAAGTAATACTTTTTCCCGGGTTGAGCGAAGTCCCGACAACCCAAAGCAGTGGATAGACGATAATAATCGAGGCGATCGTCAAAATGAGGTATGACAACGCCATATTGATTCGGTTTTGTTTTCTCATTAGATCATATCCTCATCTTTGAATGATTTTGAACGTTTAAACTGAATGACGGCAATCGTCATGATGAAGAACGACAGTACGAGTGTAATCGCTGCTGCGAAACCATACTGTGGATTCGAACCGAGCGATAGCTTATAGATCCAGGAGATTAAGATATCGGTTCCACCCGCAGATTGTCCCGGTACAGCCGGTCCACCATTGTTAAAGAGATAGATGATGTTGAAGTTATTAAAGTTAAACGTGTATTGCGTAATTAAAATTGGTGCTGTCGCGAATAAAATCATCGGCAACGTGATCAAACGGAATTTTTCACCTGAAGTTGCCCCGTCAATCGTCGCCGCTTCATATAAATCTTCCGGAATCGATTGTAAGATTCCTGTCGTCAATGTCATGATGTACGGGAATCCAAGCCACCACTGAATCCCGATCAGTGCGAGACGAGTGTACGTCGGATCAGTCATCCACTCGACACCACCACTTAACCCGATTGCCGGGAGCAATGTCGTGTTAAAGACACCAAACGTTTCATTGAACATCGAACGGAAAATCAAGATCGTGATGAAGGCTGGTACGGCCCACGATAAAATCAACACTGAACGGAAAAAGCGTTTTCCTTTCAAACCTTTTTGGTTCAGGAGAACAGCAAGCCCAATCCCGATTGCGATGACACCTGTCGTCGAAGCAACTGTCCAGACGAGCGTCCAACCTAACACACTGATGAACGTATCACGGAAAATATCGACCGTGAAAATGTTCAAGAAGTTTTGAATGCCAATCCAGTCGACGAGCTTGGCTGGTGGCGAGTTATTGAATTTATAGTTCGTAAAAGCAATCAAGAATGTAAAAATCAACGGTAAAACGACTGTGAAGACGAGTAGTACCAACGATGGGATCAGCATGGCATACGGGAAGCCGTTATCACGGAAATTCCGTAGCTGCATTTTCAATGAAGGTACTTCTACATTTAAATCACGCATTTTACCGATGCGATACGCATCGATAAAGTTCCAGACGTAAATGGCGATACCAAACACAAGTAAAATCAACGCGATGATTCCCTCGACCATTAAGAAAATCGAGTGATCTCCCCTTACGCCTGCTACCTCACCGAGTGTAATCAGACCCCAGATCGCACCGCGATCCCCTGGTCCATTCCCGGCTCCTTTAAAAAACAAATCAAAATTGACTAAAAAATATGACAGGACGACGATAAAGAATATCGCGCCTTTTAAAAATTGTTTATTATACAGTTGCCCCAAACCTGGCACAATTGAAATCAACGAAGCAATTTTGCGGTGATTCGTTTGTAGTTCCGGTGTCGGGTCCGTTTGTTTCGGTTTCGTAATGGCAGCCATCGTCTGTTCTCCTTTCCAAAGGTCATGTCTGACCTCAGGCTTCTCTTCCAACCATAAAGATGAGGGGGAATCAATGATCCCCCTCTCTTTAATTCTTTTTTAGTGATTCAATTGGGAAACGACGGCTTATTGATTGTTCGCTTCGATTTGTTGCTTGATCTGTTTGACAGCGTCATCTGCTGATTTTTGCGCATCTTGCTTGTCTGTTGCAACAAGTTGAAGTGCTGCTGCCATTGGTTCCCAAACTTGCCCCATCTCGGCGATGTTCGGCATTGGTACACCGTCTTTAGATTGTGCGAAGACAGCTGCTGCAACTTCGTTATCTTTAATCGCTGCATCTTCTTGGAGTGCAGTGACTGGTGGAATTTCGTTGTATTTCTCAAACATCGCTTTTGCGTTTTCTTCACCTGTTAGTGTAGAAAGGAATTTCTCTGCCCATTCTTGGTTTTCAGAGTATGCAGAAACCGCATACGTTTTAACCCCTACGAATGTTTTAATCGGCTCACCGTTCGGAAGCTTCGGAAGTGCCGATGCGCCTAAGTTAATGCCTTTTTCTTTATAGCTTGCGACTGCCCATGGTCCGTTCATGACAGCGACTGCTTTCTTGTCGCCGAACAACTGGTCCATTGCTTGACCACCGCCACCGCCGATCAAACCTTTCGGGAAGAGACCTTCTTTGTACCATTTGCCGATGTAGTCCATTCCTTCGACAGCACCAGCATTGTTCAAGCCGATGTCTGCAGGATCAAGTTTTCCACCGTTATCTTTAAAGACATATCCACCGTACCCAGCAATTGGACCGTGTGCGAAGTAGAAGTTATCCCAAAGTGCGAGGAAACCATACTTGCCGTCTTTTTTCTGTTCCGTTGATACTTTGTAGAGATCATCCATTGAAGCTGGTGCTTCTTTTAACTCATCTTTGTTGAAAAGGAGAATCGGTGTTTCAACAGCTTTTGGATAGCCGTACACTTTACCATCAAACGTGACAGCAGATTTCGCAGTATCGATGAATGGCTCAAGTGCTTTTTCACCGTCTTTAAGTTCAGTGATCAATCCTTGGTCAACGACTGTTCCGATTTGGTCGTGTGGAAGAAGAATGATATCAGGTCCTTTTCCAGCAGGACCGTCAAGTGCAACTTTTTTCTGTTGATCTGTCATTTTGACTTCTTTGACTTCAACTTTTACGCCTTCTTTTTCTTCAAACGCTTTTGCCGCTGCTTTTGTTGTTTCGGCTTTTTCAGTATCTTCCCAAATAACGATTTTATCTGGTTTGCCACCATCGCCTGATGTATTCGATGAAGAGTCTGAATCTGTTCCGCCACCACATGCTGCGAGAGCACCGATTGCCATTACCGATACTGAAAGACCTGCTACAAGTTTTTTCATTTCCATGATTGAAAATTCCTCCCCAAGTTAACGTACGAATGATAAGTTCTAATGCACAACGTTTGCATAAAGGCACAACCATTTTCTCATGATAACAACTGAGTAGTTGTAAGCGTTTTATGAAAACTTTTGCATCACCTTTACATTTTTATTATACAATTTAAATCCCTTTTGACAAGTCCTTTTTATTAATTATTTTCCTACATTTTAAAAACATTCTAAAAAAGTATTTTAGAGATATACATTCCCGTTAAAGTTTTCTTATCTAAAAAGAAAACGTTTACATTTATTTTAATTGCGCACTTTGATGCAATCGATTGCACTAAATTAAAAAATATCTTTTGGAGTTCTCGTTTTCGCCAATTCTAATTGACTTTAAGAAAGCGCTTTACTATTCTTAGTTCGAGGACCATTACATTAGAGTGCAATCGATTGCACTAGAGGAGTGACCATTATGCTCAAAGAAGCCGTATTCCATCGCGCCATGTCTCCGTTCGTCTATAAGTACGACGAAAACACGATTCATATCCGTCTCCAAACTAAGAAAAATGATGTTGAGCATGTCGAACTGATTTGGGGAGACCCGTATGATTGGCATACTGAAAATCCCGATGATGCAGACTGGAACTTCGATCCATCAAAAACAAACCATTGGAACACATTCGAAACACCAATGAAAAGAAGTGGTTCAGACGAATTATATGATTACTGGTTTATTGATGTCGTCCCCCCATTCCGTCGTCTTCGCTATGGTTTCCGGTTACACGATGGGCAAACAACACAAGTTTTCACTGAACGTGGGTGGTTCAATGAAAAACCACTTGATGATACCGGTTACTACTTTTGTGTGCCTTACTTAAATAAAATCGATGTCTTCACGTCACCTGCTTGGGTCAAAGATACGGTCTGGTACCAAATTTTCCCGGATCGTTTTGCGAATGGCGATCCATCGAACGACCCTACCGGTACATTGCCTTGGAATAGTACAGAACCGACGACAACGAATCTGTTCGGTGGGGATTTCCAAGGGGTGATTGATCACATCGACTACTTGGTTGAGCTTGGTATTACGGGTATTTATTTCTGTCCTATCTTTAAAGCGAAATCAAATCATAAATACGATACAATCGACTATCTCGAAATCGACCCACAGTTCGGAACAAAAGAAAAATTCAAGGAGATGGTCGACCTTCTACATGAAAATGGCATTCGTATCATGCTCGACGCCGTCTTCAACCATGCCGGGTTCCACCACGAAGCCTTCGCTGATATCCGTGAACATGGTAGCAACTCGTCTTACCGTGATTGGTTCCACCTCCGTGACTTCCCACTCGTCACGGAACCAATGCCGAACTATGATACGTTCGCCTTTGTGCCTGAGATGCCGAAATTCAATACAGAAAATGCGGAAGTAAAAGCATACCTTCTTCACGTCGCCCGCTACTGGGTCGAAGAATTCGGAATCGACGGTTGGCGATTAGATGTCGCAAATGAAGTCGATCATGCTTTTTGGCGTGATTTCCGTCGGGTCGTCAAAGAAGCAAATCCGGAAACGTATATTCTCGGAGAAATTTGGCATGATTCGCAAGAGTGGTTACTCGGTGATCAATTTGATGCCGTCATGAACTATCCGTTTACGAACGCGGCGTTAAACTTCTTTGCCCTCGATAAAACGAAGGCGACGGCTTACGCGAATGAGATGTCGCATGTTCTCTTCTCGAACACGATGAACGTCAATGAAGTGACGTTTAACTTAATCGGCTCACATGATACACCACGTGCCTTGACGCGTGCCGGCCATGACAAAAATAAGATGCGTCTCCTCTTACTATCGATGTTGACGTTTTCCGGTAGTCCCGTCATCTATTATGGTGATGAAATCGGACTCGATGGAGACCAAGATCCCGGTTGCCGGAAATGTATGCCATGGGACAAAGAAGAACAGGACTTAAACCTTTTGATGTATACAAAGCATTTACTTCAACTGCGGCAACAGCATAAGACGCTTGCGAATAACGGACACATTTCATTCGTTCATGCGAATGACGAGACGAATTCAATCGTCATGCGTCGAACGAGCGAAGATGGAACGTACTACATCTACTTCAACAACTCGAATCAGCAAGTAACACTTCCCGCACCAGCGGCAGGACAAGGCATGGATTTGTTCTCGAATTCACCACTTCCTTCTTTAGAAGTAACACTTCCACCTTATGCAGGAACAATCGTCCAAGTCCTTTAATCAATACGGTATCTGTCTCGTTTCGAGATGGATGCCGTATTTTAGCGTGTCGACAAAGTAATATTGGACTCCTCCTTTTCATTACTTTTCTCGGACAAAGCGTAAGCCGTTGCTTCTTAATCCTAGTCTTACCTGCCTTTAGCTACGCGAGGACAAGCACTGTCCGGGACAAGTACAGGAAGGAGGAAGCAAAATCAGCGAGTTTTCCCCCCGCTTCATTTTCTGTCCCCTAAAGCTCATCTAATAGTTATTTTGATGCTTTTCTAGGGTAAAGGAAAACATAAAAGGAGGACGTGCTCGCTATGGAATTATTTTTTTATGCCGGTCTTATTCTCATCGGCTTATTTGCAATCAGTTATTTGAGTGAACGTTTCCACCTTCCGAGTATCCTTGCTTTCATTTTAATTGGGATTGCCATCGGGCTTTATTACGATGCGCCTAAAGAATTGAAGTTAGGCGGTGAAGCGGGAATCATCGTTCTATTTTTTTTGCTGGGACTTAAATTTTCAATTGCTGATTTACTCAGTCAATTGCGCCTTGTCTGGAAAGCCGGATTAATTGATGTTGCGTTATCCTTTGGTGGAACATTCCTCCTGACGCTTGCTTTTGGCTTCTCCATTCCTGAAGCCTTTTTAATCGGCTGCGTTTTATATGCGACGAGTTCTTCGATTTCTGCCCGTTTGCTTGATCGTGAGCCAGACAAACACAAGGACGTTAATCGCTTTGTCTTATCGTTACTTATTTTTGAAGATTTGATTGCCCCGCTTCTTTTGACGACGGCACCGTTTATACTTGGTACCGAACCGTTCACATTTGCCAAAGTAGGGTCCATTTTCGCTGGTTTTCTCTTTCTGTTCAGTGCTTTAATCTTATTAACCGTCTTTATTCGCAGAAAAGAACGGATCATTGGTTCCTTGTACCGGCATCCTGACGCCGGAATTGGAATCATCGGCTTGATTTTAACTTTTTCAGGTGTCGGTATCATGTTCGGTTTATCAGAGGTACTCGGTGCTTTCATCGTCGGGATTTTGTTGACGGAACTAAAGGAAACCCGCTACTTGAAGCGGCTCGTCACACCTTTTCAAGATTTACTGCTCCCTCTCTTTTTCATTGCATTCGGGATGTCGTTTGAATTGACGGAAGGACTGCCTTTAGACTGGTTCTTTTTGGCACTCGTCATCTGGGGATTGTTATCTAAATTTTTAGTCGGATTCTTCGGTGGTCGTTCATTCGGACTATCAAACTATCATGCCATCGAATCCGGTTTTTGCTTAGGACCACGCGGAGAATTTTCGATTCTTTTTATTACACTCGCTAGCGGCGCCTTCATCACGCTGACGGGGTTATATATTTTCGTCTCCGCTTTTCTTGGTATTGTACTATTTCGTCTCTCGAGTAGGTTAACTGATCAAACACATGCTACGGCCCAAAAAATCAAACAAAAAATGCGCTAAAACAAGCAGGACCATTTCCGATTACAATGGAAGTGGTCCTGCTTGTTTCACTGATATTAAAATAAGTCGTTTTAACGTCCGGTAAAAACAGGCGGTTTTTTTTCAAGAAATGCTTGAACCGCACGTTGATGGTCTTCCGTTTTACCGGCACGTGATTGGTAGATGATTTCTTGTGCCAACATATCATCGAGCGTCGACTCGAAACTTGCTGATTGAAGTTGTTTAATGTACGCAATCACTTTTGTCGGTCGCGCTGCGAGCTGCTGAGCAAAATCCATTACTTCCTCTTCAAACCGGTCAGCTGCGACCGCTTTTGTCACAAGTTGAAACTCGACTGCTTGCTTGCCTGTGATCGTATCACCAAGCAGCGCTAATTCAAGTGCTTTCGCTGAACCAATCAAGCGTGGTAAGAAGTATGGTGCTCCAGCATCCGGGACGAGACCGATGTTAATGAAGCCAAGTGACAATTTTGCATCCTCCTGAACAATCCGGAAGTCACATGCGAGTGTCAACGACAGTCCTGCTCCTGCTGCCACACCATTGATTGCTGCGATGATCGGTTTCTTAGAACCGGCTAATGCACGGACAACGGGATGATAATAGCTTTTCAAATAATCGCCATGGTCCATTTCTGGTGAGACCGTCTTTAAATCTTGACCGGCACAAAAGCCGCGTCCTTTTCCAGTCAATACGATGACGCGGACTGCTTCATCTTGATTGGCTTCCTCGATTGAATCTGCTAATTCATTTAAAAGTGTTGATGTTAAGGCATTTAATCGTTCCGGACGAGCTAACGTCACCGTTGCTACGCTCGATGCTACCGTGTACTCTACTTCAGAATTCATCACATTCCCCTACCTTTCAAAAGTGAATAACGATTCATTATGATGTATTCGTGATGTTTTATGAAAATCCTTTTAAATCCCTGTTTTTTTTATGAAAGCTTTGTTTTTCACTTTCATTATGAAAATCGAAGGCGTATAGTTTCCAAAAGATACAGTAAGACAAAACGTTTTAAGGACTTAAAAGGGGAATTTAATTTTATGAAAACTGTGAAACAACCAACATTATTCCAAATCACTTGGCCATTATTCATCGAAATCGCATTGCATATGAGTTTAGGGATCATCGCGACATTAATCTTAAGTTACTACTCTGACAGTGCAGCTGCCGCGGTCGGTGTCTCGAACCAGGTTTTGAACATCTTCATTATTTTATTTAATATCACATCCGTCGGAGCGACGATCATCATCGGTCAGTACCTAGGTGCAAAACGTGTCCAAGATGCACGTCAAACCGCCCGCTCTGCTTTCTCGATTAATCTTTACATCGGATTAATCATATCTGTACTCGTCGCTCTAACCGGGAAACAATTATTAGGTTTCTTCTCATTAGAAGGACAAACATTAGTTTACGGCGAAACATTCATAAAGATTGTTGGCTTATTCCTATTTTTAGAAGCTATCTCGTTAACACTCGGAGCAATTCTTCGGAGCCATGGTTTCACAAAAAATGCCATGTACGTCACTCTTTTGATGAACTTCGTCAGTGCATTCGGTAACGTCATCGCCGTACTCGGTCTGTTCGGTATTCCGGTACTCGGCGTCGCAGGTGTTGCGTGGTCGATTGTCATCGCACGTGCTTTTGCCGTCACACTGTTATTCTTTGTCGTTTACCGTAAATTATCACTACGTTTTCGTTTAAAAGATTTAATTCAAATCAACCGTCAAGACATTAAGAGCATCATGAACATCGGGATTCCGTCAGCAGGAGAAGGAATTTCTTATCAGTTTTCACAACTCATCATCACTGGGTTCATCGCAACGATTGGTGAAGCTGCCCTGTCAGCCCGCGTTTACGTCTCAAACATCACGATGCTTTGTTTCTTGTTCAGTCTCGCAATTGCCCAAGGGACACAATTATTAGTCGCCCGCCAAGTCGGGGCACAACAATTTGAACAAGCCCATGCACGTGGCGTCAAGACATTAAAAATCGCTGTCTTCGCAAGTTTCGTATCAGCCGTCGCAATCGCAGCATTCGGGACATCCATCATGTCACTCTTTACATCGAGCCCTGAAATCATTGCCATCGGTATTCCGTTACTCTGGGCAAGTGTCATCCTAGAACCAGGACGCGCGCTAAATATCGTCTTGATGGGAACGTTGAAATCAGCAGGAGACGTCCGCTTCCCGGTCACAATCGGTGTCCTATCGATGTGGGGAATCGCTGTCGTTGTCAGTTATGTACTCGGACTTCAGTTCGGTCTCGGACTTCTCGGTATTTGGATTGCCTTCTCAGCCGACGAATGGTTCCGTGGTATCTTTGCACTGAAACGCTGGAACGGTCGTAAGTGGGTTCAATATTCCCTCACTAAAGGAGAATCTCATGAGCAAAACGAACGCAGAAAGGCTACTGAAGCAGTCTAACGTTTCCTTTGAATCTATTTCTTATCCGGTCGACTTGAGCGATTTGTCCGCTCAAGCCGTCTCTGAAAAAATTAAATTCCCGCTTTCATCGGTTTTTAAAACATTAGTTTTAGAGGACGATCAAAAAAACTACTTGTTCGCTGTCATCTCTGGCGAGGAAGAGGTTAACTTGAAGGCCGTCGCTCGGGCATCTAGTGCGAAGAAAGTGTCCTTAGTTCCGATGAAGGTGTTAGAAAGCCTGACGGGTTACGTCCGCGGTGGCGTTTCTCCGGTCGGAGCGAAGAAGGCTTTTCCCGTCTTCTTATCTGACCGCGCCGTCGACCAACCCTACATCATCATCTCAGCCGGTAAACGGGGACAGCAAATCAAATTGTCTCCGGATGATTTATTGGAATTTACTAGTGGGATTCTCTATCGAAACCGCTGATACGAACAGCTAGATATGATATGATGAGTAGTATCGAAGAAGTGGCAGGAGGAATCATTTTGTGGAAAGAACGTGTTCGTAACTCAATCCCGAATCTCTTTACATTCGGGAATTTATATTGTGGTTTTCTCGCAATCGTCATGGCGGCGCGGGGAGATTTTCAAAATGCCACACTGTTGATTGTCATCGCCATGATGTTGGACAGTTTAGATGGTCGGATTGCCCGGATGCTTGGTGTCGCTGGCGATTTCGGGAAAGAACTTGATTCGCTCGCCGATGTCGTCACATTCGGTGTCGCTCCCGCAATGATGGCATATTACACTTATTTTTATGACTTTGGTGAAATCGGCTTACTCGTTGCCGCTTTGTTCCCTTTATTCGGAGCATTTCGCTTGGCACGATTCAACCTTTCAGCAACAAATGTCGCGTCCACCTACTTCTCAGGTGTACCGATTACAGCAGCAGGTGGGATTTTAGCTGTTGTCACGCTGTTTAGTGGACGAATGAATGATTTAATGGTTCCGCTCGCCTTTACGGGACTTGCCTTCTTGATGGTCAGTCGCGTCAAGATTCCGAGTTTCAAAGATATTCCAGTGCCGCGCCATACATTCGTCATCACGTTCACGTTACTTTATGTCACGTATGTCATGATTGCTCGGAGTAACGAATGGTCGACGTTTTGGTTTATCGCCGTCCCCCTTTATATTGCCTTTTTACTCTTTTCATTCGTCAAACGAAAAAAACAAAAGCAACATTAAACGCTTTACTGCTGAACAGACCGTCTTTTGACGGTCTGTTCAGCGTGTAGACAAACTATTAAAAAGTGTAAACATACGGTATCGAGATGAAATCCGTTCGCGCTTCCCTCTCTCGCCTCGTCTTCAAAGCGGCAATCTTCCGCGCCGCTACAGCAAAGCTGCAGGGTCGCGACCGATTGCTTTTCGCTTTAAAAGCGATTCGAGAAGGATTGCGCTCTAAAACGTCTCCATGCCCGGCTTTCCGTCACGATCTTACCTAAAAAGCGTCATGTTTCGTTGACTCCTACGGGAAAAAGTGCGTTTTTAACGCACTTGCAGAGGCAGGCAAGACCCTGCTCATTGTCCGATAGGACCAAGGAGCAACGGCTTGCGCCTCGCCCGAGGAAAGCAACGAATAAAGACGCTTTTTCTCCTGATAGCACTTTGTCTACAGTCTGAACAGACCGTCTTTTGACGGTCTGTTTTTTGATCTGCCCCTCCATGCTCGCTCGAGTCAGATGGATATGGGTATACTAGTGACATCATGCTAATGAATGGAGGTTTACATGCGTCATGGCCATATTTCAACGCCGCCTTTGGTTATTCTTTACAGTTTGGTTCGTCATCGGGCTCATTTTAGTCGGATTTTCATTATTACCCCCTTGGCTCGAATGGGCGAATGCCGTTTTTTTATTCGCTTCTGGTCTGTACGCCGCTTGTTACTTATGGGATGTCTTACCGAAAGGACGCTTCATTATTCCTTTTATTTTCTTTGGGTCCATTTTAATCGAATCAATTGGTGTCCACACCGGATGGCCATTCGGGACCTATCGGTATGAATCGGACTTCGGTGTTCAGTTACTCGGTGTTCCAATCACGATTGGTGCAGCTTGGTTGTCCGTCATGGGGGCCAGTCTTGCATTCTCGAAGCGTTTTCCGTTTCGTTACAACACTCTGATCCTTGTCCCCTTGTTTGCTGTTTGGCTCGATTTGGCCATTGATCCGGTCTCAGCGAACGTCAAATCATATTGGCTTTGGCAAGATGGGGGTCTGTACTATGATATCCCAACACAAAACTTTATCGGTTGGTACGGAACAGCACTTGTCTTCGCTCTTTTGATGGCACGATTTGAACAAAAGCCAACGTTCACCGAGCTCGAACGAAACAACCAGTACTTATTTTTGATGCTTCATGGTTTATTTGGACTGACTGCTGGTGTTGCAGGCCTTTATGGTGTGACGATAATCAGTAGCCTAGCATTGCTTGTCTACTGGCTGACGAAAGGAGGAGCACTACATGCAAAAGGCGCAAAAAAACAAATTAGCTGAACAAGCCTTTCATCTGTACTTGAAAGAGCGGCTCATCCGCAAACAGTTCCATCGAATATTGTATCGCCCTGATGATTTACCGGTACCCGGTTTGATGCTTGCGACACATGGTTCATGGTGGGACGGGATGATCTTATTTCATCTCGATCAATCCGTACTCCATCAAAACCCGTACGTCATGATTGATGAACATGGCTTAAAACGCTTCCCTTTCTTTTCACGACTCGGTGCCTTTTCCATCGACCGGGACTCCTTAAAGGATGTAAAGATGAGCCTCAACTACGCAAAGGAACGCTTGCAGGAAGGCAGCAGTGTTTGGATGTTCCCGCAAGGCGAAGAACGCCATCAAGAAGAACGACCGCTTCAACTCGCGAGCGGCGCGACTTACCTTGCTAAAGCAGCCCGGTCTGTCTCCATTTTTTCATTTTATTATTCGTTCAGTCATGAACAACAACCGGATGTCTACATCCGAACACGCCAAATCGATATACCACCTAATCGTACTTCAAACCAAACTGAATTTCTAACAGCAGCAATGACTCGCTTATATGATGATGTCCGATTTGATGCAATGTCAGAGAATGTCGAGGCTTATCAAGTGTTGACGCAGCGAACAGACCCGCTTCCTGTTAAAACGGAGCGTTGGCTAAAGGCGGTTCGGCGATGAGCATGATTTTATTCATTTTCTCGCTCCTTGTCTGCCTCTATACGTTCATTAACTTGATGTTTCTCCCTAAACTTGCTGCACCCGTTTCTCCACCGAGTCTCGCAATTTGTATCCCCCTGCGGAACGAGGAACGAAATGTCGTGAAGTTGCTTGATTCGCTCAAACGCGCACTCGGACCGAATATGCATGTCTATCTTTATGAAGATCGCTCAACGGATGAGACACGTAACCTACTGTTGCAACAGACACATCAGGATGACCGCTTTACAATCATTGACGGAATCGAACTCCCCTCAGATTGGGCAGGAAAGGTTCATGCCTGCCATCAATTATCACTTGTCGCAAAGGAAGACTATCTGTTATTTCTTGATGCAGACATTACATTGATGCCGGATACGATTCCTCGACTATATGCGACGATGCGACAGGAAAATGCTAGCTTTTTATCTGGTTTTCCGTCTTTTCCTGTACCGACGTTTTTAGGCAAGTGTTTGATTCCGATGCAACACGTCTTAATTTCGCAACATCTCCCGCTTGCCTTTCGCAAGGTAAAGCACCCTGCTTTTGCCGCTGCGAACGGGATGGTCGTACTCGTTGAACGTGAAACGTATTTACACGTCGGGGGACATCAAGCGATTCAAACGGCACTCGTCGATGATTTAGAGCTCTGTCGGACGTTTAAGCAACACGGTCATACGACGACACTCGTTCACGTCGCCCCTTATGTCAGTTGTGACATGTATGCTACGAACGGTGAAGTCTGGCAGGGATTTCTCAAAAATGTCTTTCGGGGAATGAACGACTCCTACTTCATCGGCAGTTACTTCTTGTTGTTCTATCTCGTACAGTTTTCTTTATTACCAGCTGCCCTCCTCTTTCCGTCTTGGGAGACGATTGGTGGACTTGCTCTGTTGTTGCTCGCACGATACAGGATTGATCGGATGGCGCGGATTCGCCACGTTTGGTGGTTGCACCCCTTCGCAACCGGTCTTTATGTCCTCTTACTTGCAACGGCGATGATTCGAAGAGCTCGGAAACGGGAAATCACTTGGAAAGGTCGGATCTATTCTTAAGGAGGAATTGTTCATTATGAAACATGTCGCTATCATCGGAGCCGGTTTAGGTGGCTTAAGTGCCGCTATTTCACTCGCTTCAAAAGGATTTAAAGTTACTGTCGTTGAACGAAATGATCATATTGGTGGAAAATTGATGCCGCTGATCACGGAAGGACACCGGTTTGATTTCGGTCCAAATACCATCACGATGCCTGAAGTCTTTCAATCTGTCATTCGGGAGTCGGGAGCAGATCCCGATGATTACTTCCAGTTCGAAAAATTAGCACGCCATACCGCCAATCACTTTCCTGACGGGCGGACCTTAACTTTTACACATGGCCGGGAAGCAATGCGGACGGAAATCGACCGTTTTACGAACGGACAATTAGCAAAAAATGATATCACAGGCTATCAAGAAGAGGCCGCCGAATTATTCCGAATCGCCAAACAGCAATTTTTTATCAATATCGATTCATATTTCAATTTCTCTTTACTACGAGATATGGTCAAAGTTCACCCGTTCAAAACGATTCATTCGCTGCATAAGAGCTATTTCAAGGATCCTCAACTGATTCAGGCACTCGATCGTTACGCGACGTATATTGGTAGTAGTCCTTTTCAGGCGCCCGCGACATTTGCTTTAATCGCTCATCTCGAACTGAATGACGGCGTCTACTTTACTCGTGGCGGAAATACGGCAATCGCAGAAGGTTTCGCACGCCGGGCGCAAGAGATGGGCGTCGTTTTCCGCTTAGGCGAGGAAGTCACACAAATCGAAGTTACGGATGGACTTGCGACAGAAATCGAACTGAATCATGTCGATTACTTACCTGTCGACTTCGTCGTGATGAATGGTGATCTATTGACGCAATACCCGCGTCTCGTTTCGGAAACGATTCGACCCGATTTTAAAAACCCGACACCTAGTCAAATGGAACCTTCGATTTCGGCCTATGTTCGCTGTATCGGGCTCACGCGACGGATTGAAGGGCTTGCCCATCATAACGTCTTCTTCTCATCGGATTATGAAGCAGAATTTCGTGCCCTTTTTGAAGAACACCGTTACGCGGAAGAACCGACTATCTACATTTCAAATTCTTCCGTTACGGCACCTGAGATGGGCGAAGCTGGGGACAACCTCTTTATACTTGTCAACGCACCCGCGACGAATGAAGGCAACGTCATCGACTTCGACACGTATGATCAGTTGATTAATCAACGGCTGAAACAGTTCGGAATCGATATCGAATCGGACGTCGTCTTCGAACAACGCATCACACCGACCGATATCGAACAAAAATTTTCTGCGTATCATGGGTCTCTTTATGGACTATCTTCAAATGGTACACGCAATGCGTTCATGCGCCCAAGCAACCGTTCAAAAAATGTTCACAATTTGTTTTTCGCGGGAGGATCGACCCATCCTGGTGGCGGTAGTCCAATGGTGACGCTTTCAGGAAAACTGGCAAGTGAACGAATCGTGTCAAGTGTTGCCCAATCCCTGTGAACGTTATGTGAATTGCAAATCGATTACTTGTACGGACAACTAAGATTTGATACGATTACTTCGAGTTCAAGAGGTAGTGATTGACCCCACATCCTCAATCAAGCGCAAGGTGACTTCCCCGAGTCAAGAGCGTTTAGGAACTTAACACACATGCAGCGGTTATTTGATTCATCGTTTAAGACCCACTTAAACGAAGTAGTTCTACGTTTGAACGGTCAGCATGATTTACGACGTTCCCCCTTAGATCGTCTCATCCTGATTGGTTCACAGGCAGCTCGTTGAAATACAGTTCATCCCCGTGAATTGTTGACCTGTCTTGTTAGCAACTGCTCAACTGTTTCAAAAATCGCTCAGAAACGTCTTAGACTCCCCGGTCTAGACGAAACATAAAAAAAGACCTTGGTCCCCGCCAAGGTCTTTTTTTTATGGACTTTTAAATCGTTGCGAGTAACTTCATCTTTTGCCAGCGGCTCACGTACGCCCGCTTCGTAAAAACATCATATTGGTTATCGCGTGCCGCATCCAAAATACCACGATAAAGCAATGCTGCCACTTTTAAGGCCCGTCGGCTTTCTTTTGGGTAACGCTCGAACGAAGGACTTGCTGCATCATAGAGATGCTCTGCGCGTAGAGCTAATGCCTCCCAAAGACCTACGAAGTCCCCAGACGGCGTTCCTGCGAGCAAGGAATGTGGCGTGACGTCGTATTCATCCATCCATTCTTTCGGCAAATAGATTCGGCCACGCTTTGCATCTTCACCGACGTCCCGTAAAATATTCGTTAATTGCATCGCGATGCCTAACTCGATCGCAGATTGACGGAGTTCCGGTTGACCCGGTGCTAAAATCGGCAGCAGCATCAAGCCGACCGTACTCGCAACATAATAACTGTATTGTTCTGTTTCTTCAAGTGACTGATAGCGATTTTTTTCGATGTCCCAACGCATTCCTTCCGCCAGCTCCAGGAAGGGCATCTCATCCATCTCATACCGTTCAAAAACATCAGCTAGTGCAATCCAAAGTGGCTTTTTTATAGGGTGTCCTGCACGGAATAAACGAAATTCTTCTAAAAAGGCTTCCAAACTTTCTTTAGGTGTGTCGGATTCATCAACGGCATCATCTAAAAAACGACAGAATGTATAAATGGCATAAACGGCTAATCGATCTTGTTTTGGTAATAACGAAAATGCTTTATAAAAGGTTTTTGATCCGTTCTGAATCGTTTCTTCACACGTTGCGTATGCCTGCGTCACTGTATTCATTTTTCCACCTCATCTCTTGTTCCATACGATTGACAAGTAATGTCGCTCCCATCATGACGATCGGAACGCCTCCACATGGATGGACGGATGCACCTACTGCATATAATCGTTCAATATCAGGATAAGGGCGTGCCTGCGTTTTCAAGGCTGCTGATTGGCGAATGGTCGGTGCGATGCCAAAGCTTCCCCCTTCATACAATCCAAACTCTTTTGCGTCTTGTGGTGTTCGGATTTGCATTTCTTCGATTTGATCACGGAATCCTGGATGATGACTCTCAATTTTCGTTAAGATGGTTTCAATAAAACCGTGTTGTTCGAACTTCTCCCGATTAAAATTCCGCGGAGAAGGAACTAACGCATAGACGACACTATCCTCACAATCCGTTAGCGAATCGTCAACCTTGCTCGGATTAAACAAATAGACAGCCGGATGTTCTGGTAGTTCATCTTGATGGAAAATCGAGTTCATCAACGGTTCTAAGTCATTCGGCATCAAAAAACGATGAACCGGCAGATTAACTTTTCCTCGCATTTTAAAATACAAGAGTAATGTTCCACCAGAAGGCGTATAAGCTTTCGGTTTTTTCCCTTCGACAAGGTATTCCATCAATGGAAACTCACCGTTTAAGACAACGTTATCATAATGATATTCTGCATCACCCACCACGATACCTGTCGCTTGCCCGTCCTGAATCGTGACACGTTCGACGGACTGATTGAATTCAAAACGAACACCGCGTTCAACCAATACTTCATACATGCGCTCAGCTAAAGAGAAATAGCCGCCCTTGACGTACCAGACACCTTCTGCTTGCTCACGATATGGAATCAAACCGTAAATCGAGGGAGTCGTGTAAGGATTTCCACCGATGTAAAATGTCGGAAAACTGTATGCCATTCGCAAGTATTTATTTTTAAAATAGCGCTT
Organism: Exiguobacterium oxidotolerans JCM 12280; assembly: GCF_000702625.1. Lineage (NCBI taxonomy): Bacteria > Bacillati > Bacillota > Bacilli > Caryophanales > Exiguobacterium > Exiguobacterium oxidotolerans. The sequence continues at coordinate 2,369,720 of NZ_JNIS01000001.1, read as the reverse complement.
CAAATGATCATGCGCTGTCTCAAGTGCATGCATCTTTACTAATGGTTTCAACATGCCTGGCTGTAACAATTCAGATTTACGGAAATAACTCCGCTCTAAAAATTTCGATACGCTGATGTCATAATCCTTTGATTTTTGATGCATAAATTCAGAAAAGCCACGGCCTTCTCCAAACTGTCGCTCAATCGCAACTGCCTGATCGACGACATCTCCGAGTTTCGTCACGACCGTCCCATCATCAAAATGTAAATCGTACAGGGGATCGATTCGTAACAATTCGACTCCATCGAGTCCTGCTTCCGCTAATTGTTCCTGTAATTTTCCAGGCATCAAGACAATCGTCGGTCCTTGATCAATCCGACCGCCTGACTCAAAGTCGACAGAAGCGAGTCGACCGCCGACCCGCCCTTCCTTTTCGTAGATTGTAATATCAATCTCTGGATAGCGTTTCGTCAATAAGAGCGCCGCATGCAGTGTCCCGACGCCCGCACCTACAAATCCAATCTTCATTTCGTCACACCTACTTCACCCGTCAACAAATCTGCAGTAATACGAGCGGACTCAAAAATCGTCGGAAGACCACTACCTGGGTGTGTCCCGCCTCCAACTAGATAGACATGATCTAATTCTTCAAACCGATTGTGTGGTCTAAAATACATCATCTGCGTCAATTGATGTCCTAAGTTAAAAGTTGCTCCTTGATGGACCCCCATCGCTTCCCAATCGTCAGGTGTGAACATCTCTTCAACTTCAATTGCAGCTTCCACACCTTTATAAGGAGAACGCTCTTCTAGTGCGTCGAGGACTTTCCGGCGTAACTTTGGTCCTTCAACTGCCCAATCAAGATCCGAGTAGTTATTCGGGACTGGGACGAGCACATATAGAGATGACTTGCCTTCAGGAGCAAGCGTCGTGTCAATGATTGACGGGTTTTGGACGTAGAACGAAAAGTCTTCTGAAAGTTCGAGAGTCTGTGTCATCTCACGGACATTTTTTTCATAGTCTTCCGCAAAATAAATCGTATGATGCGGAGCGTCAAACCGTTTATCGACGCCTAAATACAACATGAATGTCGAACATGAGAATTTTTTACGATCGATTTTCGGACGGGACCATTTTTTGAGAACGCCTTCCGGTACGAGATGATTCATCGCATGAGCGAAATCCGCACCTACGACTACATCGTCATATAACACATGTTCTCCCGATTCTAGAATAACACCGGTTGCTTCTTTTCCATCTAAAATCAATTGATCGACTCCAGCATTCAGATGAACTTTCCCGCCTAAGTCCTCAATTGCTTGTTTCATCGCTTCTGGGATGCGGTTCATTCCGCCAATCGGATGATGAACGCCGTAAGCATGTTCCATGTAAGATAGAATTGAAAAGCCGCCTGGACATTCCCAAGCTGACATACCAAGGTATTTTGCTTGGAATGTAAACGAATACTTTAATTCTTCACTTGTAAAGTAATCCGACAATACGTCATATAACGAGCGTCCTAACGATAGCCGAGGTAACGCCGTCAACACACGTGGCGATAAATAATCCGTCAATCGATCATGCTTCGTTTGGAGGATAGGCATCAACTTCCCTAGTTTCAATGCTTGTTCCGCCATAAAGCGATCATAACCTTCTCCATTACCTGGGAACTGGTCTTCAATTGCTTGCTTCATCCGGTCTCGGTCCGTCGTCATCGTGAACTGATCCTTCCCTCCATTGAAATAGAGTGTATACATCGGATCCAGTGCCTTCAGTTCCAAATAATCGTGTAAATTCAATCCGATGCTCGTAAATAGATTTTCTAAAATATGGGGCATATTTAAGAAGGTCGGTCCTCGATCAAATTGATAATCACCAACTTGCACACGTGATGTCCGTCCACCTACGACTGCTTGTTTCTCGTACACAGTCACATCTACTCCTCGCCCTGCTAACAACATGGCGCAGGCGAGTCCTCCGGGTCCTGCTCCAATAACGGCTACACGCTGCTTCACACGAATCTCTCCTTTTTCTCTCTGCTTGTTTTTACTATTATACTAATCACATACTATGCCCACAAATCTAAAGTGCCTTCAAACTGTAAAAACGCCAAGCTTCCGCTTAGGAAGTGGCGTTTGCAGTGACGATATACCAAGCTCCTTCTTTCAAAAATGGTGTGATCGATACATTTTCGAAACCGGCCGCATGTAATTGTTCAGTCAATTCTTTTTTCCCAGGAAGCGGATATAGATTTTCGTGTAACGTCATGAAGGCGTTAAAGGCAGCTGAGAACGGCGCCCCGTATTCACTATCCCGAAGTGGTGTGACAAGAATAACTGTTCCATCGTCCTTGACGAAGCGACGGACACCTTCGAGGAGACGGAGTCGCTCTTCCTTCGGGAAATAGTAAAGAATGTTGTTCATCATGACACCATCGTATGTTTCCGTTACTTCAAAGGTTTTAATATCTCCGACAACAAAATCAATTTCCCCTGTCGTATCGCGTCGCTTCGCTTCAGCGATGACAGACTCTTCGATATCAATTCCAGCCAGACGGAGTTCCGGTAAGGCTTCATGGATTTTTCGTAAGTATCCTCCGTACGCACATCCGATATCAAGTAAGGACGTAACGTTTTCATTTCGAATGATATGACGTACTGCCGGAAATGCAACCGTTTCGACAAGTGCGGACGTCTCAGCAACGATGTCCCCATGCTCTTCTCCATTAAAGGTCTTCTGTTGACCATCCTCTAAAAATTGTGGATAAGAAAATAAAGCCGGTAAATGAAGTTCCATCAGTTCTGATAACATGAAGCCGATACTACGGTCATCTGCTTTCGAAAGTTCTGGAAGGACGTGCCGTGTTGCCGTATACCGTAAATCTTTCTTTTTGAGGTGTCCGACTGCCAGACCAACCTCGAACCAACGCGATAACGCCTCTGTTGTGAGCGGTTGCTTCAGTCGTATTTGCGCTTCTGCTTGTGTTGCACCAGCACCTAAGACATCGAACAACCCATATTTATACCCAATATATCCATGCCATAATGGTAAAACCGGTTCCGCTCGCTTCATCCATTTTCTCGCCCGAAAAACCTTTGTCCATTCTTTCAACTGTGCCACAAGCGTTCCCCTCTCTACCACGTAATACATCCCTTTTCCCAAATAACAACAACTTGTAAACAAAAAAAACGCATTAAACTTTTGCTTCAGACTGTAGACAAAGTGCTATCGGGAGATAACAGCATTTTTTTCGATGTTTTCCTCGATCGAGACGGGAACACGCAAAATAAAAAAGTCGACCATCGCTGTGCCGGAACACAATGATGGTCGACTCTTAACCGGGCAGTGAATCAGAAGAACTCCATACCGAATGGTAACGAGTACCCTAAGAAAATCGTCACGAGTATGAGAACCGCAAATCCGAGCAAGAATCCAGAATACGATTTTCCTTTCTTCAATCGAACTAATGTCAATTCACCCAAGATGAGTGACAATAAACCACCGGTGATTTTTGCATGGTATAACCCGTCCGGATTTTCAGACATCCCCATGATTTTGATATACAGATACAATCCTGTCGCGAACGTTAATACCAAGAAGAGGCGAAAGGCCATGTGGATTCCTTTAGCCGCAGGTTTTCCCTTCTTGTACATTGAGAAGGCGACAAAGAACGTAACGAGTAGTAACACCCACAGCAAAACATGGGTATGAACAAAAGCAGTGATTGGCATGATGATTTCCCCCTTTTTCTAGTTCCTATTTCATGGTAGCTGATTTTCTCTACTAGATATAGGTTTATTTTCGTAACATATCGTTTATTCAAGAAATCGTCACACGTTCTACTAGTAACGGAAGTTTAACGATGAACGTACTTCCATGTTTTTCGATGGACTCGACTTGAATTTCTCCGCCGTGACCCGTGACGATTTCTTTACAGATCGCGAGTCCCAGTCCCGTCCCGCCAATTTTACGGCTATCTGAATTATCGACACGATAAAACTTCTCGAATAAGTGGTTGAGTGCTGACGCTGGAATACCAATCCCTTGATCACGGACCTCGAACAAGACATGTTGTTCTTCAATCGACAGGGTCACATCAATGTTTCCACCGAACGGTGAATATTTGACGGCATTGTTCAGTAGATTATTCATCAACTGTTTCATCTTTTCTTCATCTGCTTCTATGAGCGGAAGTGCCTCACTCATCGCTCGGAAAGAAATCGTGTGTTTTTTCGTCGATGCTGCATAAAATTGTGTCGTCTCTTCAAGGAGTAGGCGCAAATCAAGCGGCTCTTTTTTATACGACTGTGTCCCCGATTCCATCCGTTGGACGTCAAGAAAATCATTGACGAGATTGGCAAGGCGCTCTGTCTCAGAGTGAATCGTCTGCAAATACTTATCTTGACGGGGCGTGTCGATATCTCGATTCAACATCAACTCCGTAAATCCATAGATGGACGATAACGGAGTCCGTAATTCATGCGAAACTGTCGAAACAAGCTCCGACTTCAGTCGATCCATTTCCGTTTCTTTCGTCACGTCACGCAAGACGAGCATCGTCCCTTTGTGGACACCAAGAATTTCAATCGACTCGACATAAAATTGAATAAAGACCGTTTGTTGTCGGATTGAGAATTGAAGACTTTCTGTCGGGACATCTCCTTCTAGAACGGCTTCAACGTACTGTGAAAATATCGCTTGGTCATCGACGATGGAATGAATTGCTTCTAGGCAGAAATCAAGTGTCTCGACTTCTTCATTCGCTCCATAGCGCAACTCCGGAAATAGATCATACAATGGCTGATTGACGAAGACCTCTTCTTTACCGGGTTCAATGTAAATCACCGCTTCACGGATCGAATCGAGAATACGTTCAGTTTTCGTTTTTTCTTTGTTCATCTCATCAAATAACCGCATCCGTAATAGGGAGAGCGACAATTGACGTGAGAACGACATGACATCCCGCATTTGTTCATTCGTAAATTGGTCGCGGTAACGAACGAGATAGATGAAGGCAATCACTTCATCCGATGACGGATCTAAAATCGGTACTGCTGTCTCATACATATAGTACGGGTAGGGCAACGGGTGATTACTCGATACTTGTTTCGACGAATGGACTGCTTTTTTCAAAGTATCTGCTCGCTTCAACAATGAGAAATCGCTACCAAGCAATTGGTCCGTCAATTGTTCTGTCATACCATGTGTGACGACAGAATAACTTTGTCCCTCATCGACGAAAACGAGGGCACCGATTTCTGAACCTGTAATCGCTACAAGTTTTTCGATGATTTCCGGATAAGCTGTCAATGCTTCCCGAGCGGCAAGCGTCTCTGTTAAATCATTTCGGTATTGAAGATGCTGTTCATTTCGCATCGTCAGTTCTAACGCTTCTTCTAGTTCTTGCTGTTGGGCTTGCAGTTCTTCTTGTTGTGCTTGCAGTTCTTCTTGTTGCGCTTGCAGTTCTTCGTTTTTTGCGAGTAAGTGTTGTTTATTTTCTGAAATCGAACTAGCCATTTGATTGAATGACAAAGCTAGGATTCCGATTTCGTCTTTTCGTTTTGGGACTTGAATGTTCGAAATGTCTTCTCCATTTGCAAGGCGCTGACTATTTTTAACGAGTCCTAACAGTTCAGAGGTGATTCTTCGAATGAACGGGTAGATAAAGAAAATCAACACAGCAATGACGACGATGATATTCGACAACCAAATCAGTTGTGTCGTTCGAATCTCTTGTCCTAACTGTTGGCTCGTTCTCTCTGCCCACTCATCAAGAAATTCACGGTATCCTCCAAGTGCCAGCTCACTTTTATCGATTTCCGAGAGGACATCGATATTGCCTGCGTCATCTAATGAGATTTTTCCATCCGCAACAAGTTCTTTCCCTAATGGAAGATTCGTTAAAGTCGTCCCGCGAAGAAACGTCTCTGTGACGTCCCCATCTTTTTTACCTTTTACATAGGACTGCACAAGCGGCAAAACCGAATCGAAGTAATAGCTATACAATTCGCGTGAAGATGTCGCATAGACTTTTCCTTGCTCATAAATCGCATTTTTTTCGAACCACCGTGTTTGACGATCAATCGCTGTTTGTTGCGCAGCGATTTTTTCATATAAGGTGGCATCCCCCATTAACGCATAACCACGCATATTAAACTGAAGGTCTTGCCACTCTTCCCATAGTGCACCGGCCCGGGCGCTACGATCCCTGATATCTTCAAGCTTCGCGCGGGTATCTTGTAACCTTGTGTCCGTATAGTTGTAGACGGCCAAAGAAGAAATCATCAGCGTAGCTAAAACGACATAAAAGGAAGCCATCAATTGGCGTCCGATTTTTCGATTAATCCACTTGATGATCACTCAATATTCCTCCTACGACATCAATCAACTCTAACGGACTGAACGGTTTTGAGAAAAAGTAATTCGCCCCGATCTCTTCAGCGCGTTCACGATCCGATTGTTGACTCTTCGCCGTCAGCATCATAATTTTTAATTGTTGTTTGTCCGGGTGACGTCGTACTTTTTCGATGACTTCAATCCCTGTCATCCCTGGCATCATGTAATCAAGTAATACAAGATCATAATGCTGACTCATGATTTTTTGGTAGGCTTCGTCGCCATCCGTCGCTTCATCGATCGTATACCCTTCATCTTCTAACGTATCAAGGACCAACATCCGTAATACGTCTTCGTCCTCTGCTAATAAAATACGTGCCATCTATAATTCCTCCTAAATGTATCCACTTATCTTAATCCATACCTTATTCATTCTACACAGTTCCTTCACAATAGGAAATGGAAATCACTCGGTTGACTTTTGTTTTTCACACGTCTCTAAACAAAAAAACGTAAAAGGTCGCACTAGTCACTCTAGTAAAAACAATTCCAACACTTATCAAGACTAAAATGCAGGTATTGGGTGCTGTCAGGAGCACTCGTGTCCCAACACATTAGTATTAGCGAAAGACCCCTATTTCTAGAGGTCTCGTGTAGACAAAGTACAATTAGTAGATAACAGTTTTTTTCGTTTACCTAGTCAGTCAATTTCAATCACCTGTTGCAACGAAAATGCATAAATCAATTTCTGCGAAATTGAAATATTTAAAATCGACTCCAGCGCTTCTTGGTATAAATTCAACTGTGTTGCATACCGTTCGCGTAAAATTTGGGCTGGGTTTTGATCAGCACCCATTTCAAAGACTTGGTCCGATTTATAGTCGAGAAGAATATAGTCCTCCCCGTCTCGAATTAAACAATCGACAATCCCTTGCATGACTGCTTGATCAACGGGACCATGCCAATCCGTACGAAAACGTGAGGCATCGATTTTGTACGTGAAAGGAAGTTCACGATAGACGTCTCCCGTCCGTAAACGATCCTCAAATAATCGTCCGATGCTTGACGCCAGGAACGTCTCGAGCTGATTTTGTGCATCACGCATCGTCAAAGCTTCTTGTTCTGAGATTCGTTCACCTGTCTCCCACTTCGTGATTTGTTCAGCAAGCGGCAAATCCGCTTCATAAAGTTGCATCGCTAAGTGTAAGACAGTCCCGCGTTCTGCTCCCGTCAAGACCGGGCCTAAGAACTGTGGAGTCCGGTAATACGTCGCCTGGCGTTCTGTCGCTTCAAACGCTGCCCGCTCCAGTTGTTCGGTCCGTTTGAGTTCAGTCACGGTTTGCTTCGCTGCCGTTTCCGTTGCGATTTGATGCGGATAACGGTATGAAAAACTTTCTTCAATCCGTGCTTTAAATGCTTGATTTTCAAGTCGGTCGATTTTTTCGAGTTGACGAACATGTTCCAACTGTTCAATCATCGTCGAAATTTCTTGGTATGGCGCAATTTCGTTCAATTCCATGATCCGGAATGCCCATTGTTGCTCTCCTTCTTGTAACATAAAGTTTCGAAGTACAGCTGGTGCTACCCAGTCTGCATACGTTTTCGCATTACGACGATCTATTTCCGGCAACAATAATTCATCAGGTGGAGCAGCTTGCCATTTTAACAACTGTTCATCTAATCCCTTGATTGAACCGACTAATATCAACTTTTCTTTTGCTCGGGTCATCGCGACATAAAGAACCCGCATTTCTTCTGCTTTCATTTCACGATCCATCTCACGGCGAATGACCTCTTTTAACAATGTACCTGACCGCAAGCGTTTGATTGGATCAATCGCGTCAAGCGCAATCCCATACGTTTTGTGTAATTGAATGGCTTGGATTTGATCTTGTTTATTAAATTGTTTGCCAAGTTGACTGACGATCGTCACCGGAAACTCGAGCCCTTTCGATTGATGAATCGTCATGACGCGAATGACATCTTCGTCTTCTCCTAGTGAACGAGCTTCGGAAAAGTCTTCGCCACGCTCAATTAAACGATTTATCAGTCGTAGGAAACGATACAACCCCCGATATCCTGCTCCTTCATACTGTTTTGCACGTTCATATAACGCATTCAAATTCGCTTGACGACTTCGTCCTCCTGCAAGGCATCCGACGTATTCGAAATACCCGGTTTGGTCAAACAGTGAGCGAATGAGTGCGGCAAGTGACTTCCCACGGGCTTCTGTCCGCCATTGATTGACACGTTGTAACGCTTCATCGACCCGAATCCCGAGTGGCGTCGCTTCGCCTGCGACATGGACGGCAGCCTCATAAAAACTCGTATCCTTCGACTTTGCACGGATTCGCCCTAAATCACGATCGGTCAGACCAAAAATCGGCGACCGGAGCAAACTCGCGAATGGAATGTCCTGTAACGGATTATCAATCGTTTTTAATAATGCCATCATGATTTGAATTTCCGTTGCTTGGAAGTAACCGCCGGTCGTGTCCGCGTATACCGGTAGCTCATATTGTTCAAACACTTCAACGAGCGCTTGAACGCGTTTCCCACGTGAACGAACGAGCACGACGATGTCCCGATATTCACATTTGCGAAAACGTTTTTGTTTGGCATCGAACACGAGGTAAGGGTTATCCTCATTGACCATCTCGATGATTCGGGTTGCGATGGCACGCGCCTCTAATTCTTCCTTATTTTCATCTTGTTGATCGATTAGAATCAACTCGGGTTCGACTTGTTCTGATTCAAAGTAACCAAGATTCCCGAGCCGTAGATAGGCTGCGTCGTCATAATCGATCTCACCGACGGCGGCATCCATCACTTGTCTGAAAATATGATTCGTCCCATCAAGGACTTCAAGACGACTCCGGAAATTTTTCGTCAAATCGATTCGTGTCCCATAATCTGTTTGCCGGAATCGCTTGAACTTATCAAGAAAAAGTCCCGGCTCAGCATGACGGAATTTATAAATCGATTGTTTAACATCGCCAACCATAAAAAGATTCCCTGTTTGTTCGTCTGATTGGGAGACTAACGTCAAGATACGTTCTTGCACTTCGTTCGTATCTTGGTATTCATCGACGAGCACTTCGACGAAGCGTTCTTGAAGCAAGCGGGCGACATCGGTCGGTGCCCCGTCTTCTTCTAAAACGGCTAAAGCAAAATGTTCCAAATCGGAAAAATCGACAAGCCCCCGTTCTTGTTTGGCTTCGAGATAGGCTTCAGCAAACTTTCGGACGAGTGTCACGATCATCTCGACATGTCCAAGTTGCGACCGAAGATCTTCGAGGTAGTCGACACCCTCTTTTTGAACGAATAGCTCCTGACGCTTTTTCAAATCACTGACGAGACGCGTCCGTTCCGTTTGAAATGTTTTAATCGCCTCATCCCCACGCGGACTTTTCCAGCGTCCGAACTCGACAGCTTGGAATGCCAGTGCGACCGTCGTCCAACGGTCAGTCTCCGGATTAATGCGACGTAACGGTTCAATGTCACGCAATAGGAGCTCCGCCATTTCTGTATAGCCGGACTGATGCAAACGATAGGAGAGCTCAAGGTAACGTTCTAAAATCGGTGCGATTTTTTGCCATTCTAGTTCAAGGAGTCGTGTCAGCAACGAAGATTCATCGGGATCAACCGGCTGGTCGTATTGTGCAAGCAGATGCTCGTAAAAACCGTCTGGATCTGGTAGCGAACGCGAAAACCGGTACAAGTTTGAAATCAGAGAGAGCATTGCCTGATCGTCCCGATCGGAAGTATAACTATCAATCAATTCATAAAATGCCGGATTGGCGGCAGCGTAAAACTCTTCAAAGACCGATTCCAGTACATCATCTTGTAACAACAATAATTCGGCTTCATCCGCAATTCGAAAAGCCGGATCCAGTCCGATTCGATAATAGTTTTCCCGTAAGATTGATAAGCAGAAGGAATGGATCGTCGTGATTTGTGCCCGGTTCATCATCTGACGCTGCTTCTTCAAATAGATATCGTCTGGAGCTTCTTTGATTTTCGCTTCGATTGCCTCGATGACACGCGTCTTCATTTCTTTTGCGGCAGCGTTTGTAAACGTCGCGACTAAAATCCGGTCTGCCGTCAGTGGATCTTCCTGATCGATGACGCGTTGCGTCAACCGTTCGACGAGTACGGCGGTCTTCCCTGAACCGGCTGCTGCCGACACGAGAATGTGTCCTCCGCGCGCATCGATTGCTTGTTGTTGTTCATCCGTCCAATTGACGCTCATTCCTCTTCCTCCTTCAGTCGGTCCAATACTTCTTTTTCAGATAGAGGGTCTAGTTGACGATAACTGTTCCCGAGCGATTCGTCGAATTGACAGACCGAACGGTATTCGCAAAACGTACACGGTGTTCGCTCTTGATAGTCGAACGGATCGATGGCGATATCTCCCGCGTACATCTCGGCACTGCTGGTTTTCAATTCGTCCCAGGCATGATCCATCAACGCGTTCAGTTCCGCTTCTTTGACGACCCCTTTTGTATGTGATTTATGCAGCCCTGTCTTCGTAAACGTCACTTTGACGAGTGGCGATTTTTTCCGTTCATCAAACGCGATTTGATCCATCGCCCGTAACACATCATCATTTTCGACGATCACACCTTGCATCTGGTAGGATTCGAGCAATAAACGATTCCGTTCTTCTTCAGCCGCCGACAAATCACTTCGTAACATCGGATTTTTGACATGGAAGTACAGGGCGCCTGCTGGTTTCGCTTGTTGATTAAATAAGACTTCTGATTGTTCGACGACCGTTTTTAAATAGAGCAACATCTGAATCGCAAGACCATAATAAATTTCAGCAAAATCAAGCGCTCGGGCACTCGACTTGTAATCGACAATCCGGACGTACAATTGGTCACCAATCGTCGCTTGGTCGACTCGATCAATTCGACCAGTGAACTCGATTTCCGTTCCATCCGGCAGTGTAAACCGTAAGGGCGGGAACATCGCGTTCCCAAAGCTGATTTCAAATAAATCAGGTTCGAAGTCGGACCGTTCTGCTTGTTTGACGAGCATCTTCGCCGTTTGTTCGACGACATCCGTCAGTTTTTTCTGAATGTACCCGAACCGATTCGAACTCATCAAAATGGCATTTTGAATGTCTGGTGTCACTTTTTCCACGGCATTTTTCGCAAGTTCTGTGCACGATGCATCATCTAAATCACGCCATTTTCTGCCGGACTCCTTGATGTTGACCGACAAATCATTTAACGCGCCATGAAATAGATTTCCAATGTCGGGTGCCTCGAATTTATATAGTTTTCGTTCCTTCAAACGTAGCCCATACCGTGCGAAGTGCTTATAGGAACACGCATTATATGTCTCAAATCTAGAGACACTCGCCTTGATGCTGTCACCGTAGAGGGAACGTGCTAAGTCGTCTGGAAGTTCATCTGCTCGGTTTTGATAAAATAACGCATCGGCGAGTAACGCCATTCGTTCTCGTCCTTGACCATTCTCGAGCAATGCATTGTAGACATCAAACCATGACGATTGAATCGGATACCGACGCTGTAAACGGCGTAACTCGATTGCGGTCGCAGCCGCCGCTCGGTCGGGATCAGTTACGAAATCGAATTGATCATTTGGTGCATGTTCCCCTGCTTCTGCGAAGTGTGTTTTGACAGGACGGTCTTGCAGTAATTGATACTTGATTTGTTTCACGATGGAGGCTGGTTGTAATGCCTTCCCGTCCTCATCAACAAGAGCATAACTGATATACAACGCTTCACTCGGTGCCGTCACTCCGTGGTACAGGTAATATAATTCGTCATCAAAGACATCCAGTGACGCTTTCCCGACCGGAACTCCATGATTGTGAAGGAAATCATGATCTCCTTCTGACAGTAGTTTCGACTGATCTTCGACGAACGGAATCATACCATCATTCGCGCCGAGTAAAAATGCGACTTTTACTCGTTGTAAACGCCCCCGGACATAATCCGTCGCGATAACCTGATCGAGCGATGGTGGGACGAGTGAGAAGCGCAGACTCTCGAGCCCTGTTTCGACCATTTGTACGAATAAGTCTGTCGACAGTTCCGTCTCAGGAGCTGCTGCTTCAAGTTGTTCAAGTAAATGTAAGACCGCTTCATATACTTGATCATGTTCCCGGGCATGACTGAGCTCATTGCGCTCGAGCGCCTCTTGTTTCCAACTGAACAGCCGATCTGTCAACTGGTGTTCTTCAAGGAACTGATAAAGCGAACGCGTATGTTCACTCATTGTTTTTGATTTCTTCAACCGGCCTTGTAACGGTGTAATCGCATCGACGACGAATTGACGCATCCGGTTTAACTCATCCTCTTCTTCGAGTTCCTCCGCCGTCAGACTGACTTCATCCGTTAAGCGTCGTTTCAATTGCCACGGCTTTTGCCACATCGTGCCTTTAATGCCACGCTCTAAGACAAACGTCTCTAATCGATCAAGCGCGAGCCGTTGGTCATCTGCCGGGAGAGGCATCAATTCCGTTTTCAGCAAACGAAAGACTGCTTCTTCACGGTAACCGGCGACGACGAGCTCTAAAGCAGACTGAATCAATTCAACAATCGGATGATGAATCATCGTTTCCCGCTTATCAAGGAAATACGGAATATCATAGAGCTGAAACGCACGTTCTAAATGATCCGCATACGGTTCAAGATGTCGTACGATAAAAGCAATTTCATTGAACCGGTAACCATGCTGGCGCACGAGTTGGATTGCCTGGCGGACAGCGGCTTCCGTTTCGACTTGGCGATTGACGGCAGCTGTCACCGTGACCCCGTCCACTTGATGATCGACAGGCGGATAGGCAGGACTCATCAATGCTTGTTCTAGTATTTGTAATCCTTCCGACTTGAACTTAATCGTCCGTTCATAATGGATCTCTTCATGCTCGAGCTGTCGGTCTTGCATCTGTTCGAGCAATTGCATATAACAACGTTGGGAGACCCCAAACTCTGTCTGTTTCGCATAGGGATCACTTACATCGATTGTAAAGCTGATATGCACTTCTTTTGCTAGTTCCATCAATTTAAGCAACACCTGTTGTTCCTGTAACGAAAACTCATAGAAACCATCAATAAAGAACTGTGTATTACCAAGACCTGCTGTCGGTAACAAGTCGAGTAACGTCGTATAGTAATCGTCTGCATGAAGCGCTTTATCCAGGATGCGTTCTGAGAACCGCTCATAAATCAGAGCTAAATCATTTAGTTTCGGCGAGCGTTCCGGAGAAAGTTCGCTAATTTGACGTAACATGTCTGGAGCGACGAGCGAACGTTTGAACGTAGCGATCAGTTCATCAAGCCCCTTGTAAAAGCCGGGCATGTTCTTTGTCCGTTTGAAAATCTTTAACTCATTTTCAACTTCTTCGACGACTTGACGTAATAACAATTGTGTCCCTGTCTCGTCTAAAAATGGAATCGCCTGATTGCCATGATCCCGCATGATATGAAAAGCAAAGCGCCGCAAACTCATGACTTCCATCCGTACTAATCCAGATAGACGGGAATCCGTCGCAATGCGACGTTCCATCTCAAATGACATTTGATCAGGGACGATAAAATAAATCGACTCCCCAAGTGGTCGCTCCTCGAGTTCATTGATTACAGTCTCTATTAATTTTGTGGTTTTTCCGGTTCCGGCACGACCGAGGTGCATATGATTCATGGTCATCAATTCCTCCCTTAGCTCGTTTTTGTATACGTCATTATCTCATAAATACGAACAAACGTCCGTTTGTGAAGCTATATTTTTCTACTTATTTTTGCTACACTGTAGCCAATTAAAATTAGTTAGACAGGAGGAATACCATGTTATATGATGACATCGGAAAACACCCGATGCTTGAACAGCTAGTCGCTCGCTTTTATCAACTTGTTTATGCCGACCCCATACTTCGTCCGATTTTTCCTGATGATCGTCAACGTGTCGAGCAGGCGCAAGTTATTTTTTTGACACACTTAACAGGTGGTCCACGCCAATATGAGTTAGATGATTCGCGGACGAATTTAGCGATGATTCACCGACTCTTACCAATTGAACAGCAGCATGCCTTTCGCTGGATAGAGTTGATGGAAGTGGCCATCTATGAGACACTTTCCAATCGAGTGGTAGCTGAACGTTTGATGGAGCGCTTACGAATTGGCGCATTAAACGTCTTACGGATTTGTGAGGCTCATCAGGAACCGTGAGGGATTTTTCTTTCTCATCTGTCCATTTCCATGTAAAATGAAAGATGGAGGCGATAATTATGACTGAAGAACAAGATAAGAAACCTGATTTAGTGAAATCGGCACTCGAACAAGCAGAGGCGAAAACTGCAGAGGAACCGGTTGAAGAAGAAAAGTCTGACGAGCAAAAGAAACTTGAACATATTAAAGGACTCGTCACATTAGAGCGCGGCTCTGATTACTTCCGTGTTGTCTTTTATGATGACCACAAACATTTGATTTTCAAGGAACTCGATTATGATCGTGTCGAATTCGTTGGTCGCTTCTATAATGATAGTTTTGATGCGACGAATTTGAAACAGCTCGAAGAAATTGCAGAGAAAGCACTCTCAACTTCGATTCGAAAACGTTTCCTTTAAGATAAGTTATGTATAGAGAAAGCCGCGTCCCTGGATTAAATGAGGGTCGCGGCTTTTTTCTTATACGCTGGTTTATTCACTTTCAGGAGTGTTTCTTTTTTTACGACGAAGTACATATGCGAGTACCCCTCCGGCAACGGCAAGCCCTGTCGCCGCTAAAACAGGAATCAATACTTTCTTCGAAGATAGTTTCTGCTTCACTTGCTCTAAGCGAGATTCTGTTACTTCTTTTTGTGCAATCGACGTGCGGCGGTTAATCGTCATATGTTTTGACGCATCTGTGACGACTACTCGCTTTGTCACCCAACGTCGATTTCCTGCCTCGTCGACGATGAGTTGGCGTGTTCGCTTAATATCTTTAATTCGTTTGCCGGGTGTATTTTCTGGACGGACGATCCGTGAACTAATAAAACGGCGTCCTCCATTAACACCGAAGCCCGGCTGTAATTTTCTACGGTTTAACCATTCATATGATTCATTCATCGTGTAGCGACCAAATCGGTCGCTTCACCTCCCCTTCAATGCGCATTCAGTTTCTACTCAAGTTCATTTCGCTCTCATTGGTAACGTTTCCTGTTAGAGTGTTCCACTTTTCTGCACTTGTTAAACGTGTTCATGTCCCGTCCCCTGGAAGCGTCGTTGCATTTCGTAAGCTAATTCTAGGGTTTTAATCCGCTGTCGTTCAATACTATAGGCAGATGCGGCGGTATCAATCCGCTGTCCTGTTTGAAACTCGACTTGCACCTTTCCGCCACTCTTTTTAACGGTCTTCATTTGTTTAAAGTTAATCCAGATACACTCCGCCTTTTCTTTAGCTGTCGTCGGAAAGAAGATGGTTTGTGCTTGCCAATCAATTAAAACCGGCGTTTTTCGGTTTGGTCCTAAGATATGTCGTGCTGCTTCAATTCTTCCTCGCATCGAAGAACCAAAATACAAACATGATTCTTCAATCAGTTTGATCGGATGTCCTTCGAGCACAAGTTCCGACCGTTCTTTAATAAGTAGTGTTTGCGGTTCCCCGTATTGACCGTACTGAGGAATAAGAGCTAACGTTTCTTCCGTGATGTTATGTGGCATCCTACTATCTCCCTTCTTCTATTACTTTGTTTATATCAAAGAACCCACCTGTACGCCCTCAACTGTTCGATATTTCCCAATATAAAAAACGAGATATCGCTATCTCGTTTTTAAAGTTCTTTCGTTGATTAGTCAATCTCTGGCTTAAAGTGACGTGGGAATTTGAAAATCACACGAACTTTATCTTTTCCATTTCCCACTGCTTGGTTCTCGATTGAAACTTCCCCGTCATGACGCTCGACGATGCGTTTTACGATATAAAGACCTAAACCAAATTTCCCTTCTTTACCACGTGAAAATTGATGGAAAAGTGGTGAAGATGAATCGAGTGGTGGACCGTCATTTTCAATCTCGATTTGAGCCATCTCTTCGGTCCCGGATAAACGAATATCAATCGATGTCTCAGCATATCGCATCGCATTATCAATTACATTTTCAAGTGAAACCCGTAATTGTTCACCTTCGCCAAGCACAAGACCGGCTTCCCCTGTGATCGTCCACGTGAGCGGCTTTGTACTTGAGAAACGACTTTGTAATAAATGAACCATTCGGTCTAAATCAATCGTATCCCATGTAGAACGATCTAATTCAAAATAATCCAATTTCGTCACATAAAGCAAGGCTGCGACTTTCTTTTCTAATCGCTCGGCCTCTTCCTCAATCACCGAGACCGAACCCGTCAAATCACCATCCGGATAAATCCCGTCAGAAATGGACTGTGCATAACTGCGAATGACCATGATTGGTGTCTTCAGGTCATGTGAAATATTTTGTAGCAACGCTTTTTGTGCTTTATCCTGCTTTTCTAAATCGACGCGCATGGCATTGACCGATCGTGCCAAACGACCAATTTCATCTCCGCGATCGAGAGGAAGTGGTGTATTCCACTGTTGCGCTGCAATCTTTCCGACTGCACCTTCAATTTCAATCAATGGTTGCGTCAAGCGCCGGGCTAACCAAAAAGCAATGAACAATGTCAAGATACTCACAATTACGACGACCCAGCCAATTTTTGAAAACAATTGCGTAATCAGTTCTTGACGATAGGCATCCCAGACATAAGAGACACGATAATACGTCTCCCCTTCCGATTCTATCTTGAGAATGCTGTAATAGACGTCCTCTTTATCAAGTTGTGTCGTATATTTTTCCGTTTCTGCTTTTTGATTGATCGCATCACGATACATCTGATCAATCAATTGTTGCGGAGCTCCCCCATAATAGAGTTTCCCATTTTTTGAAAGCAACAAAATATTAACGGAACGCGACTCCTGTTTTCGACGATCAAATTCAATTGGATTGTCCTGCAACATGTCGATGACAGAAGCATCTTTTGAAAAGAAGACTTCACTGTTTTCTAACGTCGAATAGACCTGTTCATCAATAAAGTTTCCAATCGATGACCGCATGACGACAAGGATAACGATCGAGAGCGTTGCGATGACGAGTAGAAACATCGCCCAAATCTGAAATCCCAAACTCCGATTCTTCATGCAGACACCAACCGGTAGCCAATCCCATAAATCGTCTCTAGTTCAAGCTTGGATAATTTTTTCCGGACTCGTCGAACTAAATCATCGACGACACGATCGGAACCAAAGTAATCATCACCCCAGACACTGACAAGAATCTGTTCGCGGGACATCGGCGTCCCGATTTGTGTCGCGAATAAAATCAACAAATCATACTCTTTTGAGGTCAAATCAATTTCTTGACCATTTTCTTCGATGACTCGTTTTTCAGGATAGATTGTATAATCGCCATATTGAATCACGCCTGTTTTTGGTGTCGCATAGGCGCGCGCTAAGATTTTTTTGACACGAATGACAAGTTCTCTTGGCAAAAACGGTTTCGCGATATAATCATCCGAGCCCATTTCTAAGCCGATGATTTTATCGATATCTTCGTCTCGGGCAGAGATGAAAATGACAGGTGTCGTCTCATCATGTGCCTTGATCCGTTTAATCAACTGAAATCCGTCCATATCCGGTAACATAATATCGAGCACCCATAAATCAGGCTTTTCAATAATCGCTGAAGCTGCCGCTTCCCCAGAGGTGAACGATTTCACTTGCCATCCTTCTTGTTCCAAATATTTTACGAGCACGCGGTTCAGGTTCACTTCATCATCCACTAAATAAATCGTATGCATCCCTGTCACTCCTGACTAAGTCCTTTTTTTGTAGTGTATCAAAGGAATTCCGCACAATTATGTGAGAACACTCCAAATGTGAAAAAAACGCCCTCTTTTATCAAAAAAAGAGGCACGTTTAGTCAGTAAAACTATTTATTTTACGAGGCGCAACGATGGATAGGTTGCACGTTCTACGTTCGTTTTAACATCTGTCGCAATATGACGACGTTCCGTCTTTACAATATGTGCTAAGAAGGTTGCTCCTCCACCGAGTAAGACCGTGACACCTGTCATTAAAATGATTTCCATTGTTTTCGCCGCCCTTTTCTATCGCAATTGATAATCAGTATCATCTTCAATACGACTATAACACGATGAAACGAAAATGAGAAGCGTTCTCAAGCAGTTTCTTACGAAGAAAATTTATCTTGTTCCTCTTCCCGTCGTTTTTGAATAATGTCACGCCATTTAAAGTCACCTTGTTCAAGCCCATTAATTAAAATCTCAGCCGTCCCGACATTTGTCGCTAACGGTAAGTCGTAGACATCACATAAGCGAATCAAGGCCGATACATCCGGTTCATGAGGCTGTGCCGTCAACGGATCACGTAAAAAGATCACGATGTCAATTTCCCCTCGAGCAACCATCGCGCCAATTTCTTGATCGCCACCAAGTGGTCCAGATTTACAGCGGTGTACGTCGAGCGCCGTCGCTTCGACGATCCGCTTCCCTGTCGTCCCCGTCGCGTACAATCGATTCTTTGCTAAATAGTCCTGGTAGGCCCGGGCAAACATGATCATCTCATCTTTTTTCTCATCATGTGCAATCAATGCAATGTTCATTTTATCGTCCTCCTCTCTAGAGTATATGCACTCAAACGCGCCTTCAAAAACCTCTCATTTTCATGAATAGACTAAAAAACCGACGATGTTCACGCTTGAACGTCGTCGGTTAAGAAGGATGTCATGAATTGGATGGTTGTTTTTTCAACACGGTCCGTAAAATTTTTCCGGTCGTATTGCGTGGCAATTGATCAATGAATTCGAGACGTGTCGGACACTTGTATTTTGCGAGCGAAATCGCACAAAAATCGAGAAGTTCTGCTTCTGTGACGCTATCTTTTAACACGATAAATGCCTTGACGGCTTCTCCCATCTCTTCATCCGGTACACCGATCACGGCAGCTTCGACGACCCCTGGATGTTTATAGAGCACTTCTTCGACTTCACGTGGATAGACATTGTAACCACCAACGATGATCATATCTTTTTTCCGGTCGACAATATAAAAATAACCGTCCTCGTCTCTTCTCGCAAGATCTCCCGTATATAACCAGCCGTCGCGTAGCGTCGCTTGTGTCTCTTCCGGCATCTTATAATAGCCTGTCATGACATTCGGTCCACGGACAATCAACTCCCCGACTTGACCGTCCGGTAATTCTTGTCCGAGTTCATCGACGACTTTATTTTCGACATCGATGATGGATGGACCGATTGATCCCGGCTTTTGAATCCCGTTCAACGGGTTAAAGCACGTGACCGGTGAGGCTTCCGATAGTCCGTATCCTTCTAGTATGTGACAGTTAAACGTTTTTTCAAAAGATTCGAGTAAAGGAACCGGTAAGCTTGATCCACCGGAAACGAATAGCCGGCTCGTCGCAAAGTAATCGGCAAAATGCGGATGCGCCTGAACCGTTTGAAGGAGAAAGTTATACATCGTCGGTACGCCGGCAAAAATCGTAACGCGCTCTCTTTTCGCCAGTTCAAACGTTTCTTGCGGTGAAAAACGTGGCGCAATGATGATTGATGCTCCATGTGCAAGTGAAGCATTGACGACGACCATCAGACAAAAGACGTGGAACATCGGTAACACAGCGAGCGTCCGGTCGCGCTCTGACACATTTAAGTATTCACCAATCGATTGTGCATTTGATGTTAAGTTACGGTGTGAGAGCATGGCGCCTTTCGGTTTCCCTGTTGTTCCGCTCGTATACAAAATGACCGCCGTATCATCGAGTTCATTCATCACGTCTTTGACCGGATGTTCGATGGAAAGCCAGTCTTCTAACGTCGTAAATTCAACATTCCCGATTTTTTCGCTTGGGCCAATTACCCCGTTAAACGGCACCGATACGACAACGGATAAGTTCGGTAAATGAACTAACCGTGCTTTTGCTGCTTCGACGAGCGGAGCGATCCCAAGAATTCCTTTGACGTCCCCATTCATCAAAATGTACCCGATTTCATCCGGTGTATATGTTGGGTTGATTGGAATCGCAATCGCCCCTTGTTTCATGATGGCATAATACCCAACTAAAAACGCTGGACTGTTCCCAAGTATCAATGCAACATGATCCCCTTTGCGAATCCCGTTCGCTTCTAATGCCCCTGCTGCCCGGTGGAACTTCTCGACAAACTCATGATAACTGACTTTCGTGTCTTCGAAGACGTAGGCGACTGCATCCGGACTTCTCCGGGCGGTCTCCTCTACAGAATGAATCAATCCCATCATCATTAACTTCCCCCTTCAAATGAACAACCATTCATTTTTTACGCAAAAAAAATCCATACATAACGCTTGCGTTAGTATGGATAGTATATCATTTTATGGAAACGTTTTCACGTTCTTTATCATTATCCGTTGACGATGACGCCACCATTGAGATGAAGCACTTGTCCTGTCATATAGCTCGAATCATTACATGCTAAGAACACATACGCAGATGCCATTTCTGCCGGTTGGCCCGGTCGATCCATCGGTGTATTTTTACCGAACGTTTTTACAGATTCATCCGGGAACGTCTCCGTGATCAACGGTGTCCAAATCGGACCTGGTGCGACAGCATTGACACGAACCCCTTGTTTTGCGAGATTCATGGATAAACTTCGCGTGAAGCTGACGATCGCCCCTTTTGTTGAAGAATAATCAATCAAAAGGGCATTTCCTTCATATGCTGTTGATGATGTTGTATTGATGATGGCAGATCCTTGCTTGAGGTGTGGTAAAGCAGCACGTGCAAGGCGCATCATTCCAAAAATATTTGTTTTAAATGTCTTCTCCAGCGACTTGTCTTCAATATCGAGAAGCGAGTCTTCTGGTTTTTGCATACTCGCATTATTGACGACAATATCGAGGCGACCAAATTTGTCGATTGTTTTTTGAACGAGTTCTTCACAATAAGCTGCGTCTCCAATGTCACCTTTAGACAGGAGCACTTCCCCACCAAGCTCTTCGACACGCGCTTTCGTTTCTTCTGCGCCCTCTTGATCGCCATAGAAGGCGATGACGATTTTCGCACCTTCAAGCGTATAGGCAAGCGATACGGCACGTCCGATTCCGGAATTACCACCAGTGATGATTGCGACCTTACCTTTTAATTTCCCGGCCGCACGATAATCGTCACGTTCATAGTAAGGGAGCGGTTGATTATCCTCAGTTTTTGGTAATCCTTCTGAGACCTGTTCAAAATGAATGAAATCCTCTAACGTACCTTCTAAAAAGTTATCTTTATTGTAGCCCATAAAAAAAGCTCCCCCTATGCAAGTTGATAGAGAGAGTTTTCCCAAAAAAGCTTATGCTAAAACGTCGAGTACTTCGTCTAGTTCGACAGCACCAAAATATTTTTTTAATTCATACTGACTTAATACTTCCCGCAGTGACGCACGGTCGTATCGTTTTCCTTCTAATGCTTGAGCAATTTCCGAGGCATCCGCGACACCAAAGAAATCTCCATAGATTTTCGCTTCTTGAATGATACCCTTCGTAACATTAAGCCGGAAATCAATCGTTCCGATCGGGAAACGTTTTTTATGAATGACATCAAACTTTGGAGACTTGCCGAAGTTCCAGTCCCAGTTGCCATACCGTTCTGCTGAAATCGCATTAACCTTTTCCCAGTCTGCTTCCGTCAACGTATAGCGCTCGATTTCTTTTCCTTCATAAATCGAAGCGAGCAGATGATCAACGAATTGATCCATCGTCAACGGTTCAGTTAAGAATTCAGAAATATTGGCGACACGACTACGAACTGATTTGATTCCTTTTGAACGCATTTTTTCTTCGCTGACGACTAGCGCATTGACGACTTCTTCAATATTCGAATCAAGCATCAATGTTCCGTGGCTAAACATCCGTCCACGCGTCGTAAACTGGGCATTCCCACTAATCTTACGCGTTCCGACATGAATATCGTTTCGCCCAGATAGCTCAGCTTCCACGCCCAGTTTGTGAAGGGCTTGCACGACAGGCTCCGTGAACTTTTTGTAGTTATTAAACGAATCGCCATCATCTTTCGTCAAGAAACTGAAGTTCAGGTTTCCTTCATCGTGATAAACCGCTCCACCACCAGATAGGCGACGCACGACGTGAATGCCATGATCCTCGACGTACTTGAGGTTGACTTCTTCATTCGTGTTTTGATTTTTCCCGACGATGATGGACGGACCATTGATATAAAATAAAAAATAGTCTTCTTCATTGACGTTCAAGTTATTCAAGATAAATTCTTCAACGGCAAGGTTAATCCGCGCATCTCGAATTTCAGGGTGAAAGATAAGTTTCATGTAGGGTACGTTCTCCTTTTGTTAGCCTAAGATTTTAGTTACAACCATCGACTCCGCAAGCATCACCATCTGCTACGACTTCAATCTTTTGCTCTGCTTGAATTCGGTCCATCACTTGCGTGAACGCTTCAACAGGTTGCGCCCCTGAAATCGCATATTTTCGGTCAAATACGAAGAACGGGACTCCTGTCACACCAAGTTCGCGTGCCATATCTTCTTCCTCGCGGACTTCAGTTGTTGAAGTATCTGACGCGAGGAATGACTGGACCATATCTGAGTCGAGACCGACTTCCTGTGCAACGCGCGTCAAGACGGATGAATCATTCAAGTTTTCACCTTTCATGAAGTACGACTGAAAGAGTGCTTCCGATATCTCATCCATTTTACCATGTTTTTTCGCAAGTTGAGTTAAGCGATGAGCTTCAAATGTATTTGCTGGAACGACACGATCCATTTCGTACATTAATCCGTCTGCTTTCGCTGACTCAACGATTCCTTGTGACATATTGCGTGCTTCCTCGACTGTCGTCCCGTATTTCGAAGCAAGAATTTCATATAATCCCATCGTCGGTTCAGCCGGTGCATTCGGATCGAGTTCAAAACTTTTAAATTCGACCTCGACATTTTTCATTCCATTCGCTTCAATTGCTTTTTCTAGACGTTTTTTCCCGATATAACAAAACGGACACGCGTAATCTGACCATACTTCTACTTTCATTTCACTCCAACTCCCTTTGATTTTTCAGTATGGACTAAGCATAATCCTCACCGGCACTGCTTGCAATAAATCTGATTTCAAGTCATGAAAAAATGCCCCCGACGTGTCGTCGGGGGCATAGCATGTCGACAAATGCTTATGGAGCGTGAACATGCGATAATGAGAGGGCATCCGTTCGCGCTTCCCTGTCTCGCCTCGTCTTTAAAGCGGCAATCTTCCGCGCCGCTACAGCAAAGCTGCAGGGTCGCGACCGATTGCTTTTCGCTTAAAAAGCGATTCGAGACGGATTGCGCTTTAAACCGTCTGTATGCCCGGCTTCCCGTCACGGTATTACCTAAAAAGCGTCACATTTCGTTGACTCCTACGGGAAAAAGTGCGTTTTTAACGCACTTTCAGAGGCAGGCAAGACCCTGCTCGTTGTCCGTTAGGATAAAGGAGCAACGGCTTGCGCCTCGCCCGAGGAAAGCAACGAAAAAAGACGCTTTTATCTCTCGAGATCACTTTGCCTACACCTTGTAATGCTCCCTACAATACGTCGGGGGCACAGCATGTCGACAAATGCTTATGGAGCGTGAACATGCGATAATGAGAGGGCATCCGTTCGCGCTTCCCTGTCTCGCCTCGTCTTTAAAGCGGCAATCTTCCGCGCCGCTACAGCAAAGCTGCAGGGTCGCGACCGATTGCTTTTCGCTTAAAAAGCGATTCGAGACGGATTGCGCTTTAAACCATCTGCATGCCCGGCTTCCTGTCACGGTATTACCTAAAAAGCGTCACGTTTCGTTGACTCCTACGGGGAAAAGTGCGTTTTTAACGCACTTTCAGAGGCAGGCAAGACCCTGCTCGTTGTCCGTTAGGACGAAGGAGCAACGGCTTGCGCCTCGCCCGAGGAAAGCAACGAAAAAAGACGCTTTTATCTCTCGAGATCACTTTGCCTACACCTTGTAATGCTCCCTACAATACGTCGGGGGCACAGCATGTCGACAAATGCTTATGGAGCGTGAACATGCGATAATGAGAGGGCATCCGTTCGCGCTTCCCTGTCTCGCCTCGTCTTTAAAGCGGCAATCTTCCGCGCCGCTACAGCAAAGCTGCAGGGTCGCGACCGATTGCTTTTCGCTTAAAAAGCGATTCGAGACGGATTGCGCTTTAAACCATCTGCATGCCCGGCTTCCTGTCACGGTATTACCTAAAAAGCGTCACGTTTCGTTGACTCCTACGGGGAAAAGTGCGTTTTTAACGCACTTTCAGAGGCAGGCAAGACCCTGCTCGTTGTCCGTTAGGACGAAGGAGCAACGGCTTGCGCCTCGCCCGAGGAAAGCAACGAAAAAAGACGCTTGATCTCCCGATGGCACTTTGTCTACAGTGTGAAATGCCCCCCGACGACACGTCGGGGGCATTTCACACTTATTTCATTCAGTTAGCAGCAGAAGCTTTTTCAGTAACGAGTGCGTGTGACGCATCATGAATTTCAATTTCTAATTCTTCTGTATACTGTTTCGTTTGTTCTTCCGTCCAGTTCAAGTGTTGTTTCATCTCTTCGATGACTGCGTCTTTATACTGACGTGCCCAAGCGATATTGAAGAAGACAGCACCTGTCCGACGGATGAAGAAGTCGACTGGACGTGCGACCATTTCTTGCTCGATGCCGTAATGCAATTGTGCATAGACATCACGCGGAAGTTTTGTTTCTGCTTGATCGTAGGCTGCCGCATACGTCAATACTTCAGAGATGTTTGATCCGTAACGTTGCGCAAGGAACAAGACTTCTTCTGAAGTGAGTCCGTTTGCTGGTGCTTGCGATTTCAAGAAACGTTCGAAACCTTTTGCTCCGTCGACATGTCCACCTGAGATCGGCATATTTTTTGTTGAACAACGCGCGTAGGCACGGTTCGTTTCTTCTTTTAATAGTTTCGCGACCAGGTTGACAACATGCTCTGCCATTTTGCGGTATCCTGTCAATTTACCACCTGCGATTGTGATGAGTCCTGACTCTGACTGCCATACTTCATCTTTCCGTGAAATTTCAGAAGGATCTTTCCCTTCTTCATAAATCAATGGACGAACACCAGCCCAGCTTGACTCGACGTCTTCCGCCGTGACTTTGACTTCTGGGAACATGTAGCGAATCGCGTCTAAGACATAATCTTGATCTTCGACCGTGAATTTCGGATGCGCTGTATCTTTATCGAAGAACGTATCGGTTGTTCCGACATATGCTTTCCCGTCACGTGGAATCGCGAAAATCATCCGACCGTCTGGTGTGTCAAAATAGACTGCTTGTTTGAGGGGGAACTTAGATTGGTCGATGACAACGTGAACCCCTTTTGTCAGACGAAGTTGTTTCCCGACTTTTGAACCGTCTTTCTCACGTAACTCATCGACCCATGGTCCTGTTGCATTGACGACTTTTTTCGCACGGATTTCATGAACATCTCCTGTCAAGAGATCTGTCACACGCATACCGACGACTTTACCTGCTTCGTAGATGATTTCTTCCGCTTTTGTATAGTTGACGACACGTGCTCCATGACTGACCGCTTCTTTCATGACTTCAATCGTCAATCGTGCGTCATCCGTCCGATACTCGACGTAATAGCCGCCACCTTTTAATCCATCTTGTTTGACTAACGGTTCTTTTGCGAGTGTTTCTTTCGCAGATAACATCGAACGCCATTCTGAACGTTTGACACCTGCTAGGAAATCATAGACACGGAGTCCGATTGACGTACTGAACGGCCCGAACGTACCGCCTTTATGCATCGGCAGTAACATCCATTCCGGTGTCGTAACATGTGGCCCATTCTCATAGACGATTGCCCGTTCTTTCCCGACTTCAGCGACCATTTGAATTTCGAACTGTTTCAGGTAACGTAAACCACCATGGACGAGTTTCGTTGAACGACTCGACGTTCCGGCTGCAAAGTCTTGCATTTCAACGAGTCCGATTTTCATACCACGTGACGCAGCATCAAGTGCGATTCCTGCACCTGTGATTCCGCCCCCGACGACGAGTAAATCTAGTTCTTCACGTGTTAATCGATTGTAGACGTCTGTACGGTTTTTGCTTGAAAAAGATTGGTTAGCCATGAATAGTTCCTCCTGTTAGGTTCGAAAAAGAAAAAAAGAGACCACAACGAACAAGCTGACTATGCCAACTGCTGTTGTGGTCTCTCCATATTCTCCGACCGGTTTATTAACTTATACCCAATATAACATATGTCACATCATTTGAACAACATCGTAGCTTGGACCGCTTTTTTCCATCCATCGTATAAGGCATCGCTCTCTGTTTCGTCCATCTCTGGTTCGAAACGACGATCCATTTTCCAATGTGCCGCGATTTGCTCTTTATCCTTAAAGAATCCGACTGCGAGTCCTGCAAGATATGCAGCACCAAGTGCCGTCGTCTCATTGATTTCCGGACGTTCGACTGGTGCGTTGATGATATCCCCTTGGAACTGCATTAAGAAATCATTTTTAACAGCACCACCATCAACACGAAGTGCTGACATCTCAATCCCTGAATCTTGCTCCATCGCCGTCAAGACGTCGCGTGTCTGATAGGCAAGCGACTCGAGTGTCGCACGAATGAAGTGTTCCTTTTCTGTTCCACGCGTCAGGCCGAAGACTGCTCCACGCACATCGCTATCCCAGTAAGGTGTCCCGAGTCCGACGAATGCCGGAACGACATAGACGCCGTCTGAAGATGTGACACGTTTTGCGTAAGCTTCCGTTTCCTTCGCATCATTAATGAGACGTAAGCCGTCGCGCAACCATTGAATCGCTGATCCAGCAACGAAGATGCTTCCTTCGAGTGCATATTCGACTTTTCCGTCGACACCCCAAGCGATCGTCGTCAATAAGCCGTGATCCGAAACGACTGGTTTTTCTCCTGTGTTCAACAACATGAAGCATCCTGTACCATATGTGTTTTTCGCCATTCCTTTTTCAAAACAAGCTTGACCAAATAATGCCGCTTGCTGATCGCCTGCTGCTCCAGCGATTGGAACCGACTCACCGAAGAAATGATAACCTGCTGTATTCGCATAAATTTCAGACGACGGACGGACTTCAGGAAGCATGGCTTTAGGCACATCAAGAATCTCAAGTAATTCGTCATCCCACTTCAGTTCATGGATGTTGTACATCAATGTCCGACTGGCATTTGAATAGTCAGTCACGTGCGCTTTTCCACCTGACAACTTCCAAATCAACCACGTATCAATCGTTCCGAATAAGAGTTCTCCTCGTTCTGCACGTTCTCGTGACCCCTCGACGTGATCGAGGATCCACTTGACTTTTGTACCTGAGAAGTAAGCGTCAATTAAAAGACCAGTTTTTGAACGGAACAATTCACCATGACCCGCTTCACGTAACTCTTCACAGATTTCAGCTGTCTGTCTTGATTGCCAAACGACTGCGTTGTGAATTGGCTTACCCGTTTCTTTTTCCCAAACGACTGCTGTTTCACGTTGGTTCGTAATCCCGATTCCAGCGATTTGATTCGCTTTTACGTTCGCTTCTGTTAAACATGTTGCGACAACTGCAAGGACTGTACCCCAGATTTCATTCGCATTATGCTCGACCCAACCCGGTTTTGGAAAATACTGCGTGAATTCACGTTGGGCGGAATGAACGATTTCCCCTGCTTGATTAAACAGAATCGCTCGTGTACTCGTTGTTCCTTGGTCTAATGATAAAATGTAGTTCTCCATCTCTTCCCCATCCTTTGTATCTAGTAAGTTAAGCTGACTTTGACGCTACTGACGTTTCTTTATTCGGACGAATACCGAATTTATAGCATAAACCTAAAATGACAATTGTCACAAGTCCGACGATAATGAAGGCCGGTGTATCCTTACCTGAGAAAACAGACCGATAAAATAATCCCCCTAAGCTTCCGCCTAATACGGGACCGAGTACTGGAATCCAAGCGTAACCCCAATTCGATGATCCTTTTCCTGCAATCGGTAAAATGAAGTGTGCGATCCGCGGTCCTAAATCACGTGCCGGATTCATTGCATAGCCTGTCGTTCCCCCGAATGACATACCGAGACTAACAATCAAAAAGCCGACGATGAGTGGATTCAAACCATCTGAGAACGTATTTGCACCAATCGATAAGATTCCGACGACAAGCAAGAATGTAGCAATCAATTCACTGACAACGTTTGCGAATGTATGTGGAATAGCGGGTGACGTTGCGAACACACCCAATTTTGTTGCCGGGTCTTTTGTTTCTGCCCAGTGCGGTAAGTAATGCAGGTACACGATACTGGCACCGACGATTCCACCTAATACTTGTGCGATGATGTATCCTGGTACATCTGCCCAAGCAAATGAACCGTCAAAGGCTAATCCAAGTGTGACGGCAGGGTTCAAGTGGGCTCCACTGAACTGACCGACGGCATAGACGGACAACGCTACCGCAAATCCCCACGCGAATGTGATGACAATCCATCCAGCGTCTTTAGCATACGACTTTGATAGCGAAACCCCTGCCCCGACTCCGTTACCTAACGCAACAAGTAAGGCTGTTCCTAAAAATTCTGCTAGTACTGCTGACATGTTCTATTCCCCCTTTTATAAAAATAGCAACAAAAAAAGAGATTCACGCTTCCTCCCTCTTGAGAATTACTCAAAGGGAATAAAAGCGTGAATCTCCGATTTCTCCGTCACTGTGTATTAACTTAATGTCACTATAACAATCGATGAAAACGCTGTCAAACACTTTTTGTGCGTTTTATCATAGCGCTTTCATCGTTCAGGTTCAAAATGTCGCCACAACTCTTTATTGGACGTCGTAATACTCGACGCCCCCGCGGCAATCGCTTGTTCTACTTCCTCGACCGTATCAATCAATCCACCCGCAAAAACGAGCCGCCCTGTTTTTCGTTTAACTTCCTCAATGTATTTCGGCATCAATCCGGGCAGAATTTCGATATAATCAGGCTGAGTCCGCTCCATCAATTGATAACTTTTTTCGAGCGAACTCGAATCGAGCAGGAACATCCGTTGCATCGTCTTCACTTTCTTTTGACGTGCCTTCAAGATAACGCTCGCTTTCGTCGAGATGACGCCATATGGCTTCAATTCTTGGCAGACGTATTCCGTCGCATATTCATCATTTTTAAGACCTTGAACTAAATCCATATGTAAAAACATTTTTTTATCATATCGATTGGCTAATTCATAAACAGACTTCAAACGCGACACGTGCATTTCAAGCAGGACTCCGTATTCATAAGGACTTTTCAACATTTTTTCAAAGTCCTCAAGTTTCCTGACGGATGGTAAAATCTTCTGACCAAAGTATGTCATCGGTGTTCCCCATTTCTGTAGTTTGATATCAGTATGTCGTGTTCACTCACAGTTCCGCAATGCCCTTTCCTGAATTCATATGAAAAGAATGGACGAATTTAGGGTATACCTTAACGTGAAACCGTCTGAAAAGGAGGTGAGAAGCGTAGCATCAACTGCTACGTTCCACCATGAGTCAACAAAAACGAATTACGATTTACTTATTTTCCATCATCATCAATGCCTTAGGAAACAGTTTTATGGTCACCGCCGCGATCGGAAGTGCACCTTGGACTTCTGCTAGCGAAGCTTTAGCGAGAATCTCACCTTTAACGGTCGGATTAGCGATTGTTTGCCTGCATATCTTCGCACTCGGCAGTGCCCTCGCTTTAGGGAGTCGTTTTAGTTGGTGGACAATCATCTTAAGTTTTTCACTCGTCGTCTTGTTCGGGGCAGCGATTGATTTCTTCTTAGCGATCCATCAGCTACTCTATGTGCCATCGAACCTTGTAACCCGTTCGGTTTACATGATAATCGGGATGCCGATGATTTCATTAGGTCTCGCCCTTTACCTGCAAATCGGTTTCGTCTTAATGCCGCCTGATTACTTGATGAAATCGTTAATCAGTCGTTTCAAGAGTACGACGATCGGTGCGACGATCAGCTTAGCAATCCCTTTCCTCATCGCAAGTGTTCTTTCCATCGTCGAACACGAATTGATTGGGATTGGCGTCGGAACCTTTGTGTTCTTGTTATTGAATGGTCCGTTAATTGAATTTTTCCAGCGTATTTTCCCGATTTCTAATCGAGTGAAATCGTAAAACAACCCGTCCCCACGACAATGTGAGGACGGGTTGTGAGCGTGTAGACAAAAGCTTATAAAGCGTGAACAGGCGATATCGAGAAGTAATCTGTTTGCGCTTCCCGGTCTCGCCTCGTCTTCAAAGCGGCAATCCGTCACGATATTATCTAAAAAGCGTCACGTTTCGTTGACTCCTACGGGAAAAAGTGCGTTTTTAACGCACTTTCAGAGGCAGGCAAGACCCTGCTCATTGTCCGCTAGGACCCAAGGAGCAACGGCTTGCGCCCGCCCGAGGAAAGCAACGAAAACAGACGTTTGATCTCCCATTTGTCTACAGTCTGACAACCCGTCCCCACGACAAACGGAGGACGGGTTGTGTTTACGTATACGATTTCTTTTGGAAGATTAAGATCGACCCACCAAGCAACACGAGAATGTGGGCGAGCACAAAGATGACAGAGAACGTCAATGTCGTATCCATCGGATTAACAAGCTGTGCCTCCAAACTCTGATCGAAATACATTGACCAATCGAGATGCATGAAGACGATCCATTTCGCAAGGCCCGGTTTAAAGGTGAGCAGGACGCTTCCGGCAATCGTCGTGAAGAACTGGGCGAGTACCGTAAAACCGATGATCATTCCGACTGAGCGGAAGAGCAGTGAGAAGAACAGCGTCATAAAAATCGTAAAGATTGGACTGACAAGTAGCAACCATGTATCCCGCATGACGAGTGGTTCCCCTGCTTCAGAGAACGTAAACGACAACGCATATGAAATCAGGACGATCAACAGAAATTGTCCGAACATAAGCAAGATTGAAAACACTAATTTCGAGAAATAAATCGTCATCCGTGAATACGGACTCATCAATAAATGTTTCATCGTATCATAGCGGACTTCGTTTCCGATTGCTTCAGCAGTGAAAACAATCGTGATGATCCCGAGCAACGTAATTAGGATAATGGACGTCAGGTCATAAAATCCACTTCGTGTAAAATCAATGTCATTCGTCTTTGCGATAATGACGATTCCGATTGCAATTAAAATATAAATCGCTAAGACGATTTTCGACTTTTTCATCGTCCACCATTTCATCCATTCATTTTGTATGAGTGAAAGCATGTGAATCCCCCTCTTTTTTCGTGACTTGCAAGAATTGTTCTTCGAGCGTCATTCGTTTAATCGTTAACTCGTGTAAATCAGCAATTGGAACGACTAGGCGAGCAATTGCCGGGCATGCCGTTTCAGGAGCCGTAACGACGATTCGATCATTCCACAGATCCGCTTGATAGTTTGCTGTTTTAAGTGCTTCAAGTACGTCTTCCGTTTCTTCCTGCGCAACACGTAATAAAATTTTCGATCCCGTCTCATTGCGGACGGATTCGACAGATTTGATGACACCTTGATCGATGATGGCATACCGGTCGCTAATCTGCTCCATTTCACCCAACATATGACTCGATATTAAAATCGCAATCTGTTGATCGCGAGCCATCGCCCGTAAATACTCACGCAGTTCTGCGATCCCGGCTGGGTCAAGCCCGTTTGTCGGTTCATCGAGAATGAGAACACGCGGATTATGTAATAAAGCACGGGCAATCCCTAAACGTTGTTTCATCCCAAGAGAATACTCACCGACTTTTTTCGATAGCTTTCCTTCCAGTCCAACGAGACGTGAAAGTGCTTCGTAGTCGACATCACCTAACCCTGGGATTAAGTTTTTTGCATGAATGAGATTTTGTTTCCCAGTCATATACGGATAAAATGCCGGATTTTCGACAATCGCCCCGATTTGCGTCAATGCTTTTGAACGCTCCTCGACGACATCGTGTCCATTCACGGTCACTTTACCTTCGTCCTGCTCTAACAACCCTGTAATGATTCGGATTGTCGTCGTTTTCCCTGCACCGTTCGGACCTAAAAATCCAAAGACTTCTCCAGGTGCGACTTCAAAGCTGACATCTTTTAGGATTTGCTCTTTTCCTAACCGCTTCGAGATATGTTCAATCTTCAACATTTTTTTCGCCTCCTCATTTCTTTCACTCTACCTTTACATTGTACGGGAAATAAAAGAAAAAGTTCCTTTTCTTACAATTATGTAATCAAAACCCACTTGCTCTTTGTATAATAAAAGCATTGAATGTTACGAAATTGATGAAAGAGAGGTTCGACATGGACGTTACGTTTGTTGAAATCACCCCAGACCACTTTAAAGATGTTCAAGCCATTTTTAATCACAACCTGGCATATGCTCAGCTAGAAAATCGTCAACTCCCTTTAACTCGTCAAGCATTCACAAAAGAGTTTCTTAACCCCGAAACCGTCAGTCTTCTATGTCGAAGTGATGTAGGACCTTTTGCAATTATCGACTATTTGCCTGAACATCCACGGGACGGATCAACTTGGATTGGTCTCTTTTTGATTGATGGCCGCTATCATCACCAGGGCGTCGGTACAATCCTTTATCATACTTTTCATGAACGCTATTTAAAGTACAAAGACGTCATTCGTTTAGCAGTTCTTCCAAAAAATCAAATCGGGCAGTCTTTTTGGCGGAAACTAGGTTATATTTTCGAGCAGAAAAGTATTTCTAATACGAACCAGTCGGTCGAAGTTTTCGTCAAATTTCAAGACCTGTCGAGGAACTATGATAAAATAAAGTAGAATACGTCATCGTATATTTACGGGTGAAATGGAGCTCACTAGATGCAAAAGTTATCAATTCGTTTTGATGTGTTACTTGCAACGCTAATTGCCCTACTCTTTTTTACAGTGACCTTATGTTTGACCTTTTTTATTAGTGACCGTGCAACAGATCGCCTAAAAGAAGAAGTCGGAATGACGTTGTCTGCGACTGCCTACCAGCTATCTGACAAACTCGACCATTACATGTGGTCACGGGCAGCAGAAGTTAATCTACTTGCTACGCTTCCGACGCTTAAGAATTCAGCAGACGTTCCTGTCACACGAACGACGTTAGAACAACTCCAGCAACAAATTCCTGATTTTTCTTGGATTGGTCTACTCGATGCGAACGGTACAGTGCGTGCTTCGACGGATCAAATCTTAGAAGGGCAATCGATTCAATCACGCCCCGTCTTCCAAGAAGCGACAGAACGCCCATTCATTGGTGACGTCCATGATGCCGTCTTGCTTGCAAAACTGCTTCCCAATCCGAGTAATGAACCTTTACAGTTCGTTGATATCAGCACCCCTTTATTCACTGATGGTCGATTGACTGGCGTCCTTGCAGCGCACCTGAGCTTCGCCTGGGCAAAAGAAATCGAACAAAGCTTTAAGAGTTCAACCAAACAAATCGAGGGCTTAGAATTTTTCATCGTCAGCGAAAATCAACGAACTGTTTTACTCGGACCGAATGAGTGGCGCGGTAAAGCGCTCCCCCAGAATCTCGTCGCACCCGTCGAGTCCGGTTATCATGTATCGGAATGGTCTGATGGAAATGTCTATTTGACCGGCTCGACTAAAAGCCAAGGCTACAAAAACTACGATGGTCTCGGCTGGACGATTCTTGTCCGTCAACCAAGTCAAATTGCCTTTAACGACGCCATCCTATTGAAGAAATTTATTTTTTTCGCTGGACTGATTGCTTCCATTGTTACTGCCATCATCGGTTGGTTCATCGCGCAACTCATTACGAAACCACTCAAGAAAATTACACTGGCTGCTGAGCAGATGCAACACGATCATTCAATCTCAATCCCGCCCCATCAAGGAATTCGAGAAATCACCGTTCTATCAGTTGCCTTACGTCAACTGATTGCTCAGCTGTCTGATACAGAACAGCAACGAACGACGTATGAGACGTTAGCGCTCATCGATCCGCTGACCGGTTTACCGAACCGAAACGGACTGTCGAATTACTTACATGCGATTTCTTTAAATGAAACGTCCGAAATCTATCTCTATATTGATTTAGATGGCTTCAAGGCAATTAATGATCGATTTGGACATCAGACAGGTGACGTATTATTAACAGAAGTAGCTGAACGTTTGAGCCAAATGAGACGCCCGAACAGTATAATCGCACGACTTGGCGGAGATGAATTTTTAATCGTTTTGAACGATGTCATGTCCTTCGATTTACTCAATCAGTACGGAACAGAAATCATAGCGTATCTTTCAGATCCCTACGTCATCGATCAGTCCACCCTTCAGATTGGGGTAAGTATCGGAATTGCGACGCGACGACGAAACGAATCGGTTGAACAAGTCATCCACCGTGCTGATATTGCACTATATGATTCTAAAAAACTTGGTAAAGGTCGATTGACGTTCCATCGCTAACATTAGACATTGACAAGACGGAACGCTCTTCGTAATGTAAGCAAATAGAAGAAAAAAATATAAATAAATGCATAAGGAGCTGTCAGCATGAATCAGTGGACACGCGAGGCACGCTATCGCCCCCTCTCAGATATCGCACCGGAAGTTTATCAAACAATGAAGGAAGAAGTAAGAAACTCTCCTTGGCGGTTTTCTTACCATATCCAACCTCCAACCGGTCTCCTAAACGATCCGAACGGTTTTGTATATCACGACGGAACGTATCATTTATTTTATCAGTGGTTCCCACTTGGACCTGTTCATGGTCTAAAGTATTGGTATCACATGACATCAAAAGATTTAGTCCATTGGTTTGACGAAGGCGCGGCACTTATTCCGAACGATGATGCAGATTCCCATGGTGCATACTCAGGTAGTGGCTTCATTAAGGATGATGCTGTCCATATTATGTATACAGGAAACAAACGCGATGCAGACTGGGTACGGCATCCAAGTCAAATCGTTGGTCATTTGCGTTCGGATGGTCGCATCGACAAACACTTACCTCCTGCGATTCCGAACGTTCCTGCAGGTTACACAGAACATTTTCGCGACCCGAAAGTCTTCCAGGAAGCGTCTGGTACATGGTATTGCATCATCGGGGCGCAGCGCGACGATTTAACGGGATGCACCGTCCTCTACCAGTCGGAAGATGCTGAAACATGGACGTTCCTCGGAGAGTTGAAGACACAATACCCTGACTTTGGCTATATGTGGGAATGTCCTGATTACTTCGAGCTCGACGATAAAGGTATTTTATTATTCAGCCCACAAGGCATTGAGCCGGACGGGGACGCTTATCAAAACATTTTCCAATCCGGGTACATGATTGGGGAAAAACTAGCTTTGCCTGAGTTAACGTATCAACACCATGCCTTCTCAGAACTCGATTTCGGGTTTGATTTTTATGCTCCCCAAACGACGCAAGCAGCAGATGGACGTCGAATTTTAGTCGGATGGATGGGCTTACCAGACATTTCATATCCGAGCGACATGTATAACTGGGCTCATGCATTAACGCTTCCACGTGAACTGACGCTGCAGGAAGGACGTTTGAAACAACTGCCTGTCCGTGAACTCGATCTTCTTAGAAAACGTACAATTCACGCGCAATCTACTGAAATTAATCAGGCGATGGTGATTGCCCAAGCAGAGACATTTGAAATCGAGCTCTCAAACTTAGCACTACAAACAACGCAGTTCGAGATACACGTTCGAGCAGCTGACCAGGAAGCAACCGTCTTAACTTATGATGCGACGACACAACGCTTTACGCTTGATCGTAGTCGTTCTGGCGCTGAAGTTCCTGCTGTCGATTACGGTACGACACGTACTGTTCAATTAGAACAACCGTTACATCAACTACGGCTATTCGTTGATCGCTCATCAATCGAAATCTTTTTGAATGACGGTGAAGCTGTCGCTTCCACTCGCATTTTCCCGAAATCAACGAGTCAGGATATTACGTTAATCGGTGATTTGACAGCAGATATTTCCATCTACGAATTGTAAGCACAGCACTTTTAGACCGGAATTCCGAGACACGTGGCTTGCTCTAAAAAAGATGAAAGAAGGGATTGCCATCTAAAATCGATGCGCAATCCCTTCTTTCATTTCGTCCTGTTCAAAATCATCCGGTTGTATCTCAAGCCTTTTCGATGGTACTCAACGCTCTAATTGCGTTTCTTTTTGCAAGCTAAAAGCGAGTATGTGCTGTTCGCCGATTGGTCCCATGACTGATTGGAGCGTATCCACATAACCGGTTTTAAAATATAACGATTTAGCCGCGATATTTTTTTTATTGACAGCTAACGTAATGGCAGTTACTTGTGGAAAGTGTTGCTGAACGAATTTTGGTAGCTGCAACATCGCTTCTTTGGCATACCCTTGTTTTTGATGTTTAGCATCAATCGAAAATGCACGTAAGAGAACACTTTGTTCTTCTGTCCGATGCGTTTTTGGGGGGTTTAAGTGCAAGATGAAGAAGCCGACGACTTCCAAGTCTTTTTTGATGACGACAGGAAACTTATCTGGATTTTCTAACGCTTCCGTTACGACATGTGTCGGGAAAGTCGTAAATTGAACTTGTTCTTCCGGAAGTATAAAGGCATCGCATTGCTCATAGTGTTCATCCGTATACATAAATAATTTGATTTGAGACATGGTTTTTTCATCCTTCCGTCTATTTCAAAAAGAGCTACTTTAGCTCGCTAGACTTACATCAATTCCCATTTTACACTGATTTTAAGTTTTATCCTATAGATAACTCACCGAAAAACGTAGTCACTTCTCATTCTTTCTCATATCAAGATTTCTGTTTCGTTCTAATATTATTCCACTTCTTTTACTTCCTTAATCAATTATGATGTCGGAAATGCTAAACTAGGGAAAGAAAATCGAGTTTACAGATGTTAGAGGTGAAGATTGACATGTCCGATGATTTCTTTAAAAAAATGGAGCTTGAGACTGGTACGAAGTTGAACCCAGTCCAACGTGCTGCAATTGAGCATGATGAAGGTCCGCTTCTGTTGCTTGCTTCCCCCGGGTCTGGTAAGACAACTACCTTAAACTTTAAAATTGCTTATTTAATCTTAGAAAAGAAAGTAAATCCACGAGCGATTTTAGGTTTGACGTTTAGTAAAGCAGCAGCTCATGAAATGGCGGAACGGTTTCACGGTTGGTTTCATCATCTTATTGGGACGACCGCTTCCTTTTCCACCATCCATAGTTTCGCTTTTCAGGTCGTACGCGATTATGCGTCATTGAATCAGTTACAATATACGATCATCGAAGGTGCTTTGGAAAAGACAGCGAATCAACCGATGCATAAACGAATGGTATTACGTCGTATTTTCCAGGAAATAAACCGTAGCGTCATCACAGAAGATCAAATGGACGAGTTGTTACGGATGATTTCTTTTGTCAAAAACCGCCTCCTCGTCGAAAAAGATATTCGTACATTAAAAACAACGATTAAAAACTTCACAGAAATCTATCTTGCATATGAACAATTTAAACTGCGCGATCCCTCACATCCTTTGATGGATTTTGATGACATGTTGACGTATGCCAATACAATTCTTGCTGACGATGCTTCTTTGTTAGCTAACTATCAACGACGTTTCGAATATATATTGACGGATGAAAGTCAGGATACCTCTCTCGTCCAGCATCAACTCGTTGAAAAATTGGCTCTTCCGCATAACAACCTCTGTGTCGTCGCTGATGATGACCAAACTTTATATAGCTGGCGTGGTGCCGATGTTTCGAAGATTATCCACTTCAAGGACACGTACCCGGATGCAACGGTTTTGTATATGGAACAAAATTATCGTTCGTCAAAAGAAATCGTCGAAACGGCGAATCAATTCATTCAACGGAATAAAGTACGACATCCGAAAAAAATGTTCACAGAAAATCCATCCGTCCGTCCGATTACGATTGAACAGCTTGCTTCTTATGAAGATCAAACGCGATATGTCATCAATCAGTTGCGGCAGGAAACGAACTTTGAGGAAGTCGCGATTCTTTACCGGAACAATGCATCGTCAATCAATGTCATGAATGCACTCGATTTAGCAAATGTTCCATTTTACATTAAAGATGTCGATCATAAGTTCTTCAGTCACTGGGTCCTAAAAGATATTTTACATTTTATCGAATTCGCCCAGGATCCTTCCGACATCGATGTATTGGCACAAATTCATACGAAGTTTGCCGGCTATATTTCTAAAGTCCAGTTGCAACGCCTCTATGAATTACGTAATGGTGAACATGCGTTTGACTTGTTACTTCAACATGTCGAGATGAAGTTTTACCAAAAGAAACAATTAAAAACGATGAAAACGGTTTTCGCTTCGATTCAAACTGCCCGTCCGGCTGCTGCTCTTGCTTTGATTCGTAATGAACTCGGATACGAAAAAAACTTACGTAAGATGAGTGATAGTCTTGGATTCAGTATCGACTATTTACTTGAGATGTTGAACACGATTGAAAATGTCGCCAGTGACTTACCGACCGCTCTCGCATTCAAGGAGCGTATTGTTCACTTAGAGCAACTGATGCGTGATGCCAAGTCCAATAAACATCAAAACGCAGTCACGCTTTCCACGTTCCATAGTGCAAAAGGACTCGAATTTAATCGTGTCTTCATGATTGATTTAATCAATGGCGTTTTACCATCATCAGATAATATCAAATCCTATAAAGATGGTCAGCTCGAAGAAATGGAAGAGGCTGCTCGATTGTTCTATGTCGGCATGACACGAGCACGTCATGAACTCCATTTGATTTCGTATCGCTACAAATCAAAAGTCGTCGAAGAATCGATTTTTGTTGGCAACGTGCGACAGATCCTGAATCCAGATGCCGCTAAACGAAAAAATCAGCAAGCACAAGTTCGACCGAGCATGCGTCCTCCAGTAGAACTATTACCAATCGAGGAAAAGATGCGGATTGCCCATAAATCCTTTGGCGAAGGGACTGTTCTTCATTTAACAGGAGACGTTCTCGATGTTCAATTTGATCAAGGTGTCGAAAAACAATTTTCGCTTCAAGTATGTTCAGAGAATCAACTCATTTCCATTTTATAAGAAAAACCCGCTGCATTTTCTACTGCTACGACGAGTAGAAAAGCTGACGGGTTTTTTCTTGATTTAATTTTCTACTTAAATACGATCATCGTTTCGACTGACGAGTGCATCTCGAATTTCTGTAAGCAGTCTTTCTTCCGTCGTCGGTTCTGGGACTTCTTCCGTAACTTCTTCTTTACTCCGAAAACGATTGATAGCTTTGACGAATAAAAACAACGCAAAGGCAATCAAAATGAATTCAATCGTTGCTTGAAGAAACTGCCCATACAATAATTCTGCACTCCCGACGGACACTGATAATCCTTTTACATTTACTCCACCAACCACGATGCCAATCAATGGCATGAAGATACTGTTGACGAGTGCCTTGATGATACTACTAAATGCTGCCCCTAAGATGACACCAATCGCTAAATCAACGACATTCCCGCGAAAGGCAAACTCTTTAAACGCTTTAAACATATGACCCTCCCGTTAAGACCACGTTCCGGCTGCAAGTTGACTGATTGCATGACCGACACCATGTTCATCGTTTGTTTTTGTAACGTGAGCGGCAATCGCTTTTGCATCTTCATGTCCATTCCCCATCGCAATCGCCACACCTGCGACTTTGAACATCGGAACGTCGTTTAAGTTGTCACCGATGACTGCGACCTCGTCGATTGATACACCTAAGTGCTTCGCTAACGTTTTGACAGCTGTTCCTTTATCGGCGCCGACTGCCATGACTTCGATGTTATCGTGACCAGATGATGTCACATAAATGCCGTCGACTTTTTCTTCGACTTCTTTCCAAATCTTATTCATTAAGTCTTGATCAAACGAGAATGAGATGAATTTAAAGACTTGTCCCGCCTGATTCCGGATGAATGAACGGAACCCATCGATCATTTTTACATCTTCATTGACGTAATAGCGTTTATAGAAAAAGTCGAGAACTTCTTTTGCACGGTCACTTTCACGACTCATATCTTTTAGTGAGTCATACGCTGCATCGATTGTTGCACCTTGCGCTGTTACGAGACCTTGATCACAGAACATCTCGAAAAATACTTCATATTGGCTGATGATACTATAAATTTGTTGCGCTTGCTCAGCCGTCAACGTCGTTGCGCTCAGTTGTTCACCATCGCGCGTCATGACACGTGCACCGTTCGACGCAATGATTGGACAAACGATTCCTGCTTGATCCGTTAATTCCTTCGCATTTAAATAGTTCCGCCCTGTTGCAATCGCAAAATCGACGCCTTGTTCCTTTGCCGCCTTAATCGCATCGATCGTTTCCTGTTCGATTTTTTGATTACTCGATAAAACCGTACCATCCATGTCGGAAATCAATAACTTGATTGCTTTTGCCACTTCTTCCACTCTCCTTTATCTTTTTCAATCCCACTATACCATTTCTCTTTTTCTTTGCCTTCTCAAACCTGTTTCGAACGAATCGTGATCAAAGTCATATCTTTACTTTTTCTTCCCTACAAAATCGGAGACAACAATCTAGAAATGCTCTCTTTAAATTTAATCATCCTCGACCGTTCTGCATAGATTTCAGCAGTTAACAACTTTGATACTTCACAATCAGCGAGAAATAATTGCTCCAACTCAAGCGCAGTCGCTCGATCGTATACAATCGAGTTCATTTCAAAGTTCAATCGAAAACTCCTGGCATCAATGTTCGTCGTTCCGACTGAAGCAATTTCTCCATCGACGACAATTGTCTTCGCATGAAGAAACCCTGGTTCGTACGTATAGATTTTCGCTCCATAGGAAATCAGTTCTCCCGCTGCGGCTGTCGTCGCCCAGTAAACGAAGGGGTGATCCGGTTTATTCGGAATCATGATACGAACATCGACACCAGACAATAGTGCCATCTTACACGCATCCATGTAACTAGCATCTGGTATGAAATAAGGCGACTGAATCATTACTGATTTCTTAGCAAGCGAAATCATTTTAATCAATACATTTTTTAAATGTTCTGTCTCAGAATTTGGTCCGGATGTGACAATTTGCATGGGTAACGCCTGATTGATTTCGTGAGATCCATAATAAAAGAGCGTTTTATCCGTGTAGATGTCATTCGCTTGATTCCAATCCAAAATAAATCGATCCAATTGATCGTGAACGACCTCACCTTCTAGTCGAAAATGTGTATCGCGCCAATAGCCGAATTTCTCATCAATTCCAAAATACTCCGTTCCGACATTAAAGCCTCCGATGTAACCAATCTGCCCATCAATGATACAAGACTTACGATGATTCCGGTTGTTCATTCGGAAATTAATCAAGCCCAGCGTCGGTGGGAAAAAGGCAAACACTTCTCCACCATGATGAAGTAAATCTTTAAAATCTTGTCGTTTCAAATCACGAGAGCCTACTGCATCATACAACAAACGGACTTTGATCCCTTGACGTGCCATCTTTGTCAATGCGTCAATCAACGCTAAGCCTAGGGAATCTTTTTGGATGATGTAATACTGAATATTGATTTCATGTTTGGCATTCATGATGTCTGTCATCATTCGATTAAATTTTTGTTCACCATCTGATAGAATCGTCACTTCATTTTTCAGGCTGAGTAATGACCCGTTTGATTTCAGATTCATTTGAATCAATTGATTGTATCGTTCGATTAACGGATATGTCCGTCGAAGGTCACCCAAATGGTTCAATTCTGCAATCTGTAACTCGACACGTCGTGACTGTTCCAACCGCTCCTCTTCTTTAACATGATAAAAATCCTTTTTCTTGAGTAGGCGTCCAAAAAATAAATAAATTAAAAACCCAACGATCGGAATGAAATAGAGGACGAGCATCCAGGCCCATGTCGCACCAATATCACGTCGTTCTAAGAAGATGACCGTCAACACTGCAAGTAAATTCATGATTCCCAGTCCAAACAGTAAGACAACTGTAAATGTGCTAAGTACATCCATCATATCCATCCCTCCTCTCCCTTCTATTCCCCAGCATCCACTCTTTAGTCTCTTTGCCGTTCATAAAAAAACATGCCTGAAATTCAGTAGCAACTGAATTTCAGGCATGTTAGTTTAAGCGTTCGACTGTTCGTGTCCGTGCTGTATAGCGATTTCTTCAACCATCGTTTTCGCACTGGCAACACAATCCGGTAAACCGACGCCATCATAAGCTAATCCTGCTAAATACACACCAGGATATTTACTCATGACTTCGTCACGGACAATTTGAATCCGTCCTGCATGACCAACCGTATAAGCTGGTAAACCATCAACTAACCGGCTGATGATGACTTGTCTCGGTGCAAGCGTTTGACCACAAATTTGTTCTAAGTCTTTTAATACTGTTTCCTTGATGACATCATCCGTCTCGTGAACGAGCGCATCATTACCTGGACGACCGACAAAAGCGCGCAAAACCGTATGATCCGGTGCAGAATGACTCCACTTTTGATCGATCGCCGTACATGCCGTAATCGAATACGGGGCACGTCGATTGACGACAAAACCCGTACCTTCAATGGGTAATGTCGCTTGTTCATCGAAAATCAGCGTAACCGTCGCCGTCGAATGGGTCTTCAACTGCTCAAGTTCCCGTAAATCGGCATCCGGAAGTAAACTGACGACTTGAGGATGAGGAATCGTCAAGAGTACATAATCGGCATACTCAGGACCGTGATCTGTTTTTAA
Organism: Exiguobacterium oxidotolerans JCM 12280; assembly: GCF_000702625.1. Taxonomy (NCBI): domain Bacteria; kingdom Bacillati; phylum Bacillota; class Bacilli; order Caryophanales; genus Exiguobacterium; species Exiguobacterium oxidotolerans. Next base: position 2,326,605 of record NZ_JNIS01000001.1, on the reverse strand, counting down.
GCGATATCGTTCATTTTCACGCGCAACTTCGAGTAAAGGCGTTTCCAGACGAATTTCAGTCCGTTCAAGCACTTCTTCTAAACGTTCGACTAGCGATTCAAGCCCCGTTGAAAGTGACAGGAACTGTCCTGTCGTTGGTTTCGTTTGCCCTTGAACCTGCGCAGTTGGACGCATCAAACGCATCCCTTCGAATAACGATCCCGCTTTTTGCTCATTCGCAACGAACTGCGGATATGTCGCGAACGTACTCATTTGATCAATGTTCCCGGCATAAATTCCCGACAATAACGGTTCGATCAACTTCTCGACCAGCGCATCCCCGAGGCGAGGACGCAAGTAACTACCGAGCGGAATATCTTCTTCAGGAATCGTCAATTGATCAGAAGGATGAAGCAACAATCGTGCAACCTCCGCTTTTTCCGCTTCCGTCAATAACGTCGTCTCTGAAAATAAATTTAAATCGGTCGGGATTCCCATTACAGACCCTTTCGGAATCGGATGGAGACCACCTGGATCTAAAATGAATGCTTGCGACGTGTTGTTTCGAACCAACTTATCGCCTAATCCAACCGCTTCAATTAAATCGGTCAAGATATGTTTGCGCGCGACGTAAGAATCCGGACCACGCTCAATCATGAAGCCGTCTTCTCGATAGGTCGCGACCTTACCACCAAGTCGCTCACCTGCTTCTAGGACGGTGATATTTAAATCAGGAAATAAACGTTCTGCGAAATAGGCAGCGGCAAGACCAGTAATACCACCGCCGACGATAACGAGACGTTTACTTGACATAGCTACCAACTTGTTTTGCGACGGCTTCCGTGACTGCCTCCATGAAAGCCGGCTCCGCATTTGGCATACCTGGTCGAGCATAGTGGATACCGAGTTCGTCACATACGACTTTACATTCGTAATCATTATCAAACAAAACTTCTAAATGATCGGCGACGAATCCGACTGGTACGTATACGAATGCTTCATACCCTTCTGCTTCATACACATCACGCGTTAAATCTTGAACGTCTGGTCCGAGCCAAGGTTCAGGCGTTTGTCCCGCGGATTGCCATCCCGTGATCATATGTTTGACACCAGCACGTTTTGCAATCAACTCTGCTGTTTCTTTCAATTGATCCGGATACGGGTCACCGTTCGCAATGATTTTCTCAGGAAGACTATGCGCTGATACGACGAGGACTGCTTTTTCTTCCGGTACAGGCAAGGCATCGAATGTTTGACGAATCGCTTGTCCCCACCAGTTGATGAATGCTTCTTCTTGGTACCATGATTCGACAGAAGCAAGCTGAATTCCGTGTTTGTCTGCGACTTCTTTTGCTCGTCCATTGTATGAACGAATGCTGAATGTCGAATAGTGTGGTGCTAAAACCACCGTTACTGCTTCCGTGATGCCGTCTTTTGCCATTTGCTCGACCGCATCTTCGACAAACGGTTCGATATGCTTGAGACCTAGGTAGAGTTTGAACTCAATTTCGCCCGCATATTTTGCCGACAATTGACGATGTAACTCTTCTGCTTGGTCAATCGTGACTTGTGCAAGTGGCGAGACGCCACCGATTGCTTCATAACGCTCCGTCAGTTCAGCGAGTGCTTCAGGTGACGGTTTACGCCCACGGCGGATATGCGTGTAATACCGTTCGATATCTTCCGGTTTATACGGTGTTCCGTATGCCATTACGAGTAATCCAAGTGTTTTCATTTTGCTACCTCCATTTTTTCTTTCGAATAATCATGGATAAATGCAGTCAAGCGTTTTAAGACTTCTGGGTCGACTTCCGGGAAGATTCCATGTCCTAAATTAAAGATGAATCCAGGACGTTTCATTCCCATGTCAAGAATCTCTGTTGCTTTCGCTTCTAAGATTTCCCATGGTGCAAGTAAATAAGAGGGATCAAGGTTTCCTTGCAACGTTTTCGTCAACCCACGTTCGCGTGCTTCGTCGATTGATAGACGCCAATCAAGTCCAACGACGTCGAGCGGTAAATCATGCCACTCTTCTGCTAAGTGACTTGCACCGACACCAAACATAATCATCGGAACGCCCGTTTCTTTTAGTTCCGTGAAAATCCGTTCCATTGTCGGTTTGATGTAGAGAACATAATCTTTCTGACTTGTCGTTCCGACCCATGAATCAAAAATCTGAAACGCTTGAATCCCAGCATCGACTTGAGCTTTGATGTAGTCAATCACCATGTCTCCGAGTTTCTCCATTAATGCATGCCATACATCCGGATGTCCATACATCAATGCTTTCGTTTTATGGTAGCCTTTTGAAGGCCCACCTTCAATCATATAGCTCGCAAGTGTAAACGGTGCGCCTGAAAACCCAATCAATGGTACTTCTAATCGTTCCCGTAATAACTTGATGGTCTCGAAGATATATGGAATATCTTCTTTTTTAAACGGTTGTAGCGCCTGTACATCTTCCATCGTTCGAATCGGATTCGCGATGACCGGACCGATGCCACTTTTAATTTCAACATCAACACCCATAGATGGTAATGGCGTCATGATGTCTTTGTACAGAATCGCTGCGTCAACACCAAGTTGTTTAACCGGCAATTCAGTGACGTATGCGCATAGTTCTGGATCATGTGTGATCTCGAACAGCGTACGTGTCTTTTTGATTTCACGATATTCCGCTTGATAACGACCTGCTTGTCGCATGTACCAGACAGGTACGTGGCCCACTTGTTCGCCACGGACCGCCCGTAAAAACGTATCATTGAAGTTTTTCATCATAACTACCCCTTTATACTCTTACTAACGCCCCAAAATAACGTACGATAAGTTTGTGAACACAGAAACATTATATCTGAAATGAAGAAGTCTGTGCCAATAAATCGGTTACAAAATTACAGTTCCTTATCCAGTTCATTAAATGTTCACCGTTTCTTGTAAAGACCAAACGCAGCATTCAATTGTCCCCGGATTAAATCAGTTCGTTGCTGCTCCGTTACTTTCCGCTCTTTTTCACGGATTTCATGTGTCCGCCAACCATCTTCGATTTTTTCTGCAACTTCAACTAGTCGTTCAATATCTGTAAATGAATATTTTCGTGTTTTCCCGTTTGTACGCTCCGGGAAAATAAGTTTCCGCTCCTCATAGTAACGAATCTGACGTTCCGATAACCCTGTCAATTCACAGACAATCCCGATCGACATCACTTTCTTTTCACGGTAATTCATCTTCGTCACTCCTTTTGATAAAAATACCATGTCAGATTTTCTGACACAAGTCGTTCCTTAAAAACAATTTCCGTTTAAAGTAAACACATACTTTAAATTGATAAAGGAGGAACGACGATGAATCTTGAAGAAATGATCATTTCAGTTGATACGTTTTATGTCTTATTCGCTACGCTACTCGTCTTTACGATGCAAATCGGTTTCCTATTACTCGAGACGGGAATGTTACGCGCCAAAAATGCAGGGCACGTCGCCGTCAAACAACTCATTAGTTTTTCCGTCGCCGCGTTAGCTTTTTGGGCGATTGGATTTGGACTAACGTTCGGAGACGGACCTGGACTAATCGGAACAGAAGGATTCTTCTTACAAGGAGGGTTCTCAAGTCTCGACTGGTCAAACGTTACAATCGATGTTAAGTTCCTCTTTCAACTCTCATTCGTCGCTGTATCACTCGCCATCGCTTGGGGTGGTTTCGCAGAACGTGCTAAACTTTCTGTTTATCTCTTGTTCGGGACGTTCTTCGTCGCCATCATCTATCCAATCATCGCTCGCTCCGTTTGGGCTGGTGGTTTCCTCGGTTCGCTCGGTATGCAAGATTTTGCCGGATCGACTGTCGTCCACTTACAAGGTGGAATCGCCGCTCTCGTCGCCGCGTTAATTTTAAAGAAACGGATTGGCGCTGAAAAAACACCGCTTCTCGGTCACAACGTCATCTATTCTGTCGTTGGCGCTTTCATTCTTTGGTTATGCTGGTTCGGCTTCAACGCTGGGTCGACCTTGACGATTGCCGACGGATTCTTCAGTTATGTCGCCTTGACGACGTTACTTGCGACAGCTGCCGGCGCACTCGGCGCACTCGCCATTTCTTTCTGGCATCGTCGCGTGGCAGACATTCCTTCTATCATCAATGGCGTACTCGCAGCACTCGTCGCGATCACTGCAGCCTGTGCATTTGTTGAACCGTGGGGTGCCGTCGTCATCGGTTTCCTCGCAGGTATCATCACGTACGGAACAAGCATTTTACTCGCGCGCCGTGTCGATGATCCATTATGTGCCTTCTCTGTTCACGGTGTCGCCGGGATTTGGGGCACACTTGCTACCGGGTTCTTCGCCTCACCACGCCTCGTTGAAATCACAGGGATTGGACAAGCTGGATTATTCTACGGGGGTGGATTTGGTCAACTCGGTGTCCAAGCACTCGGTGTTGTCTTCGCCGTCGTCGTCGTCAGTGTCTTAAGTTATGCTTTCCTCAAACTCCTCGATGTAACGATCGGTCTTCGGATCACGCGAGAAGATGAACTCCGCGGACTTGATGTCGCTGAACACGGACAAGCTTCCTATGACCTCCCCGCTCCAATCAGTAAAGAACTAAAAGCAACGTACGATGCTGAAACTTCTGAAAAAGTGAATTAAGCTCTCGCTTTCTTAAACAAGAAACTAACCCCCGATTTCTCGTGCCTACTTAGGAACGAGAAATCGGGGGTTAGTCTGTCATACATTACATTTCATTTTCTGAGATACATTTCACTAACGGCAATGGCGATGATTGCCCCAATCAAGACGATAGGTTGTCCGTTCATTAACATAGCGATTAATGCTAATGCGATAATCTGAAGGATTGACGCGACCCGAATGACTTTTTTACGAGAGCTATTCGCATCTCCAAAAGGCAACAAGCGCGTTAAGAGGTGTGAGTCAATCGCTCGTGTGAACGGTGCCAATTGGAAACTTGTCAAACCACTGAAGGCAGGAATTGCAAACGTGACAAGCCATGGATTATCTTTTCCGAGCCAGATGAAGACTGCTCCAATCAATGTGAGCCGAACAATCAATCCAATTCCGTCTGTGCTACGAATGAGTTGCTTCATGTAAAGGTAGTCGAACGTTTGTTTTTTATCAAATTGAATTTTTTCGACGAGTTGACTTAAGATACGGCGTTGTTTATACGTCTTCGATAAGCGTGGAACATCGACGAACCAGTTCGCAATCCGATAGAAACGATCACGCGACTCTTGCTCGATTGCAATCCATTCCATCAGTGGTAACTGCTGATATTTTTTTAGGTGCAGCGTGACGAGCAGTAAGCTCGTAATCACTATACTGAAAATCGGCATATCAATCATCACTAAAACCCCTGCACCCACTGCATGCAGAACGACAAGTCGGTGCGGAATCGCTTCTAGTTTCGATAGGTTCGCGCTCGCACCAATCATCGCGAGAGCGAAAAATAATACGATCATCTCAAGTGGACTTGTTGATTCTGTTCTTACATAAAGGACAGCGATTGCTAAAAATGGAATGCCAACTCGAACCATCCCTAAAAAAGCATTGTACAATCGGATCCGCTTCATATAAGAACTAAGTTGTGGCAAATTCGGCAATAAAAACACTTGGTCGGCCTCGACTAAGAACGTTCGTGCCGTCCGATAAAAAGCGATGATGATGAATAAACCGCCCATCAGTAGATTTCCAGGAAAGTCGCCATTGATTTGATTCAGGAACCGCCCATAGACGACGAGAGCATACAAGATGACGAAGTAGACCGTAAATAACAACCCACCGTTCGCCATGTACTTCGTGTACTTGGTCATTTCCGACATCGCAGCTTGATAGCGTTCTCGCCATAAGGTAGCACTCGTCATCTTTCTGCCTCCTCGATGGCAGCTACATAAATGTCATCAAGCGAACTATCCGTTAAATCAAAACGTTTCCGCAATTCCTCGGTCGTCCCCTCTGCCGCGATATGTCCATCGTGAAGGAGAATAAATCGATTACAATGCCGCTCCGCCGTCTCTAAAATATGCGTGGACATTAAAATACCTTTTCCATCGGTTTTTAATTCACTAAAAATATGCAACAATTCCCGGATCGCTAGTGGATCGAGACCAACAAACGGTTCGTCGACAATCAATAACTCACTGCCTGTGATTAACGCACAGAGAATCATCGCCTTTTGTTTCATCCCTTTCGAGAAAACACTCGGAAACCATTCCAGCTGTTTCGTCATCCGTAATCGCTTTGTGTAATGTTCGATTCGTTCTTGTGCTGTTTTCTCATCGACAGCATACCCTTGCGCCATTAAGCGAAGGTGCTCTCGAAGAGTCAACTGTTCGTATAACATCGGCTGTTCCGGGATGTATGCGACTTGTTTTCGATACGTTTGTTCATCATCTGACAGACTGACACCGTTAATCAAGATTTCACCCGACTTAATGGGTAACAATCCTAATATGTGCTTAATCGTCGTCGATTTCCCGGCACCATTTAATCCAATCAGTCCAACTAACTCCCCTTGCTCTACTTCTATATCAATATGATGCAACACTGTTTTCGATCCATATCCACCTGAAAGATCTTTAATTTCTAATAACAAAACTAGCCACTCCTCTCATTAACTATCCTAGACAATTCATCCTTGTTTTTCTACTGTTGATGATTTTTTTTAAAAGAAAAGGTTTCAATACATCTTATTACGGCAATTACTCTAAGTGTAATCGTTACATCAATATATGAAAAACGATTTACAAAAATTGAAAGTGTATGTCACATCAAACGTTTTATAGAGAAGTAACTGGTCTAATCGTCTAGCTATCTTATCTACTTGTATTGTTTTACTTCTCACCAAAAATTACGTTTATGAGTCATTCGTTTTCAAAGTGTTTATAACAACCTGAAAACAGGTAAATCTAAGTATGAAAAGGAGTGTTTCAAATGGGATTCTTATGGGCTTTAATCGTTGGTGGACTAATCGGTTGGGTAGCAAGCTTAATCATCGGGAAAGACGTACCTGGTGGCATCATCGGTAACATCATTGCAGGTTTCATCGGTTCAATGATCGGACAAGCCATCTTCGGGGACATGGGCCCTGACCTTGGTGGATTCGCAATCATTCCTGCCATCATCGGTGCAATCATCTTAATCTTCATCGTGTCGTTGATTCTCCGTGCCATTCGCAAGTAATTACTATTATCGAATAACAATTTAAATTAGAGGAGTGTTTTTAATGGGATTCTTATGGGCTTTAATTGTTGGTGGACTAATCGGTTGGGTAGCAAGCTTAATCATCGGGAAAGACGTTCCCGGCGGCATCATCGGTAACATCGTCGCAGGTTTCATCGGTTCGATGATCGGACAAGCCATCTTCGGTGACCTAGGACCTTCTATCGGTGGTTTCGCAGTCATTCCTGCCATCATCGGTGCAATCATCTTAATCTTCATCGTGTCACTCGTTCTTCGTTCAGTAAACAAAAAGTAAGCAACAGTAACGACTAAAACTAGTAAATTAGAGGAGTGTTTTTAATGGGATTCTTATGGGCTTTAATTGTTGGTGGACTAATCGGTTGGGTAGCAAGCTTAATCATCGGGAAAGACGTTCCTGGTGGCATCATCGGTAACATCGTCGCAGGTTTCATCGGTTCGATGATCGGACAAGCTATCTTCGGTGACCTAGGACCTTCTATCGGTGGTTTCGCAGTCATTCCTGCCATCATCGGTGCAATCATCTTAATCTTTATCGTGTCACTTGTTCTTCGTTCAGTAAATAAAAAGTAAGTAACTAAAACTAAAAAGGAGTGTTCTCAATGGGATTCTTATGGGCTTTAATCGTTGGTGGTATCATTGGTTGGTTGGCAAGTCTTATTCTTGGTAAAGACGTTCCCGGTGGCATCATCGGTAACATCATCGCAGGTTTCGTCGGGGCTATGATCGGTCAAGCTCTCCTAGGTGACTGGGGTCCAGTTATCGGAGGATTTGCGATTATTCCAGCATTACTCGGAGCAATCATCTTGATTCTAATCGTTTCATTCATTCTTCGTGCAGTGAATAAAAAATAATAACTAAAAGCACTGGTAACAGACTCGAATTTTTCAAAGTCGTTACCGGTGCTTTTTTTGTACCATCAGCGTAATTCTAACCACATTTCATCCGAACGCTCGATCACTCTTTTTTCTGACCGTAAGTTAAGCCACCCTAGTATATCTTCAAAGAAGCTCGTTGGGTATTCCCAGACGGTCCCGGTCGATTCATTACTTTTCGATTCCGGCTTGCCAGCGACTGCTTCAAGCTCAGACGGTGTCTTATTTAAATCAATCATGATACTTTTTACATCGCTGTTTGCATACGTCACTTCAAAACCGTCATACACAGCACGATTTGCTACATTTGATGCGGGAGGACCAAATTCTTTTTCGACAGAAGAACGGTTCTCATCCAAATAAGCTGTCATCGCGTCGATTGACTTGCCTGTTCGTGCCTTGACTTCAGTCTCTAACAATTTTTCGATGTCCAACCCATATTGTTCCGTGACATCTGGTTTGATTTGTTCAGCTAACTTAAACGTTACTTCCGTTGTTTTTTCGTCTCCCAGTTGAACGGTTTGACGGTCTCGTCCTGTCTTACCATTGGCTTCGACACTTGCGAGTACATCGTATTCACCTGGGAAACGTTTGATTTTCAACGGCTCACCGTCTTGGACACCTACTTCTTCATCATCTATGAAGACGGTCGTCTCTGCTACATCACTCGTTACTTGAAGTAGCTGTTTATTTAGATGAAGCACATATTCGTCATACCAAAAGCGCCCTGCTGTTTTTTTAAGTTCGAACAAATCTTGTTCATTCTTCTCTGCTGTAGGTTCAGGATAGTTTTGTTGATCGACTTTAATCTCTGCTGCTGCTCGGCTGAGACGCCCGTCCTCTGCCTGAAACCATTTCATCAAACGATTCGCTTCCGCAATCGAGACGACTTGTTCGTCTTCATAGACGAGTTTTTGGAACGTAGCTCGATCTTGATCCTTCACAGCCTTCACAAAAACAGCTTCTGTTCGCTCTCGCTCAGCAGCCGGCTTGATTTGGCTTACGTATCCCCAGACTCCCCCTGCAACTAGAAGGAGGATGATCGCGATAATGAGCAAACGCTGATTTCGTTTCTTCCTTCGTTCATGTAACGTCATACGAGACGGCATCGTGAGTTCCCTACTTTCTTTAATCTTGTGTATCTAAGTGTAAAAACGTTTGATTACGTTGTCAATCACACTTAAGATGGAGATAATTCTATTTTTATAAAAGGAGTAATCCCTATGCAAAAAGATAACTGTATTTTCTGCAAAATTGCTAAGCACGAAGTACCTAGCCATAAAGTCTTTGAAAATGATGAGGTTCTTGCATTCCTCGATCTTTCTCAAGTTACGAAAGGTCATACATTAGTCATTCCAAAACAACATGCAGATCACGTATACGATTTATCCGTCGAAGATGCTCAATCAGTCTTTGCCGTTGTTCCGGAAATTAGTCGTGCCTTACAAAAGGAAACACAAGCTGCTGGTATCAACATTCTATCGAACACGGGCAAGGTCGCTGGACAGTCGGTATCACACTTTCATATTCATTTAATCCCACGGCATGATAAACATGATGGTTTTGGCGCAAAATGGGAAGTTCATAATGAAGACTACACGGCTGAAGAGCTTGCCATTTTAGCAAATTCAATCTCGACTCACTTGTAAAAAGACCATTAAACGTATTATTCCATACACCCTTTTTTAGAAATATTGTCAAAATAGGTTTCCAATATCGGATTTTCGGTAAAATAATATGAAACAAATATTTTAATATTAAAGAAGGAGGTAAACTATGTCGAAGCGTCCCCAACGTAACTGGGTCGCTTTTGGTGCTACGCTGTCGCTTGTGACTTTTTACGGTTTAAAGGCGCTTCGCCAAGGTACTAAAAGTGACTCTTCGAATGGAAAACAACGTCGAAATTCTTATTCTACAATCGTAACGAACGTGCAGGATTTAACGCAGGAGGGCAAGAATTTAATAGAGACAGCTAAAATCTCCGGTACAACCTTCAAAGATGAAGTTACGAAAGACGTCTCTGTGTATCAAGCCGAGATTCAAGAATCCATTTCGCGTATCCAAGAATTAGCTGATGAGGCGAAACAAGATGCGGATCACCTCTCTCCTCAAAAGTAAGGTCCATTGCTCCGATTTGTTTTTTGTATAGTTTGCATTTTGCGTTTTTTAGCCATCGTCACCTTTCGAAAGGATGAGTCAGATATGGAACATGAAAAATTATATCCTGGGCAAGAAGCACTGTTATACAGTCATAAAATTGTCCAGCTGAGCAAAGCACTATGGAAAACGGTAGAAAAAGATTGGCAAAATTGGATTAAGCCCTTTGATTTAAATATCAATGAGCATCATATCCTTTGGATTTCACATGCTTTAGGTGGTGCTTCGATTTCTGAGATCGCGAAGTACGGCGTCATGCACGTTTCAACGGCGTTTAACTTCTCTAAAAAATTAGAAGACCGTGGTCTGTTGACATTCTCGAAGAAAGAGACGGATAAACGAAATACGTATGTCCAGCTTACACCAGCCGGCGAAACGTTATTACTTGAAACCATTCAAGCGTTCCGCCCGGAAGAGAATGGTGTCTTCCGTGCCTCACTCCCGCTTCAAGAATTATACGGGAAGTTTCCTGAGTTGACGGATATCTCTGCGATTGTTCGTCGTTTATACGGAGACAGCTTCATGGATATCTTCGCTGAAACGTCGAAAATGATTACTGAAGAAGCTGATCGTCGTCCGCAAGACCCTGTCATCGATTCAATCAAAAAGGCATAAATTCGTTTAGTATTTGAAGCGCTAGCGTTCTGGCCGATGCCTAGAGCGCTTTTTTGATTGCTTTTTAAGATTGCGACCACATTACTAGTCGATGTCAAACATCGCTTCACCTTCACAATTTCCCATAAAAATAGTCATCAATGCGGATCGTGTATGTGATAGCATAGAAAGGAGCAAACATCTTTCGAAAAGGTGTGCAGCTGTCAACCTAGCCAGGATATGATATGATAGAACGGTTGAAATAAATGGTAAATTAGGGGTGTATGTATGAAGAAGAAATTTTTAAGTGCAGCAGCAGTCGCAAGTGTTTTCACATTAGCAGCGTGTGGGTCAAATGATGAAGCCGTCATCAACTACAAAGGCGGGGAAATCAATAAAGCGGACGTCCAAGACGAAGCTTATGAAAAAGCAGGCGCACAAATTGCGTTCCAGCAAACGATGAATAAACTTCTAGAAGAAGAATACGGTAAGAAAGTCACGGATAAAGAAGTCGAGGCTGAAGTCAAAAAAACAAAAGACCAATTCCCAGATGAAGAGCAATTCAACTCTACATTGGAAACAGCCGGTATTAAAAGTGAAAAAGAATTCGAAAAAGTGCTTCGTACACAAATGCTCTTAACAGAAGCAAAATCTGCAAAATCTAAAGTAACAGATAAAGAAATTGAAGAACGTTTCGATCAAGAAAAAGTTGAAGTAAAAGCAAGCCACATTTTGGTCGAAAAAGAATCAGAAGCAAAAGCAATCAAAAAAGAGTTAGATGACGGTGGAGACTTCGCAAAAATCGCGAAAGAGAAATCGACAGATACAGGTAGCGCTACGAAAGGTGGAGACCTCGGTTACTTCACAAAAGGTAAAATGGTCGAGGAATTCGAAACGTATGCCTTCAAAGATGGCGTTGAAGGTAAAATCTCTGATCCAATCAAAACACAATTCGGTTACCATATTATCAAGGTAACGGATCGTAAAGAGAAAAAAGATTTCACACTTGAAAAAGAAAAAGACCGGATCAAAAAAGAACTTGCTGAAGAAAAAGCAGCGCAAGTCAATCCGAACGATATTTACCGTTCATTGATTAAAAAATATGATGTCAAAGTCGAAAACAAAGACTTCAAAGATGCATTCGACCTCGATAAGCAAGAGCAAGAACAAATGCAACAACAAATGATGCAACAGCAACAGTAAGTAAAAAACCCCTTCGCCACGTGGCAAAGGGTTTTTTTTGTGTTTTACCGAATGGGCGCACGTTCATACTGTTTTGGTAGCAACACTTCATCGTGAAGCTCTGCCGCTGCATGGTGGACCCAGTACGGCTGTCGTAAGAGCTCACGCGCAAGTAATACGACGTCAGCCCGTTGACTCCGTATGATTTCTTCAGCCATCGTTGCTGTCGTAATTAATCCAACTGCCCCTGTCTTGATTCCTGTTGCTTGCTTGAGCTCTGCAGCATAGGGAACTTGATAACCAGGGTATACTTCCGGAACTGCATTTGCGACAACTGCCCCTGAACTACAATCCAGTAAGTCGATTCCCCGCTCAAGCAATGCTTCAGCAAGTGGAATATAGTCTGTGGCCGTCATTCCACCTGGTGCATGATCCGCAGCAGAAATCCGTACCCATAGTGAGATATCCGATTTTGCTTGGATATCTTCGATGATTTCAAGTAAGAAACGCATCCGGTTTTCAAGCGATCCGCCATACTGATCGTTTCGCTCATTTGATAACGGTGATAAAAATGTATTGATTAGATAGCCATGTGCCCCATGTAATTCAATGAAATCGTACCCTGCTTGTTCAACGCGTAATGCCGCATCGATAAATTGTTGCTGAATTTTTTTAATATCTTCTATGGATAACTCGGCTGGACTTCCATATGAATCATCAAAGGCAATCGGACTCGGTGCGACAGGCGGACGCGCTGTCGTACTTTTTCGTCCCGCATGTGCTAGTTGTACGCCAGCTTTCGCCCCTGCTGCTTGTACTTGCTCCGCAATCCGTCGTAAGCCTTCAATTTGCGAATCTGACCAAATTCCTAAATCGCCTGCTGAAATCCGTCCGTCAGGTGTCACAGCTGTTGCTTCTAACATGACACCTCCGACACCCCCTACTGCGCGGGACGCGTAATGTGTCACGTGCCAATCCGTCACCTTACCGTCTTCTTTCGCGCTATACATACACATCGGTGCCATGATGACACGATTACGAAACGTCACATTCCCAATTTTGATTGCTTCGAATAATTTTGCCTTCATCCTATATTCTCCCCCTACCGCTGATTATAATTTTGGTCGATAAAACGAACGGTTATCGAGTGCAAACGAACGTTCAGAGAATTGTCCTGGTTCCACGTATTCAAGAAGACGATCCATCATCGTCATTCGTGCATCCAAGTTATCAATTAAGAACAACACTTCTGCTTCGCGCATTTGAGGTGCTACTGCCGATCCCCACTCAGGACGACCGTGATGACTGAGCACTAGATGTTGTAAGACCGTCAACACTTCAGCATCAATCTCGAGTTCTGCTCCGACTTTTTCAAGTTCTGCGACCATTAATGAAATATGACCGACAAGTTTTCCAGGAAGCGTATACTCTGGCGTGACAGGATCTGATAACTCTTTTATTTTTGCATAATCATGTAACACGACACCTGCTACGAGTAGATCGCGATTCAATGTCGGATAGAGCTTCGCGATTTGATCGGCAAGCTTCAGCATCGACAGTACGTGGTACGATAACCCTGAATAGAACGCATGATGGTTCTTAACAGCTGCAGGATGCGTAAAGTAGGCATTAAAGTTTTTAGTGACGAGGTGTTTGACGATTTTTTTCATATCCGCTTGTTGAATCGACTCGATGTATTGGAGTACTTCTGTTTCGATTTGTTCCCGCGGGAGCGGTGCTGCCTGAATGTACTCTTCAACATTGGTCTCATCAAGTACCGTAATTTGTTTTAGTTTCAGCTGTGTCCGGCCGCGATAATCCATCACTTCACCTGCCGCATGGACGATGAACTTAGGGGCATACTTTTCGACATCACTCGTATCCCACATCTTCGTCTCAATTTCACCTGTCTTATCTGCTAAAATCAATGTGAGATATGGTTTGCCGTTCGCCGCGATGCCTTTCATCGACTGCTTAATCATCACACGTTGATCCAGCATTTCTCCAACTGCCAGTTGTCCAATACCTTTCATTTCACAACACGTCCTTTATTTTAGAAGTTAATCGTATCTTTAATATTTTTCATTATGCTTACTGCAATTCACTTATTTATTCTACTATATGGGAGCCTTGAACATGAAATTCGATTCGCACTTTAACTGGTACCGCTACATGACTGTATCAGACTATGACCAACAACTACATAATGAAGAGACCGTCAGTCCCTCAAAAATTGAGTGGGTTCGTCAGCTTCGTACAAAAGATGTCAACTTTACCCGAGCAGAACTTGGTGTCTTATACGGTTCACTCGTGACTTGGCAAAATCCTGATGATAAAAGTGACCGTCGCTTTATCTGCTATTACATCACGCCAACCGAACTCATCACGATTGGACTCTCTGAACATATTATGTCACTGACTGCACCGTTTGACCCAAAAACAGCTTTTGATGCCTTTTATCAAAATTAGGCGAGAATACGCCCACTTCTAAACGAAGTGAAAGTGGGAGATGAATCGCCAGCCTGCTTTTCGGGTATATTCCCTTTGAAGGAGGTGAAAAATGGTGTTGACACACAAGGCCTACAAATTCAGAATCTATCCGACAAAAGAGCAGGAAATCCTGATCGCGAAGACCATCGGTTGTTCGCGCTTCGTCTTCAATCACTTCTTGGCGAAGTGGGATGAGACATACAAAATGACAGGAAAAGGACTGTCTTACGGTTCTTGTTCGAAAGAAATTCCGATGTTGAAGCAGGCGTTCGACTGGCTAAAAGAAGTCGATAGCACATCTGTGCAGACAAGCGTCAAACATCTTGCCGATGCCTTTGACCGCTTCTTTAAGAAGCAGAACGAACGGCCTCGCTTCAAGTCAAAGTGCAACCCTGTTCAATCGTATAAGACGAACATTCAGGGCAATTCTCAACTTCCCGAAGTCTCGATCGTTGGTGCCAAAATCAAAATTCCAAAGCTGAAGTGGGTGCGCTTCGCTAATTCGAGGCAGGTCGTCGGACGCATCTTGAACGCGACCATCCGGCGTAACGCTTCAGGAAAACACTTCGTCTCCCTGCTCGTCGAGCAGGAGAGCAACGAAATACCGAAGACGGGCTCATCCGTCGGCGTCGATGTCGGATCGAAGCACTTCGCCATCCTGTCGGACGGTACGGTGTACAAGAACGACCGTTACTTCCGTTCGCTTGAGAAGAAGCTGGCGCGTGAGCAACGCAAGCTTTCTCGTCGTCAACGGTTGGCCCTGGACAAGAAAGTAAAACTTTCCGAGGCGAAGAACTATCAAAAGCAGAAGCGCAAGGTCGCCCGCATCCACGAAAAGATTGCCAACAGGCGAACCGATTTCCTGCACAAGGTATCGACCGAAATCGTTAAAAACCACGACGTCATCGGGATTGAGACCTTGCAGGTGAAGAACATGCAGAAGAATCGCAAGTTGAGCAAGTCCATCTCCGAGGTCAGTTGGTCAGAGTTCTTCCGCATGCTCGAATACAAAGCGGAATGGTACGGGAAGACCGTCGTCAAGGTCGCCAAGACCTTTGCTTCCAGCCAACTGTGCTCCAGTTGCGGACATCAACACAAAGACGTGAAACATCTTGGATTGCGTGAATGGACATGTCCGAGTTGCGGCATCCATCACGACCGGGATGTGAACGCAGGATTGAATCTTAAACAAGAAGCAGAACGCCTCTTAGCTTCTTCAACCGTCGGGACGACGGGGTTAGCCTGATCAATTTTCGACCGTTAGGTCGGATCACTCAGGAATCCCCCCACCTCTAAGAAAAGCATAGGTGGAGGTAGTTCAAGCGATTCTTTCGTTACAAATGAATACGTACTTTTCAGGCATCGATGACTTTGAAACGGAACTCTTTTCTCGACAAGATGAACTCCGGGGCAACATCAATGAGAATTCACTCGATAGCATTTTTGCTTTACGCGATACAATTGAGAACTGGTCTGACTTAATCGTCCCTTTTCAAGAATTGATTCTCGCAGGCCAAGAAGCCTTCGTCGCAGTCACTGATTTTGAACAACATCTTCCGTTTCGCCTTGCCAAACGACGTGTCGAGCGTTTATTGATGTTGATTGAACACTATCAAAAAGATATTGAGGTTCTGCTCGATTTATCGACAACCGTCTCGAACTTTAGAGGAAATGAAATCATGAAGGCCCTGACGATCTTCACGGCTGTTGCGACCCCGATGATGGCCCTCGGCGCGATTTGGGGGATGAACTTCAAGAACATGCCCGAACTCGACTGGAAATATGGTTACGCAGGTGCGCTCACCCTTATCTTGATTACGACTGGCGGAATCTTTTATTGGATGAAATGGCGTGGATGGCTTGGTGCGCTCGTTCGCATGCCTAAAAAACGAACAAAAAAATAGATGTAGGAACATAAGTTCGTTATACTTATTTTAACATACTTACTTTCAGGAAGGAGCTGACTTTGATGGGACGAAAAATCATTCATATCGATATGGACGCTTTTTACGCTTCTGTCGAACAACGCGATCGTCCTCACTTAAAGGGTGTTCCTGTCATCGTCGGTGGCCCTCCTCATGCACGTGGAGTCGTCGCGACTTGTTCCTATGAAGCACGGAAGTACGGTGTCCACAGCGCGATGCCATCTCGTCGTGCCTTTCAGCTCTGTCCGCGTGCCGTCTTCATCCGTCCCCGATTCGACGTCTATCGTGCGGTTAGTGCGCAAATCATGGAACTGTTTCTTGAAGTCACACCGCTTGTCGAACCATTATCACTCGATGAAGCGTACCTCGATGTGACGGAGAATAATTTAAATATGCCGAGTGCGACCCACATCGCAGAGTACATCCTTGCTGAAATCAAACGCCGGACGGACTTGACGGCATCCGCTGGTGTCTCTAATTCGAAGCTCGTCGCAAAAATTGCTTCCGGTTATCAAAAACCGAACGGCTTAACCGTTCTCCCGCCTGAGGAGGTACTTCCCTTTTTGTCTTCTTTACAAATCGGTGACTTGCATGGTGTTGGGAAAGTCACCGAGCAGACGCTTCGAAAGCATGGATTTGAGACCGTTGCTGATATCCAACAGTCACCGGTCGAAGAACTCCGCGGTTTACTCGGTCGGGACCGTGGAACAGAGTTGTATACGATGGCCCACGGTGAAGACGAACGTTTAGTCCGTCCCCACCGTGAACGCAAATCGATTGGGTCTGAAACGACCTTCGAAGAAGATACGGAAGATATTGATACGATTTTCGAGACCTTAAAGCGAGAGGCCCAATCTGTCGTCCGTAGTCTGCAACAAAAAGAACTCGTTTGCCGGACCGTCACCGTTAAGTGGAAAACAGAGACATTCCAATCCCGTTCAAAACGATTTACCTTCCTCGAAGAGACGAACGACGAAGATCGGTTACTCACGGTAACGACAAAATTGTTTAATGAAATTGAATTCACGGGTCCGATTCGTTTAATCGGAATGAGTGTCAGTCATCTTGAAGCACCACCAAAGTCGAGACAATTAACATGGCAAGATATTGACTCCTACTTGTAAAATGAACGACTATTCAGTACACTTGAATTAGTTATTTTACTAAAGGAGGAAGAGACATGCTCTATACACTTACTGTATTCGCGGACCGTGGAGAAACTTTACTTGATGATACGTTTGAATCCCCTAACGATTCAGATGCAAGAGAGGAAGGGATCCGTCGTCTCAAAGAAGGACAGTTCGAACATAAAGGCGCCCGCGTCACGCGTGCCGGTAAATTGATTCATTTCGAACGTGCTTATTTACCTAAAATTGTGCCTGTTGCGGGCAGTTCAACATAATTTCTTCTTACAATCAGAATCATCTATGTACAAATTAAGAGAAACGCAACGAAAAAGAAAGAATCTTCTATTGCCTAGTACTACTTCGTCTACACACCGAGAGCCCCGGACATTGTCCGAGGCTCTGTTTACATCTTATTGCACGTCGTCTTGATTTTGCTCCATCATTGGCGCATAAAGTTCTTCGAGCGGCTTCATGATGATTTGAGTAACTTCTGTCAACATCGTATGCATCCGTTGTTCTTCTTGCATCAATTGACTGATGAGTGGATTGTTTTGAACTTCCAACATTTTTGCTTGAGCTGAAGCCATATCGTCAGGTGTGATTTCTTCACCTTCCATTTGCTTTTGTTGAAGCTCAAGTTGAACGTTACGGAATGAAGCAAACAGTTCATTCGATGCTGGATCAGCGTTCACTTGTGTGTATAAATCTTGTAATGTTGTGTACTCCGGAGTTTCTCGCAGTGCACGTTCGAGCGTATAGGCGTGGTCATACAAATTTGTTTCAGACATATTAAAACCCTCCAATTTAGTTAAGCAATCACGATGATTGCTTGTATCATCCCAATTAAACCACCTAACAGTCCTCCAAGCCAAGTGATAGCCCGGAATTCCTTCCGAGAAATCGATAAGACGATTTCTTCGAGATACTGTGTATCGAGTAGGTCGACCTCATCACGCACAATCGATTCAACGTCGAGTGTCGTCATGATTCGTTCTGCGTGTTTCACCGCTTGGTCAATCAACCGGTCGACAATCACCGGAACGAACTCAGTGCGCACTTTCTCATCAAACCGGCCGAGATAATGACGTAATGGCTTATCCAACGTTTCTGTTAGTGGGATCCGGTTGATGATTTCCGATTTGACGCGTTCGATGACTTGTTTCTCTAACTCTTCATCAAGGAGTGTATGAATCGGACGTTCCATCACCTGTTCGATTTCTTTCTCGACCATTTCAGTAATGAACTGACGCGTCGACTCTCCTTGTAATACCCGTTTGATTTCAGGTTGAATCATCTCTACCAAATTGATATTCGCAAGTAACATCCCGAACATTCCGCCTCCAAGTTTTCCTTGGATGAATCCGGCAGCCGTCTCCTCTAATTTCATCTTCCCTTCTGGACTATCAAAATAAACATCCGTTTGTTTTAACAATGCATCTACGACGTCAGGGATCGCTTCCTTGACTTTTAAGACTCCACCTTCGCCGATGACTTCTTGAATCGTTGAGTTTTTTAGATGGATTACGCCTTCCATCAATTCACGTTCAAGCGTCTGTTCAATTTTTTTTCGCAATTGTTCTTCCGGTTGATTGACGAAGCGGGCGATCACTTCTCGAATCGTGACAGTTGAGTGTACCCATTTCATGAGTTCTGTCGTGACAAGATTTGTAACGGCCTCGTGCATCGCAGGTTGTCTAAGGCGCTTCCCGATTCCTTCCGGGGTCACTAAATGCTTGACGACGGTCCGTCCGAGATTGGCTGCTAGTTCATCGCGCCGTTTCGGAATTAGACCTGGTGTAAAAGGAATCCGGTACTTTCCGATATATTTTGCTTCTAGCGGTCGAAATAACATACGAATCGCAAGATGGTTCGTGACTGCACCGATTGTTGCACCTAATACAATCATTCCGATGATTTTTAAGATGGTCATGAATTCGATTTGCATAGCTCATCGTTCCTTCCGAATTTAGTATTGTGGTAAAGTCTGAGTATCACTTTTTATGTAGGAGAGATGTAACGTGCTACAGCAATTGATTTCCTTATTCAAAGATCAGTTATCGACAGACCCCACGGTATATTGCATGGATAATTATAGCGTATATCAGTTAGCGGATGGGCTTCGTTTCGGAATCAAAAGTTCCGCGTTGTCCGGGCGTGAAATCGACTTATTGAATTTAATCGCAGAACGCGTCGTCGTTTCAGCATCAACCGATACAACTTACTGGCATCAGCGTCTGGAATTATCGAGCGCCGTTGAGCACGACCCCTTCCGGATGACCCATTTCTTGTTCAATCAACTCGATGATCGGACGACTGAAGATCTCGAACAGCTATTGACTTCTTTTTTCGACTCTTCAAGCATCTTCGTCCCCTTGACGACGACTCGACTGCTTGTCATTGAACGAGATGAGTTAGTGAGCGAACATGATTTAAATGACTTATTCACAGCTTTACAATCTGATTTTCTAACAGATGGAAAAGTATTAATCGGTCAACGCCGAGTAAATGGAGATATCGCAGCCCAGTTCCGTCTAGAACAAGCAGCCCTTAACCTGCTTCCGTTCCGTGTCGAACGTTTCTTACCTGCCCTCACACGACTCGCTCTTTTATCGGAAACGGTCCGTGACGAGCTAACAAATCGCTTCATTGCACCACTCGAACCTGAATCGCGTGAGACGATTGATGCTTTCTGTCGTGCCAATCTGAATGTATCGTTGACAGCAAAACACTTATTTCTTCACCGTAACAGCCTCCAGTACCGACTGGACCGGTTGACAGAACAGACAGAAATCGATATTCGTTCGTTTGAAGGTGCCGCCTTTTTATATACCTTGTTACTTCTAGCATAGTGCCCAAATGAAAACGGTTGCATTTCGTCATGTTGTCCATGTTCAACTGATCCATTTTCTTCTATACTAGGGTTTGTAAGCGTTACATTAACCGATCACACTACTAGGAGGATATACACATGGCAGATATTCGTCTTGAACATATTGATAAAATTTATTCCGGCTCAGCAAAGGCCGTTGACGATTTTAACCTTCACATCCAAGATAAAGAATTCATCGTTTTCGTCGGACCATCAGGTTGTGGTAAATCAACGACACTTCGGATGATCGCTGGACTCGAAGAAATCTCAGGTGGAGATTTCATCATCGACGGTAAACGGATGAATGACGTCGCACCGAAAGACCGTGATATCGCAATGGTTTTCCAAAACTATGCGCTGTATCCACATATGAACGTGTTTGATAACATGGCATTCGGACTCAAGCTACGTAAGTTCCCGAAAGACGAAATCAAACAGCGCGTCGACAATGCGGCACGTATCCTTGGACTTGAAGAGTACCTCGAGCGGAAACCAAAAGCATTATCAGGTGGACAACGTCAGCGTGTTGCAATCGGCCGTGCCATCGTTCGTGATGCAAAAGTCTTCTTGATGGATGAACCCCTCTCGAACTTGGATGCAAAACTCCGTGTTCAGATGCGTAAAGAAATCATCCAACTTCATAAACGTCTTGAAACGACGACGATTTATGTTACCCATGACCAAACAGAAGCGATGACGCTTGCGACGCGGATCGTCATCATGAAAGCGGGTCTCATTCAACAAGTCGGTTCTCCTAAAGAAGTATACGATCACCCGGACAACATGTTCGTCGCCGGATTCATCGGATCACCTTCGATGAACTTCTTAACAGGAAAACTGGCTGACGACGGACTTTTCCATGTCACAGGGACAGAAGAGAAATTCGAAGTCCCTGAAGGCAAAATGAAAGTTCTCCGTGAACGCGGTTATACGAGCAAAGACCTCGTCCTCGGGATCCGTCCGGAAGACATCCATGCTGAATTGATTTATCAAGACACAAAAACAGCACACCGTTTCCCGGCACACATCGAAGTCTCTGAATTGATGGGTGCAGAATCGTATCTCTATTCCAAGGTAGGTAATCAAGCCTTCACAGCTCGTGTCGACTCACGCTCACACGTCGAGATGGGATCAGATCTCGACCTCTTCTTCGACATGACAAAAGCGCATTTCTTCGACGCTGCAACCGAAGCGACAATTCGTTAATTTCAACTGAATGTTTACTTTTCCAAGACTGTCCATTCGTGGGCAGTCTTTTTTATTGACAGACGTTCTTGTAACTTTGTATGATACTGCTTGTAGTCTTAAATTAATCCTATTCGAAAACTAGGAATTGAAATCATTTATTATTTAAAGGAGAGAGCGCTATGAAACACGGACTAAAGCTAGCAGTAGCAGCACTATCAACGGCGGGGGTGTTAGCAGCGTGCGGCGCTTCTAATGAAGAAGCAAGCAAAGACAGCAAGATGATTACGGTCGGTACGGAAGCGACATACCCACCATTTACGTATAAAGAAAAAGGCGAACTGACTGGTTATGACATCGATGTCATGAATGAAGTCGCTAAACGCGCCGGCTATAAAGTCGACTATAAAGCAATGGACTTTAAAGGATTGATTCCAGCACTTGATTCAGAACGCATCGATGTTATCGCGAACCAAATGGGAATTACAGATGAGCGCAAAGAGAAATACGCTTTTTCTGACCCGTACACGGTTTCTGGGTCAACGATTATCGTCAATGAAAAAACGGACGATATTAAAACACTTGATGATTTAAAAGGTAAGGTCGTTGGTTCGACACAAGGTTCGCTTTATGCGAAGACAGCAGAAGATGCTGGCGCAAAAGTGAAGTACTATAAAGGTGCCAACCAAGTCTTGAAAGATCTTGAAGCAGGACGCGTTGATGCCGCGATGAACGATCGCTTATTCGTTTTGACTGAACTCAAAAAAGCCGGTTATAAAGTGAAAGCAGTCGGAGAAACATTTGATAAAAATGAGTCTGGTTTCATGATGGCAAAAGATAGCAAGTATGCAGAGGACTTCAATGAAGCACTTGCAGAAATGAAAAAAGACGGTACACTTGCAGATATCGGTAAGAAATACTTTGACGAGGACATCAGTCAGTGACGGAATTGTTCACGATCGTTCGCGATAATGCGAGCGTCTACGGAGAGGCGATTGGCATTACACTTCTTGCAAGTGGACTTGCCATCGTCTTTGCGCTTTTCCTCGGATTGATTCTTGCCGTCATGCGCGACAGCCGCTTCGCCGTCTTTAGCGGTTTCGCTCGATTGTATGTCTCGTTCTTCCGCGGAACACCTTTACTGTTACAGATTTTGATTTTATATAATGGTCTTGTCGCATTACAACTGACGGGCTTTCAGGCACTCGCTTTTGGATTATCACTTCACTTCTCTGCTTACATCTCGGAGTCATTCCGTGCTGCCATCGCTTCTGTCGATCGCGGGCAGTGGGAAGCAGCTGATTCGCTCGGAATTCCGCGTCGTAAAACGTTTAAGGATGTCATTCTTCCGCAAGCTTTGTCACGCGCCATTCCGCCGCTTTCGAACTCCGTCATCGACATCATCAAGTCGACGTCGCTCGGTACGATTGTTGCTGTTGAAGAACTGACGTATGTCTCTGATCAAATTTCTGCTACGACCTATCTCGTCATGCCACTTCTGCTGTTCTCGGCAGCGATTTACTGGATCATGTCGACGCTCGTGCAGATGGTCCAACACCGCTTAGAAGTTCGCTTTAGCATCCCGAATTAAATGAAACCAACTTGGAATGGTCAGCACATTCCAAGTATTTTTTTTGTTCTTTTTAAGGTTTAACACTAGGCAACGCGGGAATAATCAAGTATACTAATAAAAAATCAGAATTATCTGATAACTTTAAAAGGAGCGTGGCCAAGATGAAACAAGTAATTGAAGCTTTCCGTAGACAAGATGCAGAACAGCGGATTCCAGTGCTACGCCTCGAGATTGATTATGAGCTCAGCACACTCTTTGACGCTATCCAAGTCAGTGACCAAGCTGCCGTAGTCGCTAGTAAGGAACGTCTAGATAAATACCGCCAGGAGATGCTTCGCCTAGAAGCGTGACCCTATAGATACCCATCTCAAATCCCCCTTGAGATGGGCTTTTTAATGCAAAAAAATAGCCCGAAGGCTATTTTTTAATCGACGTCACGTCCGCGAGACGCTTTTAAGATTTCGAACCACTGTTCACGTGATAACGTCAAACGTGTCGCATTGACAGCAGATTCAATCCGTTCAATTTTCCCTGAACCCACAATCGGCATGATCCGTGCTGGGTGTTTCAAGAGCCACGCATAAGCGACTTCATCGATGTCACTTGCTCCAATGTGTTTCCCGATCTCCTCGAGCTTGTCGCGTAAGGCGCTGTATGCTTCTTCCTTGAACAACCGTCCACCAGCAAGCGGGCTCCATGCCATAAGCGGCATTTCGTTTTCATGGCAAAGGTCGACCGACCCATCTTCGAAATGTTTCAGTTCAGCGACTGAAAGCTCTAATTGATTCGTCACGAGCATGAATGGTAGACGAGATTGAATTAAACTTTGTTGGGCCGGTGTATGATTCGATAAACCGAACGTCCGCACTTTACCCGATTCTTTTAATTCAACGAATGCTTCGGCAATTTCATTTGGATCCATCAATGGATCCGGGCGGTGAATCAATAACGTATCGATATATTCGACACCAAGTTCCTTTAATGAACGTGTCGCATGGTCGATGATATGTTCTTTTGTTGTATCGTAGAATGAAAGGTTTTGATCGGAATAGTAGTTCCCTTTCATCTTAATCCCCGTTTTTGTGACAATCTCCATTCGTTCACGCAATTCTGGTTTTAACGCCAAGGCTTCTCCGAACAAACCTTCATTCGTATAATCCCCGTAGATGTCCGCATGGTCAAACGTCGTGATTCCAAGTGCTAGACATTGCTCAATTAAAGCAAGGCGTTCTTCTGCCGTCATGTTCCATTCATTCAATCGCCATAATCCATGAACCACACGCGAAAATGACAGCTCTTCTGTTAGTTGAATTCGTTCCATTCCAATTCATCCTTTCGATCTCGTACTTTTTCTGTCCCATTTAACTCTACAGGAAGTTGGTAACGGTTGCACGGATTTCGCTTGTCACAAAAAGGCACGAGATACCTGTCCGGTACTCGTGCCTTGATAATCATTTAGTCAACGGTCTTACTGAATTTGTTCCACTTCTTGCATCACTTCATCTTCAATCAGTTGACGTTTACGTGTCGTATCCGCCGCATCCGGTGAAGTTACACTGAAGTAAAACTTGATTTTCGGTTCCGTTCCTGATGGGCGGAGGCAGAACCATGAACCATCCTCAAGCGTGAACTTCAGCACGTTCGATTTCGGAAGATTGATGGGCGATGGTTTGTGTTGAATCAAGTCGTGCGCCATGCTCGCATCGTAATCTTCGAACAAGACCACTTTCTCTCCCGCCACTTGTTTCGGCGGATTTTCACGGAACGTGTTCATGATTCGTCCAATCTGTTCCACTCCGTCCTTTCCTTTTAACGTCAGTGAACGTAACGACTCTTCGAAGTAACCGAACTGTTCGTAAATGGCTTGTAATGCCTCATACAACGTCCGTCCTTCTTTCTTATGGTACGCTGCCATCTCTGCTACGAGTAAGCACGCCTGGACAGCATCCTTGTCGCGACAGAAATCGCCAATCAAATAACCGTAACTTTCTTCATAACCGAATAGGTATTCATATTCACCTGACGCATTATATTGTTTAATTTTTTCACCGATAAATTTAAAGCCCGTTAATGTGTTTTCGACATGCAGATCGTAATGACGGGCAATTAACGCACCGAGTTCTGATGTTACGATTGTTTTCGCGACAAAGCCGTTCGCCGGTAATGTACCTTGGGCTGATTTTTGCGACAGGATGTAGTCGAGTAACAATGCACCTGTTTGGTTTCCTGTCAGTACCGTCCATTCCCCACTTGCATCGCGCGTCGCTACACCGACTCGGTCTGCATCTGGGTCCGTTGCGAGCAGTACATCCGCTTCGACTCGATTCCCGTATTCGATGGCAAGTTCAAACGCAGCATGTTCTTCCGGGTTCGGTGACGAAACCGTTGGGAACGCCCCGTCCGGTTTTGCTTGTTCATCAACGACTGTCACGTTTTCAAAACCGTAGTTCTTTAGTCCGACAGTAACAGGAACAAGACCTGTTCCGTGAAGTGGCGTGAACACAATTTTTAATGGATCTTGCAACTCGTCTTGAATCGTCGGTAAAACACGAATCGTTTTTAATTTTTCTTGATACGCATCATCAAGTTGTTCTCCGACACGAACGATAAGCCCGTTTGCCCGAAGGACTTCTTCTGCTTCTAACACGATCGATAGTTCATCTTCCACTTGATCGACATACGATACGAGTTCATCCGCTTCTTTTGGCGGCAATTGTCCGCCGTCATTACCGTATACTTTGTAACCATTGTACTCAGGCGGGTTGTGGCTTGCCGTAATGACGATCCCCCCTGCAGCGCGAAGCTCACGTACAGCAAACGATAATTCTGGTGTCGGACGTAGTCCATCGAATAAATATGCTTTAATGCCATTGCTTGCAAGCGTTTTTGCTGCTTCTAACGCAAACTCAGGCGAAAAGTGACGCGAGTCATGTGCAATGACGATTCCTTGGGCAACAGCTTCTTCCCCGGCCGCTTTAATAAAGTCTGCAAACCCTTGAGATGCTTTACGGACTGTGTAAACGTTCATCCGGTTCGTACCGACACCGATTTCTCCACGCATACCACCCGTACCAAACTCAAGTTCTTTATAAAACGCGTCTTCTGCCGCTTTATCATCTGCTGCTAACGTGACGAGCTCTTCCTTCAATTCAGGCTCTAATTTTTCAAACTGATTCCACTTTTGATAGGTCTCTTTCCATGACATATTCATTCCACTCCTTTAATTTATCGAAGTCACACTTGCGATGAAGCGTCACCTTTCATATGATTAATCTAGAAAGGTCGAGGTGATTCAAATGTTTCCAACCATTCAAATGGCGGACTTACAACAACTCGTCCACTCGGATCAAATCCGTTGGTTCGATTGCCGCTACGATTTACGTGATCCGAATTATGGTCGTCTAGCTTTTGAGGACCAGCATGTGCCTGGTGCACTGTATCTAGATTTAGCAAATGATTTATCAGGACCTGTATCCTCTACCGGCGGGCGTCATCCTTTACCGTCGAAAGAAAAATGGATTCAAACGCTAGAAGCGCACGGCATTAAAAATGATGACTTCGTCGTCTTGTATGATGATGGTTTTCCTTATGCAGCACGTGCATGGTGGCTCTTCAAATGGGCCGGACATGAACGTGTCGTCGTGCTCGAAGGCGGTCTCTCATCCTATCTTGCGTTTGACTATCCGATGACTCGGGAGCTGGAAACTTTTGCGCCTTCTACATATGACGCTGATTTCCAAGATGACATGCTCGTCGATTTTGATGCGGTCAAAAGTCGTTCGACGGATACGCTACTCGTCGACTCCCGTTCCCCTGACAGATTCAAGGGTCAGAACGAAACGATTGATGCCGTCGCCGGTCATATTCCCGGTGCTGTCAATTGCTTCTTCGAAGAAGCGATTTCACCTGACGGAAGACTGAAGGATGCAGAAGATTTAAAGGAACTCTATGCTCCATTACTTGAAGAAGCATCTCCAATCCTCTATTGCGGTAGTGGTGTGACGGCTTGCGTCAACATACTCGCGCTGCACTCGCTCGGTAAGAATGACGTTCGGCTATACGCGGGTTCTTATAGCGACTGGATTAGTCAAACGAACGATATTTCATAATTTTTTAAAAGCCTGATTAGATCAGGCTTTTTCTTATGATCAAACTTGAACCGGCTTGATGTTCCAAATCGCGTTCGCATATTCTTTAATCGTCCGGTCACTCGAGAAGACACCTGATTTTCCAATGTTCATAATGACCATTTGGTACCACTTCTCAGGGTTTTGATACGTCCGATCGATTCGCTCTTGTGCCTGCTGATACGACTGGAAGTCTTTTAAAATCAAGTACTCATCGTTATACGTGATGAGCGAGTCATAAATCGCTTGAAACTCCCCAAGCGGGAATAATGAACCATCAACTAAGCTATCGACGATTCTCCGTAACTCCGGTTGTGAACTGTATTGGTCGTATGCATTATAGCCACCGTACTTTTTATAGTTCATGACCTCTTGCGGTGTGAGTCCGAAAATAAAGATATTTGCATCCTCGACCTCGTCCCGAATCTCAATGTTCGCTCCGTCAAGTGTCCCGATTGTCAAGGCCCCGTTCATCATGAACTTCATGTTTCCTGTACCAGACGCTTCATAACTCGCCGTCGAGATCTGCTCACTGACATCACTCGCCGGGAAGATTTTTTCAGCAAGCGAAACACGATAGTTTTCTAAGAACACGACTTTCATGTAAGGGCTGACTTCCGGATCAGAATTAATCAATTTTGCGAGTGCATTGATGTAACGAATGACTTCTTTCGCATAATGATACCCCGGCGCTGCTTTTGCTCCGAAAATAAAGGTCCGTGGTGTCATCTTGAAGGATTTATCTTCTTTTAGACGGTAATACAACGAATGGATATGCAAAGCATTAAGTAACTGGCGTTTATAGGCATGGAGACGCTTGACTTGCACATCAAAAATCGAATATGGATCGACAGTAATGCCTGTCTCCGCTTCAATCAATCGAGCAAGTTCCTGTTTATTTTCAAGCTTAATTTGTTTGATATCCTGTTGGAGTTGACGATCTTCCGACCATTTCGTCAACTTTTGCAAGTCTGACGGATGATTGATCCAGCTATCTCCAATCGCTTCCGTCACACGGTTCGCGAGTTGCGGGTTCGATAACAAGAACCAGCGACGATGCGTAATCCCGTTCGTTTTATTGTTGAAACGAAGTGGGAACATCTCGTAAAACAGACGCATCTCCCGTTGTTTCAAGATTTCAGTATGAATCTGTGCGACGCCGTTCGTCGAATGTGTCCCGACAACTGCTAAGTTCGCCATGTTGATCCGTCCATCGGCGATGATGGCGATCTCTTGCATGTGTGAAGCAAGGTGTGGATAGTTATCAAGGACGTCCTGACAGAAGCGACGATTGATTTCCTCGACGATTTGATAAATCCGCGGTAATAAATTTCTAAATAAGTCGACCGGCCAGCGCTCGAGCGCTTCGGCGAGCAATGTATGGTTCGTAAACGACATGACACTCTTCGTGATGCGCCACGCTTCTTCCCACTCATAGCCTTCCTCATCAATTAGAATCCGCATCAGTTCTGGAATCGCGACGACTGGGTGTGTGTCGTTGATATGAATCGCGATTTGATTTCCGAGCTGTTTAAATGATGCATTTCGTTTTTTGTGAGACAAGAGAATACTCCGTAAGCCGGCGGCAACAAAGAAATATTGTTGCTTCAAACGTAGGACTTTCCCTTCGTACGTCGTATCGTCCGGATAAAGAAACTCTGAAATCGTTTGAATCGATTGTTTATGTGCAAGTAAATCTTTATAGTTCCCGCTGTGCTGGTGCAACAGTTCATCATCATCATATGGAGATTCTGCGCTCCAAAGACGCAAGTTATTGACGACACCATTTTGATAGCCGACGATTGGCATATCATACGGGACGGCCCGGACAATTTCAGCTGGTTCATGATGGACACGGTACCCGCCGTCTACTTCCTCGAGCCAGACGTGTCCACCGAACGGAATATCGACTGCCTTATCGGGACGACGTATCTCCCACATGTTTCCGTTTTTGAGCCAGTTATCCGGGAGTTCGACTTGATAGCCGTCGATGATTTTTTGTTTAAATAAACCATACTGGTATCGAATTCCGTTCCCGTGTCCAGGTAGACCGAGAGCTGCCAACGAGTCTAAGAAACATGCTGCTAATCGTCCGAGCCCTCCGTTACCAAGTCCTGGCTCCGGTTCTTCTTCCGTCAAGTCTGCTAAGTCGTAGCCAAGTTCCTCTAATCCCTCGCGAACTTCCTCGAGGACGTCTAAGCTCAGCAAGTTGTTGTACAGAAAACGTCCGAGTAAAAATTCGAGCGAGAAATAGTAGACTTGCTTACTCTTTTTATGGATATAGGTTTCTTTCGTGTGCATCCAGTCTGACGTGACATATTCCCGGACCATGTAGGCGAGTGTTTGATACACATCATTCTCTGTTGCTTCACTCAGTGCTTTTCCGTGCATCGACACAAATCGCTCATTAAACCTCTTCTTGAACTTCTCTTTATCTTTAAACATGCCAAAACCTCATTTCTCTTAATCCCAATCAGTCAACAGATGGTGCGATGAGATGATAGAGTGCTAAATATTCATCGGCTGAGCGAATCCAGCTAAAATCTTCTTCCATTGCTGTCTCAATCAGATGCTTAAAGACTGGTTTATCTTGATAGACATCAATCGTTCGCTTGATCGCGTCAAGGAAGTCATGTGCATTATAATTCGAGAACGAGAAGCCATTTCCCTCTAATGTAAATTGATTGAATGGTGTCACTGTGTCTCGCAAACCACCTGTTTCACGGACGACAGGTAAAGAACCATACTTCATCGAAATCAATTGACTGAGTCCACACGGTTCAAAGCGTGACGGCATCAAGAACGCGTCGCTCCCTGCATAAATACGTTGGGCGAGTCCGACGTCAAAGCCGATGTATGAAGCCACTTTATCCGGACGAATTGTTGTCGCATGGTGGAACAAGCCCTCGTATTCCGCCTCACCTGACCCGAGAATGATAAACTGCGCGTCGAGTTCGAATAAATCAGGTAAAATGTGCGCAAGTAAATCAATTCCTTTTTGGTCGACAAGACGCGACACGAATCCGAAAAGTGGAACATCCGGATTGACCGGTAGACCCAATTCTTTTTGTAATGCTTCTTTATTTACTGCTTTTCCTTCTTCAGCCGTCTCAACATCATAATTCTCGACAAGATGCTCGTCTGTTTCCGGATTGAATTGACGGTAGTCAATTCCGTTTAAAATCCCACGAACATCGACTGCCCGGTGTTGCAAGATGGATTCTAGACTCTCGCCATAGTAGGGGTCCATGATTTCATCCCGATACGATGGGCTGACCGTCGTAATTTGATTGGCATGAACAAGTCCCGCTTTCATATAATTGACGAGACCATTATGCGCAAGTCCATCCATCGTAAAGTGTTCATGGCTGAGGCCAAGTAAATCGCCAAGAACTTCTTCTGGGAATACACCTTGGTACTGCAAATTATGAATCGTAAAGACCGTCTTGATGTCTTGATAACGCTCAAGGTGTTGGTAATGAATTCGTAAGAAAGCTGGAATGACACCGGTCTGCCAATCATGACAATGAATGACATCTGGTACTTCCGCACGATCAAGGTGTTGAATCATCTCGAGGACTGCCCGGGAAAAGTATGCGAAACGCTCCGCATCGTCGTAATGACCATAAATAATCCCATCTCGATTAAAGTAATATTCATTATCGATGAAATAAAATGTGACACCATCCTGTTTCAGACGTAGGACGGCACCAAATTGTTGACGCCAGCCGACGGGTACGATGAAATCGAATAAAAATTCCATTTCCGACTTGAACTGTTCTTTAATTTGACCATAGTTCGGTAAGACAACGGATACTTCCGCACCCTCTTCAGCAAGCGCTAAAGGGAGCGAGCCGACGACGTCAGCTAGCCCCCCCGTCTTGATGAAGGGTGTCGCTTCTGTGGCAGCAAACCATACCTTCATGATGACATCCCCTTTAAACGATTGTTTGTTTTTTGATGACGATTGGTTCTTCCGCCGTTCCACGAATCACTTGTCCGCGTTTGACAGTGACTTCTTTATCGAGAATCGCGTATTCGACGACTGCCCCTTCTTCGATGACCGATTTTTGCATGATAATCGAATTTTTAACACGAGCATGTTTTCCGACTTTCACACCCCGGAATAAGATGCTGTCTTTCGCTGTTCCTTCTAATTTACATCCATTCGCGACGAGCGAGTTCTTGATCGTCGAGCCTGGGAGATAACGTGTCGGTGGTTCATGCTTAATCTTCGTGTAGACATGTTGGAAATCATTGATTGCTCCCCACTGTTCAAGTAACAGCATGCTCTCACGGTAATACGAGCGGAGCGAATGAATGACTTGTGATGTGCCCTGATACTCGTACCCATGAACATGCAGACGGTTCAACTGCGAGCGAATGATGCTTTGAAGCAAATCATACTCGCCACGTCCAACTGCTTCGTCAACGAGACGGACGAACAAGTTTTTCGATAGGACGACTGTTTCCATATAGAATGTTTCATCAGACGGTTCAAAACCGCGCGAACCGATTGCCGTCACTCGATTTTGATCACCAAAACGAATCGGACGGCAATATTTACATGGCAAGTCACGCTTCGTATAGACGACTGTGATGTCAGCATTCGATTCTTTATGTTCACGCAAAACATCGCGATAATCTACCGCCGATAACACATTCGAACCCGAAATCACGAGGTAGTTTTCTTTACTACGCAAGAAGAAGTCGCGGTGTAAATGGAAGTTTGATAAATCGCCCCGGAATTCATGAGCATCTTGTGATAATGCCGGTGGGAAGATATAGAGTCCCCCGTTCGAACGGTCAAGATCCCACTCTTTTCCCGACCCAAGGTGGTCCATCATCGCTCGGTACTTTTCAAGCGTAAAGACGCCAATGTTGGCGATTTCATTTTGTACCATGTTCGTCAACGTGAAATCAATCAACCGATACCGTCCGGCGAACGGAACCGCGGCTAAATTTCGATGCTCCGTCAGTTCTTTAAAGAATCCTTCTTCTCCACTTAAATTAATGACACCCAATAGATCTGCTTTCATCGGTAGTTCCCCCTTATTGAATCGCTTCTTTTACGACTTCATTTTTCTTGATGACACTATTTGCCTCGATGACGAACACTTCGCCACCCGGTGTACCGATTGTTGCGCCATCTTCGACGACGACGCCGTCCGCTAAAATCGCACGATGAATCGTGACATCTTTTCCGATTTTGACGTTCGGGAAAATGACCGAGTCTTTCACGAGTGCACCTTCCGCGACATCAACGCCGTAGAAGAGAACGGAATGGTTGATTTCACCTTCAATGTGACAGCCTTCATTGATGATTGACGTTTCAATCGTCGCATTGTTTCCGATGTACTGTGGTTGTTGATTCGGGTTAACGGAATGTACTTTCCACGATGGTTCATACAAGTCGAACTCTGGGTCCGCTTCAAGTAAATCCATATTCGCTTCCCATAATGACTGGATTGTCCCAACATCTTTCCAATATCCTTTAAATTTGTACGCGCGAATATTTAAGTTCTCAAACAACATATTCGGAATAATGTTTTTCCCGAAGTCAAAGCTTGACTCGGCATCCCCGGCGTCTTGAATGAGGTGACGTTTTAAAATATCCCAGTTGAAGACATATATGCCCATTGAGGCTAAGTTCGATTTTGGATTTTCAGGTTTTTCTTCAAACTCATTGATCCGTAAATCATCATCTGTGTTTAAGATTCCAAAACGGGGTGCTTCTTCCCACGGCACTTCACGGACTGAAATCGTTACATCTGCCCCACCTTGACGATGCTCTTCAATCATCTTCTCATAATCCATCTTATAGATATGGTCTCCAGATAGGACGAGGACATAGTTTGGATCGTATTGATTGATGTAACTCATGTTCCGATAAATCGCGTTGGCCGTTCCTTCATACCAGTTCTTTCCGTTTTGGGCTTGATATGGAGGCAAGATCGTTAATCCCCCGTTTCGACGGTCTAAGTCCCAGGCACTCCCGATTCCAAGATAACGGTTCAATTCTAGTGGTTCATATTGCGTTAAGACACCGACCGTATCGATTCCCGAGTTCGTACAGTTCGATAATGGGAAATCAATGATTCGATATTTCCCTCCGAACGCGACTGCTGGTTTTGCAGTGTGTTTCGTAAGTGCTCCTAGACGTTTTCCTTCTCCACCAGCAAGTAGCATTGCCACAACATTCTTTTTAGCCATTTCGTCCCCTCCAATTTATGCTCTTTCTTTACAGTCAGACCATGGTGTAGTTTTATACAGATACTCTTATATACCCACCTTTTCTCTTTTTAATATAACATTCCTGCAAAATAGGTTTATTAAAATACGAAATTCCGAAAAAACTTCTATTCCTTTGCTTAAAAGAGACCGATAATAAGAATGAAATGTCTTTTGAGAGGAGTTTTCATGAGAATTACGACTGGCTACCTTTTATTAATTGGACTTACTATCGGTTTACTTTTGACGTTGTTTTCCGTTCGCGACCAACTCGAGACGTCCCGAAAACTTTTTCATTGGGCAGATGTACAGACGACCCGTCAACCATTGACGTCATACAGACCGATTACTGTCACATACGGCAAAGAAAAGGTGAAGTTGTACGATGGACTTCGCCGCGATGATTTAACAGCAAATGCGTTACCTAAAAAAGTCGAGCAAACCTTCATCGCTATCGAAGATCAACGTTTCTATCAGCATGGTGGTTATGATATTACAGGAATTCTTCGCGCATTCACTGAAAATCAATCGACTGACCAAAAAGGGCAAGGTGGCAGTACGATTACACAACAATTGGCTCGAATGACGTATCTTTCAAACGAAAAAACATATACTAGAAAAATAAAAGAAATTTTAATCGCCATTTCATTGGAGCAAAAATACTCCAAAAAAGAACTCTTAACGGCATATGTCAATCAAGCCTATTTCGCAAATAATATTTATGGAATCGAACTGGCATCATCCGCGTACCTCGGAAAAAAGGCGAACGATTTGACGTGGGCAGAAGTGAGTTATCTAGCAGCGATTCCGAACAACCCCACTCTATACGATCCGTTACGTTCACCTCAAAATACAGAAAAACGTCAACAGCGGATTTTAAAGATTTTAGCGAATACAGACACGATATCAAAAACGATCAAAACAAAAGAGATGGCATTATCCTTCAATAAGCCGGTCATCCCATTCCCTGACTATATTGATGCAAGTGTCAAAGAAGCAATCCGTCAAACGGCCACCATCAAAAAATTAGATTACGAGGCCGCACAACAATATCTGCATCAACATGGCGCGACGATTGTGACTTATTTGGATTCAGCGGAGCAAACACGAGCCAAACAATCCATCGTGGGACTACCTAAGGAAATCGAAGGTGCTTATGTCGGAATTGATGGACGAACACGTGGTGTGACAGCACTTGTCGGCCATAAAACTGACTTACCTGGCCAATTCAATCGGGCAACACAATCCTTTCGTCAACCAGGATCCACATTAAAACCATTACTCGTCTATGGACCATATCTCGAGAAAACAAAAGCCACGTTAAGTAGTCCTCTTGACGGTCGTCCTGTTTGCTTTGACGGCTATTGTCCTGAAAATAGCGGGAACCGGATTCTTGGTGAAGTCACACTTGCCGATGCCATTGCCTATTCCTATAACACGCCAGCCCTTCGTGCGTTTTCTGTCTCCTTCGCTGAAGGACTAAAAGCGATTCGTCCGTTTAAATTCAGCCAATGGTCGAAGCAAGACAATGCCTACACGAGTGCGTTAGGTGGATTAAAATATGGTGTTAGTCCTTATGAGTTAACGAGTGCCTACACAACGCTTGCTAATGACGGCTTGTATAGTCCAGCGTCCATGGTTCGAAGCATCACCTTATCAAAAGGCGAAGGGACGCTGTATCGGCATACTGTTCAAAATGATCGCATTTGGTCGAGTCGCACAAACCAGGTGTTACGCAAAGGATTGACGAATGTCATGACATACGGAACAGGGCGTCTTGGTTATGATGCACGCCCCGCTTACATCGGTGGAAAAACAGGGACGACGAATGACAATAAAGATATGTGGTTCGTTGGAATCAAAGATCAACACATAGGAGGGATTTGGTTAGGCGCAGACATACCACGTCCTTTCCCCGTCGAGGCCAACTCAACGCTTCAAGTAAGGACGTGGGCTAACATTCTACGCTGACGATCACTTCGGGAATAAAATCGCTTCACCTAACGAATTGAACAAAGTCAATCCGACCCAGGCTAAGCCAGCCAGTAAGATGCCCCATGCAAGAAACAAAAAGACAATCAAGCCAATCGCTCCGGCCGCAGTCGTCATCTTGCTAATTTGAAAGGTATAAAAGAAAAAATAAATCAGGAAGGAACTTGCTAATACGAGGCAGACGAGTGGAAACGATGTCATGAAAGCAAAGCTGATGCATCCACCAACGAGTAATAAAATGCTACCTGGTCGAAGCATACTCAGTGTCGTCCCGATCTGTTCCTTGATGAAAAAGGCAAACCCTAACTGATTGATTGTGTCTGAAATCAGTTTGAGCGTACTGAAAATCATAAAATAGACGATCAAAAAACCAAGCCAAACTAATAATTTAGTGTCACGTGCGCTCAAAATTTGTAACAATTCATTGTATACACCGACATCCTTTAGCCAGGAGAGTGCTAACTCCGATGTCGCAATCGCAAGCGACGTACTGAACAACAGGATGCTAATCAACGGCGCATAACTTAACAGATAGACATTCGTCCGCATTTCTAATCTCCATTCATAGAAAATTCATATGTAGCACACAATTTCTCTTACAGGTATACTATAATAGATTATATCGGTTATTGAGACTGAAGGGGGAAGCAAAAATGGCATTTATTTTAATGATTGGTGTAAGTCTCGCTTTCTTGACAGCGATCTTCACTGCAGGCTACAACAAAAAACCTGAAGGTAACGAATAATAAAAAAGCGCTGATGCATCGAATAGGATGCGTCAGCGCTTTTTTGTGTTTAAAGTAGTCCAGCGTACCCTTGCTGCCGTAATGCTTCATACACGATAATTGCAGCCGTATTTGAGACGTTTAGCGAACGAACTAAATTTGACTGCGGTAATCGAATACAACGATCGGCATTTTGGTCGATGACTTCAAGCGGTAAGCCTTTTGTTTCTCGACCGAATACAAAGAAGTAGTCTTCCTCGACATTCGACAAATCAATTTGACTTGGATACTGTTCTCCATACTTCGTGATGTAATAAAACTTCCCTTCCGGGTGCTTCTCCCATAATTCTTCAAGTGAATCATGATATCTTACATCAACAAACTCCCAATAATCGAGTCCGGCTCGTTTCAACTGCTTATCATCCGTTGAAAAACCTAGTGGACGGATTAAATGAAGAACGGAATGTGTCGCGGCACACGTTCTTGAGATATTTCCTGTATTTTGAGGAATCTCTGGTTGATACATTACAACATGAATTGCCATTATCTTCTCTCTCCTATCTCATGCGCAAGTAGCGCTTGTTTATGATCGATTCCACTCGCAAACCCCGTCAACTTTCCGGATGCTCCAATGATTCGATGACAAGGATAAATCAGCGCGATCGGGTTTCGATTCAATGCCCCACCGACGGCTCGCGCTGCTTTTTCGGAACCCATCATTTTAGCTAATGTTCCATAACTCGCTGTTTCTCCGAATGGAATCATTCGAAGATTCGTAAGAACACGCCGCTGAAAATCCGTAACGTCGAGTCGACATTGAACCCGGTCAAACGCGTCAGCTTGATGATTCTCATACGCCTCAAGCGCCTGTCTGAGATGAACCGGGAGTGGTGCTTCATAGCGGCTACTCTCACTCAAATAGTGCATCGCACGATCAATATTCAGACCAAAATCCAAATAGACAACCGTCTCTTCCACCCAGGCGACCAGCAATTCACCGAACGAAAAGGACATTTGTTTATACGGCATTGGATTCACCCCATTCGAGCAACAGGCGCTCGCCTTCCGTTTGGACATCCTCTGCTGAATCGACTGCCAGTCGTGCTTCAATGTAGCCACTTTCAACCTTACCGGCAATTCGTCCGATTGCCCATAAGGCAAGGGCACGCATATCGTCACGCTGGTCGCTTTCAGCCATCACACGTAATGCCTCGAGTGCTGACTTGTCTTGATAATGGACGAGGGCACAAATCGCATTTCGTTGAATCGGCTTCTTTCCACGCCAAGCTCCTGAAAGCGAACCGAATTTTTCCTTGAATTCTCGATTACTGAGCGACAAGATTGGAATTAAGAGTGGTTTGACTTGTTCCGGGTCCGGCTGCAACTCAGCATGTTGCGTCGCATGTTTTTTTCGATTGTAAGGACAAACTTGCTGACATGTATCACAGCCGTATAAGCGATTACCTAATGCGTAACGGAAATCTTCCGGAATCAGCGTCTTCGTTTGGGTAATAAAGGAGATACAACGTTTCGCATCAATTA
Organism: Exiguobacterium oxidotolerans JCM 12280; assembly: GCF_000702625.1. Lineage (NCBI taxonomy): Bacteria > Bacillati > Bacillota > Bacilli > Caryophanales > Exiguobacterium > Exiguobacterium oxidotolerans. Next base: position 2,288,830 of record NZ_JNIS01000001.1, on the reverse strand, counting down.
CCCCCGGCTCGACTAATGCATCCGTCGGGCAGGCATCGATGCACTTGTTACACGTTCCGCAGAGTTCTTCAACCGCTTGATCAGGAGGTAAGTAAAGATCTGTAATCAACTCACCAAGATAAAGATAAGATCCATGTTCTTCGCTAATGATCGAACAATTCTTTCCGCTAAAACCAATTCCTGCCCGTTCTGCGACGGCGCGATCGACGAGTTCACCAGTATCCACCATCGAACGTGTCTTTGCTCCAGGCGATAACTCTTCGATTTTTTTCTCTAGTAGCTGGAGTCGTTGATTCAGCGCCTGATGATAATCAAGCCCCCAAGAAGATCGACCAAAAATTCCACGCCGTTCCCCTGCTTTCCCACGTGGTGCATCCGTTAACTTACTCGGATAAGCAACTGCAATCGCGATGATTGATACAGCATCATCTAGCAACAGTTTCGGAGTTGTCCGCTTTTCGAGATCGGGTTCTTCAAAACCAGATGCATAATTTTTATCCTGCTGATCAATCAATCGTTGTTTCATCGTTAAAAATGGATCGGCCGTCGTCACCCGAAACACATCGATCCCAATCTCTAAAGCATATGCTTGAAGTGTTTCTTTAAGTTGTTCTCCTCGCATGACAAATCCCTCCTTTCATCATTCTATCCTAAACAAAAAGAGCAATGTGTCAGATGAAAACGACACGTTGCTCTTTTAAATAAGCGGGTGAAGGGAATCGAACCCTCATCATCAGCTTGGAAGGCTGAGGTTTTACCACTAAACTACACCCGCATGGGTTAAAACTAAGATTGTGAAAAGGTAAAGCGGGTGAAGGGAATCGAACCCTCATCATCAGCTTGGAAGGCTGAGGTTTTACCACTAAACTACACCCGCAAGATACCGGTGGTCGGAATCGAACCGACACTCCAAAGGAACACGATTTTGAGTCGTGCGCGTCTACCAGTTCCGCCACACCGGCACAATCTCTTGCAAAAACTATTGAATTGAAAAGAATTGGAGGCGCCAGTCAGAATCGAACTGACGATAGAGGAGTTGCAGTCCTCTGCCTTACCACTTGGCTATGGCGCCACTCGTTGGAGCGGAAGACGGGATTCGAACCCGCGACCCCGACCTTGGCAAGGTCGTATTCTACCACTGAACTACTTCCGCTTAAAAAGCTGGGCTGGAAGGGATCGAACCTTCGCGTGCTGGAATCAAAATCCAGTGCCTTACCACTTGGCTACAGCCCAATAATAAGAGGGCGACTGATGGGAATTGAACCCACGAATGCCGGAATCACAATCCGGTGCGTTAACCACTTCGCCACAATCGCCATAATAAACAGGGGCAGCAGGAATCGAACCCGCGCTGACGGTTTTGGAGACCGTAGTTCTACCGCTAAACTATGCCCCTATGGTGGTGGGGGGGGGCGGATTCGAACCGCCGAACCCGAGGGAGCGGATTTACAGTCCGCCGCGTTTAGCCACTTCGCTACCCCCCCACAAATGGGAAATCAACTTCATTCTTCTATAAAAGGTGGCTTTGGACGGAATCGAACCGCCGACACGAGGATTTTCAGTCCTCTGCTCTACCGACTGAGCTACAAAGCCTTAACAATGGCGGTCCTGACGGGATTCGAACCCGCGATCTCCTGCGTGACAGGCAGGCATGTTAACCGCTACACCACAGGACCGTATGTATTGCGGGGGCCGGATTTGAACCGACGACCTTTGGGTTATGAGCCCAACGAGCTACCAGACTGCTCCACCCCGCGATGATAAAAAATGGTGACCCGTACGGGAATCGAACCCGTGTTACCGCCGTGAAAGGGCGGTGTCTTAACCGCTTGACCAACGGGCCATCGTAGTGAAATTGAAACGTTATATATAATTATGGCGGAGAGCAAGGGATTCGAACCCTTGAGACGCTTATGACGCCTACACGATTTCCAATCGTGCTCCTTCGGCCACTCGGACAGCTCTCCAGTGAACGTGGTGAAGAAGTTATTAATGGCTCCGCAAGTAGGATTTGAACCTACGACCTACCGGTTAACAGCCGGTTGCTCTACCACTGAGCTATTGCGGAACGATCGCCTGGCAGCGTCCTATCCTCACAGGGGGAAGCCCCCAACTACTTTCGGCGTTCAAGTGCTTAACTTCCGTGTTCGGCATGGGAACGGGTGTGACCACTTGGCTATCGCCACCAGACATCTATTATCTTAACATTATGTTTCCATAACGTCAAGCACTTTTTTTGAAAGGCTCGCGCCCTCAAAACTGAAGTCATCAACAATCATCTGCTAGAACAAGGCCTCGACCGATTAGTATCACTCAGCTCCGCATGTCACCATGCTTCCACCCGTGACCTATCTACCTCATCGTCTCTGAGGGGTCTTTCTTGATTACTCAAAGGGAAATCTCATCTTGGAGGGGGCTTCATGCTTAGATGCTTTCAGCATTTATCCCGTCCGCACGTAGCTACCCAGCGATGCTCCTGGCGGAACAACTGGTACACCAGCGGTGCGTCCATCCCGGTCCTCTCGTACTAAGGACAGCTCTCCTCAAATTTCCTGCGCCCACGACGGATAGGGACCGAACTGTCTCACGACGTTCTGAACCCAGCTCGCGTACCGCTTTAATGGGCGAACAGCCCAACCCTTGGGACCTACTCCAGCCCCAGGATGCGATGAGCCGACATCGAGGTGCCAAACCTCCCCGTCGATGTGGACTCTTGGGGGAGATCAGCCTGTTATCCCCAGGGTAGCTTTTATCCGTTGAGCGATGGCCCTTCCATGCGGAACCACCGGATCACTAAGCCCGACTTTCGTCCCTGCTCGACTTGTAGGTCTCGCAGTCAAGCTCCCTTCTGCCTTTGCGCTCTACGAATGATTTCCAACCATTCTGAGGGAACCTTTGGGCGCCTCCGTTACTGTTTAGGAGGCGACCGCCCCAGTCAAACTACCCGCCTGACACGGTCCTCCAGCCGGATTACGGCTGCGAGTTAGAGACTCTATGCATGAAGGGCGGTATCCCAAGGGTGACTCCTCCGAAGCTGGCGCTCCGGTCTCGACGTCTCCCGCCTATCCTGTACATCATGCACAAAGCCTCAATATCAGGCTGTAGTAAAGCTCCATGGGGTCTTTCCGTCCTGTCGCGGGTAACCTGCATCTTCACAGGTACTATGATTTCACCGGGTCTCTCGTTGAGACAGTGCCCAAATCGTTACGCCTTTCGTGCGGGTCGGAACTTACCCGACAAGGAATTTCGCTACCTTAGGACCGTTATAGTTACGGCCGCCGTTTACTGGGGCTTCGGTTCAAAGCTTCGCTTGCGCTAACCCATCCCCTTAACCTTCCAGCACCGGGCAGGCGTCAGCCCCTATACGTCATCTTGCGATTTAGCAGAGACCTGTGTTTTTGCTAAACAGTCGTTTGGGCCTATTCACTGCGGCTCTACTCATGTAGAGCGTCCCTTCTCCCGAAGTTACGGGACCATTTTGCCGAGTTCCTTAACGAGAGTTATCCCGCGCGTCTTAGAATTCTCATCCCGCCTACCTGTGTCGGTTTACGGTACTGGCACCTTCCACCTCACTAGAGGCTTTTCTTGGCAGTGTGAAATCGTGACCTTCGTCCCTAGGGGACTCCGCATCGTTCCTCGATCTTGATGCCTGACGGATTTGCCAATCAGACGATCTCGAAACTTACACATGCACTTCCATCCGCATGCGTCACTATCCTCCTGCGTCCCCCCATTGTTCAAACGGTGGATCGGTGGTACAGGAATATCAACCTGTTATCCATCGCCTACGCCTTTCGGCCTCGGCTTAGGTCCAGACTAACCCTGAGCGGACGAGCCTTCCTCAGGAAACCTTGGGCTTTCGACGGAGGGGATTCTCACCCCTCTTTTCGCTACTCACACCGGCATTCTCACTTCCAAACGCTCCACTGCTCCTTACGGTACAGCTTCACAGCGGTTTGGAACGCTCCCCTACCATTCCTTACGGAATCCGCAGCTTCGGTGGTATGTTTAGCCCCGTTACATTTTCGGCGCGGCGCCACTCGACTAGTGAGCTATTACGCACTCTTTGAATGGTGGCTGCTTCTAAGCCAACATCCTAGCTGTCTAGGCAGCGCCACATCCTTTTCCACTTAACATACACTTTGGGACCTTAGCTGGCGGTCTGGGCTGTTTCCCTCTTGACTACGGATCTTATCACTCGCAGTCTGACTCCCGAGTATAAGTTGCCGGCATTCGGAGTTTAACTGAATTCGGTAACCCTGTGGGGGCCCCTAGTCCAATCAGTGCTCTACCTCCGGAACTCTCAACCTCGAGGCTAGCCCTAAAGCTATTTCGGGGAGAACCAGCTATCTCCAGGTTCGATTGGCATTTCACCGCTACCCACACCTCATCCCCGCACTTTTCAACGTGCGTGGGTTCGGACCTCCAGTCAGTGTTACCTGACCTTCATCCTGGACATGGGTAGATCACCTGGTTTCGGGTCTACGACAACGCACTATGGCGCCCTATTCAGACTCGCTTTCGCTACGGCTCCGCCTCATCAGCTTAACCTCGCGCGCTATCGTAACTCGCCGGTTCATTCTACAAAAGGCACGCCATCACCCATTAACGGGCTCTGACTACTTGTAGGCATACGGTTTCAGGATCTATTTCACTCCCCTTCCGGGGTGCTTTTCACCTTTCCCTCACGGTACTGGTTCACTATCGGTCACTAGGGAGTATTTAGCCTTGGGAGATGGTCCTCCCGGATTCCGACGGGGTTTCACGTGTCCCGCCGTACTCAGGATCCACTCTGGAGGGAAAACAGTTTCAGCTACAGGGCTGTCACCTTCTTCGGCCGACCTTTCCAGGTCATTCACCTACTGTCTTCCTTTTTGACTCCGTATAGAGTGTCCTACAACCCCGGAGAGCATGCTCTCCGGTTTGGGCTGTTCCCGTTTCGCTCGCCGCTACTCAGGGAATCGCATTTGCTTTCTCTTCCTCCGGGTACTTAGATGTTTCAGTTCCCCGGGTCTGCCTCACGCTACGCTATGTATTCACGTAACATGTCCCATCCCATTACGGATGGTGGGTTCCCCCATTCGGAAATCCTCGGATCAAAGCATACTTACTGCTCCCCGAAGCATATCGCTGTTCGTCGCGTCCTTCATCGGCTCCTAGTGCCAAGGCATCCACCGTACGCCCTTCATACCTTGATCTAGCATTTTGGTATTCTAAGAACACACGTCTAATGACATGGTTATAAAAATTTGATGTCTTGTTGATGTCTTCAGTTTTCAAGGTGCGAGTGTCTCTTACGAGACTAGAGAGACGAGCTCTCAAAACTGAACGATGGGCATGTCCCTTACGGGACGTTTTCCTTAGAAAGGAGGTGATCCAGCCGCACCTTCCGATACGGCTACCTTGTTACGACTTCACCCCAATCATCTACCCCACCTTCGACGGCTGGCTCCTTGCGGTTACCTCACCGGCTTCGGGTGTTGCAAACTCTCGTGGTGTGACGGGCGGTGTGTACAAGACCCGGGAACGTATTCACCGCAGTATGCTGACCTGCGATTACTAGCGATTCCGACTTCATGCAGGCGAGTTGCAGCCTGCAATCCGAACTGGGAACGGCTTTCTGGGATTGGCTCCACCTCGCGGTCTCGCTGCCCTTTGTACCGTCCATTGTAGCACGTGTGTAGCCCAACTCATAAGGGGCATGATGATTTGACGTCATCCCCACCTTCCTCCGGTTTGTCACCGGCAGTCTCCCTAGAGTGCCCAACTAAATGCTGGCAACTAAGGATAGGGGTTGCGCTCGTTGCGGGACTTAACCCAACATCTCACGACACGAGCTGACGACAACCATGCACCACCTGTCACCCTTGTCCCCGAAGGGAAAACTTGATCTCTCAAGCGGTCAAGGGGATGTCAAGAGTTGGTAAGGTTCTTCGCGTTGCTTCGAATTAAACCACATGCTCCACCGCTTGTGCGGGTCCCCGTCAATTCCTTTGAGTTTCAGCCTTGCGGCCGTACTCCCCAGGCGGAGTGCTTAATGCGTTAGCTTCAGCACTGAGGGGCGGAAACCCCCCAACACCTAGCACTCATCGTTTACGGCGTGGACTACCAGGGTATCTAATCCTGTTTGCTCCCCACGCTTTCGCGCCTCAGCGTCAGTTACAGACCAAAGAGTCGCCTTCGCCACTGGTGTTCCTCCACATCTCTACGCATTTCACCGCTACACATGGAATTCCACTCTTCTCTTCTGTACTCAAGCCTTCCAGTTTCCAATGACCCTCCCCGGTTGAGCCGGGGGCTTTCACATCAGACTTAAAAGGCCGCCTGCGCGCGCTTTACGCCCAATAATTCCGGACAACGCTTGCCACCTACGTATTACCGCGGCTGCTGGCACGTAGTTAGCCGTGGCTTTCTCGCAAGGTACCGTCAGGATACGAGCATTACCTCTCGTATCTGTTCTTCCCTTACAACAGAGTTTTACGATCCGAAAACCTTCATCACTCACGCGGCGTTGCTCCATCAGACTTTCGTCCATTGTGGAAGATTCCCTACTGCTGCCTCCCGTAGGAGTCTGGGCCGTGTCTCAGTCCCAGTGTGGCCGATCACCCTCTCAGGTCGGCTATGCATCGTCGCCTTGGTAGGCCATTACCCCACCAACTAGCTAATGCACCGCAAGGCCATCTCAAGGTGACGCCGGAGCGCCTTTCATCATCGGACCATGCGGTCCGAAGAACTATTCGGTATTAGCTCCGATTTCTCGGAGTTATCCCAATCCTTGAGGCAGGTTCCTTACGTGTTACTCACCCGTCCGCCGCTCATTCCACTCGCTTCCCTCCGAAGAGTTCCGCGAGCTTCCTGCGCTCGACTTGCATGTATTAGGCACGCCGCCAGCGTTCGTCCTGAGCCAGGATCAAACTCTCCATAAAGTGTTTGACTTGCTCGTTGTTGTGACTAAAAGTCACGTTGACGAAGCTTGCGCTTCATTCATTGTTTGTATCCGAAGATACGTTTTTTGCCTCATCGTTCAGTTTTCAAAGTTCGTCGTGTCGTGTTAGCGACTTTAATAAGATATCATGGAATAACTTAACCGTCAATCCTTTTTCTTATTTTTTTAATTTGTTTTTGTCTTTCAGAGCATATCAGCCTGTCGACATGTATTAATATACTATATCAAAATAGTAACGTCAACAGATTTTGATAAAAAACTTTTAATTATTTTTTCCTTCTATATATAGTATTTTCGATTCGCGATAAAAAACATATGAACCAATCGTTTAAACGACTGGTTCATATGTTACGAGTTCCACGCCCGTACCTTTTGTTTGACGATAAGAGATGCGAATTAACCCTTTACGCATAAAGAAATCGACTAAACTACCTAAATCAACCTTCAGTTCCTGCAATCGTTCATTTTCCATGAGTTCATACATCGTCCACGGGATTGTTCTTTCACGCATCACTTCAAACAAATACTTTCCACCGGATAATACTTTCGATTGAAGTAGATGTTCCAGACCAATCAAAGCTAAATGGATTCGCAATTCAAGTGTTTCTTCGCTTAACAGTAATTGCTGGTATAACTTGTACACTTCCGGATCATCCATGCGAGCTTGTTCCCAGACGACAATTTCAGGATGTGCTCCTTTTTCAAGAACGGAAAGCCGTGCTAAATGATGTAAAGCATGATGCACGTGCGTGTAAGCATCATAGTAGTTACCGCGACTAAAGAGATTACGCCCGTCTTGAAAACGACGTAGTAGTTTCGCAAAAGACAGTGACATTTGCAGGCAACGTTCTGCTTCCGGGAAGTTCAACAGCCTTTTTTTCATATCAGTTAAATAATCATTGCGTTCAAAAATAATTGTCCCTTCGGATATCCAATGGACAGCTCGCCGATTCGCGTTCAGTACAATCCATCGTGACAGTACATCTTCATGGACGACATGAAGTGACACCTTGAGTGTATCTAAGCGATAGTGTTTGATTGTCCATTCAATAGAGGAGTCCCGCGTAACAACTAGTAACAGTATATCAAATTGATCCGTCAATGAATCCTTCGGTTGCTGTTTTTCAACAGCGATGATTCCTTGCGTTTCTTGATAGGCAGCATATTCGGAATAAATTGTTCTTGTGACTTGTTCCATTCAATTCTCACCCTTCTTCACTCATACTCATCCGTTACCATTTTCGACAAAAATTCATTGTTTCCTTCTTCAGGACATAAGCTACAATATGCTAGACTGTCGTTAGGGGGAATTCAATTGAAAAAACAACGCAAGAATAAAATAAACCGCGCGCGTAACTTGGCGATGTTCCTCGTTTTTGGTGGAATGCTCGTTATGTATGGTGGTCTTCTATTAAAACAATTTGAAATCATCATGGTTATTTTAATGCTACTCGGTTTTGTCATGGTCTTAGCGAGTACTGCCTTATATTTCTTGATTGGTTTAACTTCAACGAAAGCAGCCGTTGTCACTTGTCCGAACTGTGGAAAAGAAACAAAAGTCCTCGGTCGCGTCGATTTATGTATGCATTGCGATGAGCCACTCACGATGGACCAAGAACTTGAAGGAAAAGAATTCGATGAAAAATACAATAAACACAATAAACGAGCTCCCCGTTAAAGGAAGCTCGTTTTTATTGTACGTTTGATTGGCATTCAGGACACGTCCCGTATACTTCGAGACGATGACGATCTACTTTAAATCCAGTCAAATGTGCAGCGACCGTCTCGACATCATCGAGCACCGGATAATTGAAGTCGACGATTTTACCGCACCCTTCACAAATCATATGATAATGACGTGTCGTAACGAAATCGAATCGGCTTGAAGCGTCTCCATAGTTCATCTCTTCAACGATTCCTTTTTCACGGAAAACACGTAAATTATTATAAACTGTCGCCACACTCATATTTGGAAAACGATGTTCGAGCGCACGATAGATATCATCTGCCGTCGGATGCGTATGTCCTGTCGTCAAGTATTCCAAGATTGTGTGACGTTGTGGTGTCATGCGAACGCCCGAGTCCCGTAAAGATCGTACTGCGTCATCTAGCATTTCGTTAGCCACGTCCATCCCCTCATTTCTATCTTTCATTGATTATTAGATTGTAATCTTTATAATTAGTCTACCTACATTATTCCCGTCCGTCAACGGCTCTGCTTCTGATTTGACGTCCGTGATACAATCATATCGTGATATTTTTCACGAATCAACGATTGGAGGAATCATCTATGTCAACCCATTCTACACGCCCGACATCCGAGGCGTTATACGACGTTGCCCAAAAATGTATCGTCGGAGGTGTCAACAGTCCATCCCGCTCTTTTAAGGCCGTCGGAGGAGGCGCCCCCGTTTATATGGAACGTGGAGAAGGTGCTTACTTTTACGATGTCGATGGCAATCGTTATATCGATTACTTAGCCGCTTACGGTCCAATCATCACCGGGCACGGGCATCCACATATTACGGAAGCGATTACGCATGCGGCGCAAAATGGTCTCCTATATGGTACGCCTCACCGCCTAGAAATCGACTTCGCACATAAGCTTCAACAAGCGATCCCGTCTTTAGAAAAAGTTCGCTTTACGAATTCAGGAACCGAGGCGGTCATGACGACGATACGTGTCGCGCGTGCCTACACGGGTCGTGAACTCGTCGTGAAATTCAGCGGCTGTTACCACGGGCATTCGGATTTAATGTTGATTGCAGCAGGAAGTGGTCCAGCAACACTTGGTTCACCGGACTCTGCCGGTGTAACGAAAGCAACAGCGAAAGAAGTCTTGACGACACCGTTCAACGATGTTGAAGCCTATCGTCAAATCATGGCTGAATGGGGCGATCAAGTTGCCTGTGTCCTCGTCGAACCGATTGTTGGGAACTTCGGGATTGTCGAACCGCATCCTGGATTCCTCGAAGCCGTCAACGAGATTACTCATGAACACGGTGCACTCGTCATCTACGATGAAGTCATCACGGCGTTCCGCTTCACATACGGCAGTGCTCAAGAACTGTTGAATATCCGTCCTGATATGACGGCACTTGGCAAAATCATTGGTGGTGGTCTTCCAATCGGTGCATACGGTGGTCGTAAAGACATCATGGAACACGTTGCTCCGCTCGGTCCCGCTTATCAAGCTGGAACGATGGCTGGAAATCCGGCATCGATGGCAGCAGGGATTGCTTGCCTAGAGTTACTTGAACAGCCTGGTGTCTACGAAGAATTCGAACGTCTCGGCACGAAGCTCGAACAAGGTATTCTGGAGGCAGCAGACAAGCACGCTGTCACGATTACAATCAATCGTCTAAAAGGAGCTTTGACTGTCTACTTCACAGATGAGACCGTCACTGACTACCTCGGTGCAGAACGTGCAAATAGCGAGATGTTTGGTCGTTTCTTCAAATTGATGCTCGAGCAAGGTATCAATCTTGCCCCTTCAAAATATGAAGCGTGGTTCTTGACGACAGCTCACACGGACGCAGACATCGATGAGACGATCGCTGCCGTCAATCGTGCGTTCGCACAATTGTAAGCTGTTCATTCTTTATACAAAAAGGCTATTCCGTTTTTTCCGGAATAGCCTTTTTTTCATTCGACGAGCTCGAGGTTCTGAATCGCGTACAGTTCGAAATATGCGCCACGTTTGCGCATCAACTCTTCATGACGACCGAGTTCCGTGATTTGACCATTTTCAATCACGACAATCTTATCAGCATCCGTAATCGTCGACAGACGGTGGGCGACAGTGAACGTCGTCCGTCCTTTCGCGAGACGGGCAAGCGAATCTTGAATCATCGATTCACTTTCTAAATCTAGTGCACTCGTTGCTTCATCCAGAATGAGAATCGGTGGGTTCTTCAAGAAGACACGGGCAATCGCCAAGCGTTGCTTCTGTCCTCCTGATAACTTAACGCCTCGTTCTCCGACCGCCGTCTTGTACCCTTGCGGCAGCCGTTCAATGAACTCGTGTGCATTCGCCGCTTTCGCAGCAGCAATCACTTCCTCTTCCGTTGCTTCCGGATTTCCCATCTTGATGTTCATTTCGACCGATTCGCTAAAGAGAATCGATTCTTGCATGACCATCCCGATTTGGTCACGCAGACCGCGTAACTTCAAATCACGAATGTCAACGCCGTCAAGCGTAATCCGTCCGGATGAGACATCGTAAAAACGAGGAATCAGACTGACGAGTGTCGATTTCCCTCCACCTGACATCCCGACGAAGGCGATTCGTTCCCCGGCCTGGACGTCGAGCGTCAACCGGTTGATCGCCAGTTCGCCATCTTCTTCATAAGAGAAGCTGATGTCTTCGAACTGGACGTTTCCTTTAACAGCGACCGGATCTTTCGCATGTGCTTTTTCCGTAATATCATACGGTTCGTCTAAGAATTCAAACATTCGGTCCATCGAAGCAATCGACTGTGTCAACGTCGTTGATGAGTTGACGAGTCGACCGAGTGGTGCATAGAGACGGTCGATATAACCGATGAAAGCAACCATCGTCCCGATTGTCACCTGTTCGTTCAAGACAAAAAAGGCAGCCGTACCAAAAATCAAAATCGGTGCAAAATCGGTAATCGTCGAAACGACGACGTAGGTCCGTGCATTCCAGTTCGTCTGACGAAGTGCCGCTTTTAAGAAACCATCATTTTGACCTTTGAACGCTTTGTTTTCATGTGGTTCAAGGGCGAAACTGCGGATAACTGCCATTCCGTTGACCCGCTCCGTCAAATGTCCTTGGAGTTCCGCAAGTGCTGCTGAGCGATCGCGCGTCAAACTGCGGAGCCGTCCATAAAAGAACTTCACGGCAAAGGCATAAAACGGCAGTGGAATGATTGCGACGAGCGTCAGCTTCGGATTGATCGTCCACATGATGGCAATCGCAATAAAGATCGTAATCATATCGAGCCATAAGTTCATCAAACCCGTTACAACAAAATCTTTTGTTTGTTCGACATCGTTGATGATTCGGGAGATGACTTCGCCGGTTTTCGTATTTGAATAAAACCGAAGTGATAATTTCTGAACATGATCAAACAAATTATTCCGTACGTCGAACAAAATTTTCGACGCCGACCACTGTGCTAAATACTGACGGACGAATTCAAGTGGTGGTTTGACGACGAGGAAGACGAAGAAGCCCGCTCCAATCAAATACGCCAGTTCCTTACTCCGCTCTGCAAGCGGTACCGTATTATCGGTCAGGAGGTTATCGATGATGTACTTATACAGTAACGGTAATCCGAGCGGAATCGAAAACTTGATGATCCCGACGAACACCGTCAAGAGGATTTGTTTTTTGTACGGCTTGACGAACTGCATGTAGCGACGAATCGAACCTGGCGCCTTATTTTTCTGTTGTTGAGTTTCCTTACCCATGATGATTCACTTCCTTCAATTAAAAAAAGACGATGGCGAACCATCATCTCCGATATCTTGTTTCATATTCACGATACCACGTTTCAACGAATGCCGGATTGAACGGACCTTTCCGACTTCGAATCCACTGGATTAAAATCTGGACGTTGTCCTTCAGGATACGATCAATCGCTTTCGGATAATTCATTTCCCGGCGATGTTTCTCGTACTCATCCTCATCCAAAATCATATACGACATGTCCGGATACACCTTAATGTCTAAATCATAATCAATGTACTTGACTGCTCGATCCTTTTCATCAAACGTCGAAGGTGACCCTAGGTTACAGTAATAGTAGATTCCATCCTCTCGAATCATACAGATTACGTTAAACCAGAGTTCTGTCGAAAAATAACAAATCGCGGGTTCGCGTGTCCGCCACTGACGACCATCCGATTCACTGACCATGATTCGATCATTGAATCCAATCAATTCTTCTTCCGTCGATTTAAGCACGAGCGTTTCTTCCCAAACTCTGTGTAAGCTACCATTATGTTTGAAACTTTGAATCTCAATCTTGCTACCTTCTTTTGGGAATCGACTCATGTGCTACTCCTTTCTGAAGCTTTTTTATTCAATTTTTCTATACTCTCGTGCTTATTATACCCATTTTCAGAACACATGAAAAACGAAAGGGTACTTTTTCAGAAAAATGACTATGATTTATTAACTAAAGTAGTCTAAAATCGCGCGTTTCCGTTGATCGAACATCGGTTTGAGAATCAGTAGATCGACAATCATTTTCGGAAAATAAGATTTATAGAGTAATTCATCAATCATGTAGACCCCGTCCGGACGTTGTTCGACACGATGAAGATGACACCAAGCAACGAACGGGAACGGGACGTTGACCCCTACATCAACGAAAGCATGTTGACCGACAATCGGAATCAGTGACTCCCACTCGACGAAAATGGGCGGAAGACCGACTTTAAGCTGAATCGTGTTTCCGGCGATTGTCCGCGTATCACCAATCGTTTTCACTTTCGGGAAAACCGTCATTCCCGTTAATGCTTTCGCATCACCTAAAAACGTCCAAGCCTCCTCTAACGTCGCCGTTACTTTCGTTTCCGTACGAAATGTATTCATTTAGTCTCCTCCTTTAATAGACGATCGATTTTCATTTGTGCGACTGATATTGGCTGCTTGACGTACGTCGCTTCATCCATCAGTACCGTTCCTTCCGGTTGAGTCGTGACGCGGTAAATACTGACTTCCCAAATCCGGTGTGAAAAGATGTGTTTGATGTTTCCGACGTACGTTCCACGTCTATCTTCCGTCGATTCGACTAACGGATATTGCCACATACCCGCGAGTAGTCCTGTATCCGGTCGCTGTTCGACCGCAACCTTCCCAGCTTCTTCGTAGACGAGGGCGTCGTATTGAATCGTCTGCGTTTTTCCTTTTTTTGTTTTGACCGGTAACTCACCTTGGGCATTTCGCTCGTAGGCAAAACAGACGTCATTGACGGGACATAACCCACACATCGGAGACTTCGGTGTACAGACGATTGCCCCGAGCTCCATCAAGCCTTGGTTGAAACTCGAAGGATCGGCTGAATCAATCAGTTCATGGACCGCTGCTTCGAACAGTTTCCGTGTTTTCGGTGCGGCGATGTCTTCATAAATCCCGAGCACCCGCGATAAGACGCGCATGACATTTCCGTCGACTGCCGGTTCCGCCTGACCGTAAGCAATTGACAGGACTGCTCCCGTCGTATACGGTCCGACACCACGTAAGCTTTCAAAAATTTCTTTTTCGTCCGGAACAATTCCGCCATATTTTTCAACAACTTCTTGAACGGCGATTTGAAGATTCTTAACACGGGAATAGTATCCTAAGCCTTCCCAGTATTTTAAGACTTCGCTTTGCTCTGCCGCCGCTAGGTCGTGCGGCGTCGGAAAACGGTCTGTGAAGCGGTTATAATAAGGGATGACGGTATCGACACGCGTCTGTTGTAACATGATTTCACTAATCCAAATGTGGTAAGGATTTTTAGTTTCTCGCCATGGTAACTGGCGTTGTTCACGTAAAAACCATGCGACCAATTCGGTTGTGAACGTTCGTTTGTTAAAGTTTATGAAATATTCTTGAACGGAAATCAAATGTCTACCTCTTTTCTACAAAAATACGTTATAGTGAATGAAAATTACCCGGAACGCTTACACTTGTTTGTTTGTTTATCCGTACCATTACTACTTTTAGAGGAGCGAATTCGCATTGGATACTGGTACACATATCGGAATGGGACTTTGTCTCGCCGCCATCGCAACACTTGAACCGGATGTCGCAGCAAGCGCAACACTCTTTGCTGCCGTCACGACCACTGCCTTAGTCGGATCGCACGCCCCCGACTTTGACACGGTTTTTAAATTCAAGGGGAACGGTGCTTACTTGACGCAACACCGTGGAAAATCCCATGGGTTGATTGCCCTTCTCGCTTGGCCGTTACTCTTATCAATCGTCATCGGCACCTTATTCGGCGTACCACCTACTTCATTATGGCTGATGGCGCAGATCGCTGTCGCCCTTCATGTCTTCGTCGATCTGTTTAACGCCTATGGCACACAAGCTCTGCACCCCTTCAAACAGACCTGGATTGGTTGGGGTGTCATCAATACGTTTGATCCGTATTTATTCACGATGTATTACGGCGCTTTCGGAATCTGGGTCCTGACGCGTGCGACCCTCGTCATTTTCCCGATTTTAATCGTCATCGTCGCGATTTATTACGCCGTGCAGTTCAAACTCCGAAATGACGCCCTGGCGACGGCAGCCCGTTACTATGGCGGGGCCCACAAGTTATTCATCTCACCCGGAATGAAGTGGGACGAGTGGCACGTCGCAGCACGACTGCGCGACGACTATTCCGTCGTCAAAATCAACTCTGGTGTCGTCGTCGAATGCGGAAACTTCCGCATCAAAGAGGAACCGCATGGGGATTCACTCTATGAAGTCGTCAAACAAAATGAGGACTTGAAAGCTTTCCTCGCCTTCTCAAAAATCCACACGTATACGGTATCCCGAAAAGACGGCATCGTCGAATATCGTTTCACGAACTTACGGTATTTCACAAAAGATGTCTACCCATTCGTTGCCGTCGTCCGAATCGACGAGGCGTCCCAACAAATCGTCAGTTCCTATACGGGTTGGGTCTTTAGCGAACGGACGCTGCAAAAGAAACTGATTATCCCTGCTTTATAAACAAAAACTCCGTGTCCGTGGTCAATTGACCAAGACAGGGAGTCTTTTTCTGTTCATTTACTGGACGTCGCGCCCAAGCATCAAGTGCTTAAACTTTTCATTCGATGTATTGAAGCGGTGCAACATCGCGCCATGTTGTTTGATTTGTTGCTCAACGAACCGGACGGCGACAGCCTCACCTTGATATTTTTCGCCTGCCCGGGCAAGCGTCGCCTCAAAATCTTCCCAAAGAACTTCGACCCATGTCAATGCCTCGATTGGCGTTAATACCGGATTGACGGCTTGTAATTCTCCTGCTAGTTGCTCTAATGCCGCTGTGCGGTTTTCTTCCATCATTTTCCCTCCTCAGAATGAATCAGCGCGAGTGGAATCGCGACTTCGTTGACGGTTCCTTCAAAATGCCCCCAACCCATGACACCGTTGACGAAATGTAATTCGAATGCCGCCTCTTCCCCTTCGACTTGGTAAAGTTGTCCGGTTTCGAACTGACTTGCATCGACGAGATAACTTTGTGCCATCGCGATTTTCCGAATGACGACTTCGACTTCACTCATGTTCCCGTGCTGCTCCGCTTTTCTTTTTTGCTCGCTAAGTTTCGTGACGAGCATTTCTAATTCGTATTTCGATAATTGACTCATCCGTGTTTCCATCAAAAAACTCCCCCTCTTCGTCATTAGTATATACGAAAAGGAAGAGTCATATCATAGCGTTAGCTTGATTTCAGTTCAAGATTCCGTTTGCTTTGAAGGGCGTACATCTTCGCGTAAATCCCTTTTTCCGACAAGAGCACGTCATGTGTACCACGCTCCATGATTTGACCGTGATCGAGGACGATGATTTCATCGGCATCTTTAATCGTCGACAACCGGTGGGCGATGATGAAGGTCGTCCGTCCTTTCGTCAACGTCAGCAAGGCTTCTTGAATCATCGCTTCCGTCTCGGAATCGACACTTGCCGTCGCTTCGTCAAGAACGAGAATCGCGGGATCAAAGGCAAGCGCACGGGCAAAACTGATTAATTGCCGTTCCCCCGCAGACAAGGTCGCGCCTTTTTCGATGACCGGTTCGTCTAAGCCACGCGGAAGTCGATCGATGAAGCGGTCTGCTCCGACGGCAACGATTGCCTGGCGGACACGTTCTTCCGAAATCAATGGATTATCCAGTGTAATGTTCGAACGAATCGTTCCTGTAAACAAGAACGGATCTTGTAAGACGATCCCCATATGGTCACGGACCGCTTGTTTCGGTAACGTCGTAACATCTTGTCCGTCAATCAAGAGTTGACCGGACGAAGGATCATAAAAACGCATCAACAGGTTCATGATTGAGCTTTTCCCGCTCCCCGTATGCCCGACGAGGGCGATGGTCGCACCAGGGCGTGCCTCAATCTCGATTTGACGTAAAACCGGATAACCTTCCTCGTAGCTGAATCCGACGTCTTTAAACTCGACGCGTCCTGCGAAACGGGGAATCCGACCTTGTTCGACCGGTTCACCTTTTTCGTCGAGCAACTGGAACATCCGGTCGGCTGAGACGAGTGCTTGTTGGAGCGGTGACAGTTGGTTCATGATTTGTGTGACCGGTTCAAATAAACGAGACACATAATCAATGTAGGCATAGAGAATCCCAAGCGATAAAAATGTCCCGTTCGTTAAACTTTGACCGGCGACGACCCAAATCAATAAGGCGAGCGTCAAGTTTTTTAAGAAATACGATAAGTTATGTGACATCAACGCATCGAGCCGCAACAGTTTCGCACGGGTCTGATAGTTCTCTTCATTTTTCTGTTCAAATTCAGCGAGCACTTCCGCTTCACGGGCGTATGACTGAATGATCGGCATCGTCTGGATGTTTTCATTCAATTGTCCGTTCATATCCGCGACGAGTGCCCGGACTTTGAAGTTGTTTTCCGTCGCCAGTTTTTGGAACAGTTGAATCCAAAAATAAACGATCGGGATGATGGCTAAGGAAACGAGACCCAGCCGGACGTCTAGGAAGAACATCGCAACGAGAATCCCTGCCATCGTGATGATGCCTGAGAACACACGCGCCAGGACACCGAGGTAGAGATCCCGGATCGTCTCCGTATCGTTCGTGACACGACTGACGATTTTACCAATCGGTGTCTGATCGAAGTAACGGACCGGCAAGCGTTGCAGATGGGAAAAGACATCAAGCCGCATCCGTTTAACGATTTTATGCGCTGAGCGTTGCAATAAGATTTGTTGGACCCAGTTCAGGCCCGCTGCAATCAACAGCAAAATGATATAAAAGAGCGATAACCAACCAATCGCCTTTAAGTCCGAAGCATAAAAGTCATAGACTTGTCCTTGCGTTAATTTTTCGACACCGGCGTAACGAAACGTTTCCTCTCCCCGCGTGACAGTTAACGTGTCTCCAGCGACTTGTCGTTCGCCCCCGCTGACGACTTGTTCCGGGACGAAATAATACCCCGCTTTCGACTGGACGATCGAGATCGGACCGATGATCGCCGATTTCGGAACATCTTGCGACTTCGCAAAACGTCGTCCGTCATAACTGACCGTCCCGCCCGATTCGACTTCCACCCAATCTTTTTCAATGGCGACGATGTGTTCGTCGATGATGATTTTTGCGATATAAGGTCCTGTCAGTTCGGCTCCGACCGCTAAAATGAGCAGGAAAAGCCCGAGAAAGATCGCACGTTTCTCGTGCATCGCATAGCGGACGAGTGAACGAATCGTCGTCTTCCGTCTGACGGGATCGAGTAAATAATTTTCTTGTTCAGTCAATTTCAACACCTCCTGCCTTACGTTTCTTCACTTTGTCGTTCGAATTGTTCCGCATACCAGCCACGTCGTTCCATCAGCTGCTCATGCGTTCCCCGTTCACTAATCACACCGTCTTGTAAGACAAGAATTTCATCGGCATGCGCGACAGCAGACAACCGGTGCGCAACAATCAAGGTCGTTGACTGATGACGGTTCGTCCGGATCGCGTCGATGATTTGTGATTCCGTTTTCGCGTCGACTGCTGACAACGAGTCGTCGAGCAGTAACAACTCCGGTTTCTTCAACATCGCCCGCGCGATCGATAACCGTTGTTTCTGACCTCCGGAAAGCGTGACACCCCGTTCTCCGACCATCGTTTGTAATCCTTGGTCGAGCGTCTCAATATCCGTCGTAAAGGCCGCTAAACGAATCGCTTCTTGCAATTCAGCTTCAGTCGCCTCACCCGCCCCGAACAAGATGTTATCGCGGACGGATTTTGAGAAGAGTAAATGCTCTTGCGAGACATAGCCCGTCCACCCACGGACGGTCTCCAGTGCGACATCTTCATAGGGTGTTCCATTTACTTTCAACATGTCTCGTCCAATCGGATACTCACGTAAAAATTGGCGTAAGAGCGTTGTTTTCCCTGATCCAGTCGGACCGACGATTCCAATCGTCTGTCCGTGTTTGATCGTCAAATCAATCCCGTGTAACGACGGATGATTCGTCTCCGGATACGTGAACGTCAAGTTAGTCAGAGTAATCACTTCCGGCCGCACGACTTCGACTTTCGGTGTCGATGCAATCAACGGCTTGACACGCATCGTCGCTTCTAACCGGTCGAGACTTGCTGTTCCACGCTGGATGACGTTGATCAGTTCTCCGAATGCATACATAGGCCAAATCAACATCCCGAGGTAAATATTGAACGCGACAAGCTGGCCGAGCGTAATATCGTTCGTAAAGACAAGGTACGTCCCAAACGATAGACCAATTAAATAGCTGATCCCGACTAATAATTTGATGATTGGTTCAAATAAGACGTCAATTTTTGCGACATGCATGTTTTTTTCAAAGACATCCGTCGTCGTGTCATCAAATTTTTTGACATCGATTTCTTCTTGGACGAATGAGCGAATGACCCGCAGTCCGGAAATCGATTCGACGACCTGATCATTCATTGTCCCAAACGCATCTTGGGCAACGATGAAGCGTCCATGAATTTGACTTCCGAGCTTGTTCATCGCATACGCGAGGAGCGGCATCGGTAGGAGTGCTGCAAGCGTCAATTTCCAATCAATCGCAACCCCCATCACGACGAGCGTGATCGCCGTCATATTCAACGAATCGACGAGCGTCAACACACCAAACCCGGCTGTTCGTTCGACCGCTTTTAAGTCATTCGTCGCGAGCGCCATCAAATCTCCCGTCCGGTTCTTTTGATAGAAGGTCGGCGTCAATTTCAATAAATGTGTAAAGAATCGGCTACGTAATGTCCGTTCGAGTAAAAATGCCGTCCCGAACAATTTCGCGAGCCATAGATACGTCAAAATAAACGAAGCGACCGAAATTACGAGCAGTCCGACGACATATTGAATCAGCGTCGTCCGGTCCATCGATCCGGACCGTAACCCGTCGATCACCTTTCCAATCAGCCACGGCGGTGTCAAATCAATGAAACCGGTGATGATCAAAAGTACGACGGCAATCAAATAAGATGTTTTGTGTTCTTTTAGAAACCAACTGAGTTGGCGAAATAATCGCACGATGGTTCCCCCCTTTGCGTCATGTAATGATGTTCTTTTTTTCCGAACGCACAAAAAAGGCATACTGATTTCCGGAAGCAGTCCGAGAATCACTATGCCTTGAAAAGACGATATGAATCAAAAATATGGTCTGCGCGCTCGGGGAACGGATTCCCTGTCAATCGCACACTAAATGAGTGTTTATACGAGTTCGAGAGTCTCCGCCATATTCAACTGGCCAATAACAGATGAGATAACAAGTTGCTTTTTCATGTGACGGTTCCTCCTTTTCTTAATCTGAGCGTAGAATAGCACAATTGTCGAACAATTGTCAATTTTCCATCTTGATTTTCAGGGAAATGATTTTTCAGTCTTTTTGGAAGGAGCGACTCTCGTCAAATTCCTTCTTCCTCTTCTTGCTTGACCTGTTCAATGACACTCGCTACGACAGCATAGGGAAACCCTTTTCGGACGAGGGCTTGCTTCGTTTTTTGCTCACGGGCGAAGGGGTCGAGCTTATGATATTTCGGATAATATTTTCGCGCCTGATAGAGCGCCGCCTCTTCTTCCGCGTCGACTTCGACTTCCTCAAAGACGATTTGAAACCCTTGTTGCGTCACTTCTGACGAAAACCCACGTTGCATCAGGGTTTGCTGCAGTTTCTGTTTCAACTCTCGGACCGAACGCCGTGCTAATTCCTTTTGTTTTTGGCGCAAGAACTTGACGACCTTCTCTAGCTCTTCTTCTTCCGTGAACTGTCGTAACGCTTCATCGATGAACTCTTTTTTTATCTTCAACGCCGCTAAATCACGCCGGATTCGACCCGGTCCTTGAGGGGTCGTCGCTTTTTTCGTCGCCGTATAGGCAAGGGCAAACTGTTGATCATCGATGTACTTTTGTTCCGTCAGGCGCTGAATCGCATGTTTGATTGCGTGTTCCGGCATCTCCTTTTCGATCAAGTGCGTTTCGACCTCGCTCGTCGCCCGCATCCGGTAAGACAAGTGGTTCAACGACAACCGGTAAGCTTTTTGTTCTTCTTCCGCCGTCAACACTTCCTTGACGAAGTCGTCATCAATCTCCTTATCGCGCTCAAGGTTATATTTGATTAAAATGTCGACATCGACAGCAAACGCATACTCTTCTTTTCCATCCCGTTCGATATAGATATTAAACCGCTCATTATTTTTCTTTTGTGTCGAAATCCGTTTAATCTTCAAGGGGGTATCCTCCTACATAAAACTGAATACTTAACGATAACATGCTTCCTTATGTTTGAGCGAAACTGACAAACGGGAACATATGTACAAGATTGCTGAAAGGGATGATACAGATGAAGATTGCGATTACAGGTGGGACAGGAATGATTGGGCAGGCGCTCTCAAAACGACTGATTGCAGAAGGCCATCATATCTTTATTTTGACCCGGTCCGTACAAGACAACACAGAACACACTACTTACGTTGAGTGGTTGACGTCGTCCGCCGCTCCAGAACATCAGCTCGAAGGAGTCGATGCCTTTATCCACCTGGCTGGCGCTTCCATCAATGATGGTCGCTGGACGGAAGAACGGAAACAAACGATTCTGCAAAGCCGGATTGATTCGACGAAGGAATTAGTCCGCATCAATCAGGCATTAAAAACGAAACCGGCTGTCGTCCTCTCCGCTTCCGCTGTCGGCATCTATGGACAAGACCGGCACCAGACATTCACGGAGGAACAGCCACTCCCGCCGACAAGTGACTTCCTCAGTCAAGTCTGCGTCAAGTGGGAAGCGTTAGCCCAACCCATCGCTGACCTCGGGATTCGGCTCGTCCATCCGCGGATCGGTGTCGTCCTTAGTAAAGAAGGCGGAGCCTATCCATTGATGCGCCTTCCCTACAAGCTTTTCGGCGGCGGGACGATGGGCGACGGAAAACAATGGGTCTCTTGGGTTCATATCGACGACCTCGTTGAATTATTTATCTTTGCCCTTACAACAAATCAACTCACTGGTCCGCTTAACATCACGGCGCCGCATCCAGAAACGATGCGTCAGTTCGGAAAAACGATCGGAAAAACGTTACATCGCCCCCACTGGTTACCGGCTCCGCGCTTTGCTCTCGAACTCGCACTCGGCGAAAAAAGCGTCATCGTCCTCGAAGGAGCACGCGTCATTCCGAAAAAAGCACTCGAAAATGGGTTCAAGTTTCGGTATGCTGAACTAAAGGATGCACTAAGCAACTTAGAGCAGACAAACTAACACAGGGGCTGACGAAAAGTTGAACGTATTAATACGCAATGCACATATTTTCCCGATCACAGCAGATAGTTTTTATGGTGATATTCGCATCAAAGACGGTAAAATCCACGAAATCCACGAGTTACTCGACGTTCAAGACAACGAACGTGTCATCGAAGCCGAAGGACGCTTTTTATTGCCAGGCTTCATCGACGCCCATACCCATCTCGGGCTTTATGACGAAGGAACAGGAACGGTCGGAAATGACGCCAACGAAACGATTTTCGCAATGACACCGCACCTGCGTGCGATTGACGGCGTCTATCCGTTAGATGAAGGATTCAAGGAAGCGATTGAACATGGTGTAACGACCGTCCAAGTCATGCCGGGCAGCATGAACATCATCGGTGGTGTAACGAGTGTCATCAAAACGCACGGACGCTTTATCGATGATATGATTTTACGGAAATATGCCGGCCTGAAGATTGCGCTTGGTGAAAACCCGAAACGTGTTCACAGTGCTGGACGTGCAGGAGAACTAACTCGGATGGGCATCATGGGCATGCTCCGTGAAGCGTTCCTCGAAGTGAAGATGCAACGGACGGCAGATACGTTCGCTCACCGAATGATTGAACGCGTCCTGAATAAAGAGATGCCACTTCGCGTCCATGCACACCGGGCGGATGACATCCTATCGGCGATCCGCTTCGCTGAAGAATTTAATCTCGATGTCCGGATCGAACACTGTACGGAAGGTCATCTTGTCGCAAAAAAATTACAACAATTGCCGATTGAACACGTGACCGTCGGACCAACCTTTACCCGTAAATCAAAAATCGAGCTTAAAAATAAGACATGGGAGACGTATCGTGTTCTCCACGAACATGGTCTCGAAGTCTCAATCACGACCGATCATCCGTACACGCCTGTCCAGTACTTGAATTTGTGCGCAGGACTCGCCGCTCGTGAAGGCTTACCCGTCGACATCGCTCTCCGTGCCATCACGATTAATCCAGCTCGTTCGCTTGGGGTATCGGATCATGTCGGATCGATTGAAGTCGGAAAAGATGCTGATTTAGTTTTATGGAGCCATTTCCCACTCGATTATTTAGCAAAACCGCTCATGACGATGATTGACGGAAAAGTCATTTTTGAACACACGCATTTAACCTCAATGTCTTAAAAAATCAGCCTTTGATTTTAACGCTAAACCGTTGAAAATCAAAGGCTTTTTTCTATGTGAAAAACAGTCAATTTCGTTTGCAAAGTTTGTCTTAAAATTTTATGTTTTTTCACAAAAATTATTTACTTGCATTTTTAAAAAAAGAAGGTAATATTATCTTATCCGACAACTGAAGAAGGCATACCATGCGCGGTTCAAACGAGTCAGACAGGTAGCTTTCGACAATCATTCTAGCGGTCTTAAGAAGGAGGAATGGAAGTATGCTCAAGCAACGGGAGCTGAGCGACTGCGCTGATTTGTTCGAACTGATGCAGCATCAAGACGTATATCCGTACGTCCGCCAAAAAACACGGTACTTTGATGAATTTCTGTTTACTACAAAGCAGGCAATCGAAGAGGAAGAGCGTGGTGAACTTGTCTCACGTACAATCCTGGATGAATTCGATCAACCAATCGGTACAATCAGTTTACTCGATATCGAAGGACATTATGGTTTTCTCGGTACATGGTTAGGTAAACCGTATCACGGAAAAGGGTATAACAATCTCGCAAAAGAAGCCTTCTTTTCTGAGCTGTTTTTCGAGCTCGGTTTCGAGAGTGTCTTTATGAAGATTCGTCAGACGAATATCCGTTCACAAAAAGCAGCAGAAAAATTGCCTTATGCCTTTTGTGCGGATGAACTCCGTCCGACGTTACTCGAACAATTGAATACAGGCGAGACCCAGTTCACGCTGTATGAAGTATCAAAGTCGAGTTTCCACATGTACATTCATGGTCGCGAACTCGAAACGGTCTACGAACAACAACTCGAAGCATGAGTGGCATTGCCCACTCGTGCTTTTTTTGTCGTACTTTTGATGCGGCGTGAAACGCTCAAATGGTATGATTAAAAAAAACTCACCGGTCAACTGGGGTCAAATCCCGTTTCCCGGATGAATGAGGAGCGATTTGAATGGCAGAACAGTTTAAAATACTCGTCGTCGATGATGAAGCACAGATGCGCGATTTACTCGTATCAAATCTTGAAAAAGAAGCTTACGTCACGACAACTGCGACGAACGGACAAGAAGCAATCGATAAAATTCAACAGGATACCTTCCATCTCATTTTACTTGATGTGATGATGCCTGAAATGGATGGACTGACGGCATGCATGCGGATTCGCGAATTTTCAAATGTCCCGATCATCATGTTGACGGCTCGTTCGGACGAACTCGACCGGATCCATGGTTTAAAAATCGGTGCTGATGACTACATCACGAAACCCTTTAGCCCACGGGAACTCCTTGCCCGAATCGAAGCGACGCTCCGTCGGTCGCACCGTTTCGCTGTCGATCAATCCGCGTCACTATCAATCGGCAAACTCGAACTCGATACAGAAAGCCGAAGCGTCCACGTCAGCGGTAAACCAGTCAGCCTGACACGAAAAGAATTTGACTTGTTGCACTTGTTTGTCCAACATAACGATAAAGTTTTTTCTCGTGAGCAACTACTCGACCAAATTTGGGGAGCCGATTATATCGGAAACTTACGGACGGTCGATACACATATCAAAACACTTCGTCTGAAACTCGGTGAAGCTGGCGGCGCCATTCAAACGGTCTGGGGCATCGGCTATAAATTCGAGGAAGTATGATTAAACGTTACACGATCCGAAAACGGATTTGGATCACGATTTGGTTCACGAGCGTCTTTTCGGCGATTCTCTTTTTGTTACTCACGTTTTATCTATACGACCGGTTTTATCTGCAGACGCAAGAAGACATCTTGCTGAACCGTGGTGAAAAATTGATTAACATCTATGAGTCGGAAGGACTGTCCGGTGCCTTTTATGACGGAATGACCTATACGAACGAGCTGACGGAATCAAAAGTCTTTTTCATCGATTTCTTACAAGAGAATCCCGGTGGACTGCGTTTCTTGACGAACGAAGATATCGAACAGCTCCGAAATGGCCAAACGGTCGTCTCGAGCCGGACGCACCCGATTGAAGGCAGCGATATTTTGATGACAGGATTTCCAATCATCGAAAACAATCGGCTAGTCGGGACGTTGATCCTCTACCTTGAGCTCGGACAAATCAGTGAACCGTTCCGTCCGTTGCGGCTGATGATTTTCTTCATGATTGGTTTAATCGTCCTCAACCTCGTCATCTTCGGACGCCAAATCATCGATACGATCATTCGTCCATTGATTGATATGAAACGGGCCTCGACGGTCTATGCCCAAGGTGATTTTGATTACCGGATTCCGATTCAATCGGATGATGAAATCGGGGAGCTTGCCGAAACACTGAACAAAATGGCAGAATCACTTGGTGAGGTCGACGAACAACGAAAAGAGTTCCTCGCGAATGTCAGCCATGAACTCCGGACGCCCTTGTCCTATATCCGCGGATATACGGAAATGATGCAAGATGAACATTTAGACACGAAAACACGCGATCAATATTATCAAATCATCGAACGGGAGACGGAACGTCTGCAGCGTCTCGTCAACGATTTACTCGACCTCGCGCAGCTTGAACGCGATTCGTATCCGATGACGAAACAACCGCTCGTCTTCAGCCAAGTCCTTGAAGATGTTGTCTACCGGATGGCGCCAATCGCGCAAGCAAAAGGGATTCAACTCGTGACAGACTTTGATCCGAGTCAAATTGTCCTCGGTGACAATGACCGGTTAGAGCAAGTCATCGGAAACCTGATTGACAACGCCCTTCGTTATACACCGTCTGACCGTTCAATTTACTTGACGACGAAAACGGATGGCGATTTGACCATTTGTACGATCCGCGATGAAGGGGAAGGAATTCCCACTGAACATTTAGAGCGTTTGACGAAACGTTTTTATCGTGTCGACAAGTCGCGGACACGTAAAGATGGCGGGACCGGTCTTGGCCTCGCGATCACGAAGCACATCATCGATCGCCACGATGGGACGCTTGCCTTTACGTCAGAGATCGGACAAGGTACTACCGTCACGATTACGCTTCCCCTCTTGCCGGATGAAGATGATGGATTTGCATAACAAAAAGGTCAGCTGTTTTTACGATGGACTTCAGAAGTTTTTGCTTAAAAGGAGGGTTTCTTCATCGAAGCTCAGTTACTTGATTTACTTCAGGGTGCGGACCATTTCGCGGTTCTGATCAGCTTGCTCGTCAGCTTCATCGTCAGCATTTTTGGTTTCTTACCGAGTGCTTTCGTCACCGCGGCGAACGTGCTTTACTTCGGTTACTGGGAAGGGTTTTTGTTATCCTTCCTAGGTGAGGCCTTTGGTGCACTCATCGCTTTTTACTTGTACCGGTTCGGCGTCCGTCGCCTTACACCAAAGATTGACTCGATCCGCGTTCGAAAGTGGACCGACCGGCTCGCTGAAACAAACGGACGTGATGCGTTTTGGCTGATCGTTTTACTGCGTGTCTTGCCGTTCATTCCGTCCGGTCTCGTCACGTTGCTGAGTGCGACAAGTCGTGTATCGCCGCTCATTTTTTTCATCGCAAGTACCCTCGGCAAGATTCCCGCTCTCTTCATCGAGGTCGCGAGCGTCAGCTGGTTCATCGGAAGCGATGCGGCAATCCAGTGGGTTGTCGTCGGTGTCGTCATCGTTCTCTATGCGGCTCACCACGTCTACAAACAATATCGATCCAAACAAAAAACGCCGTCTTCTTGATTCACTTCAAGAAGGCGGCGTTCAGCGTATTTAGAACTTTTTCTTTTTCTTTTTCTCGAGGACGACGATTGCTTCGACATGTGCCGTTTGTGGGAACATATCGTATGGTTGAATGTAACTCACTTTATAACCGGCCTTCATCAAGTGGTCGCAATCGCGGGCAAGCGACTGTGGATTACACGAAACGTAGACGATTTTTTTAGCTTTTGACGAGATCATCGCATTCAATAGTTGTGTATCACAACCTGACCGTGGTGGGTCGACGATGAAGACATCCGGAATCCAGCCTTCTTTGACCCAACGCGGAATCCAAGCTTCTGCTTTCCCGACGACGTACTGGGCATGATTGAAACCATATTGCTTCATGTGTGCATTCGCATCTTCAACCGCTTCTTCAATGATTTCCATACCGCGGACTTCTTTTGCTCCTTTTGCAATCCAAAGACCAATCGATCCTACTCCAGCATACGCATCGACGACACGTTCTTCACCCGTCAGCGCCGCTGCCCGAACGACTTCTTCATACATCCGTTCTGCTTGTTCCGGATTCAATTGGAAGAAGGCACGTGGTGAAAGTTGATACGTGAATTCACCCATCTGCTCTTCAATCTTTTCGACACCACGAAGAACTTCGGTTTCTTCTCCGAAGACACGTGACGTTAGTTTGTCATTGATGTTTAACGCGACCGAGATGACACCCGGAATATTGTGAATATCACGTGATAGTCCTTCGAGATCTTTAAATCCATCTTTGAACGCGACAAGGACGACTTGAATCTCACCTGTTTTGATTCCTGTCCGGACGACGATGTTACGAATGACACCATCTTGTTTCGCAGAATTATAGACCGGTACATTGTAGTCGTTCAATAACTTCGTCACGGCATTGTTGACGCGTAACGTTTCTTTATTTTGGACGATGCAATCATCAATCGCGACAAGACGATTTGAATTCGCTGAATACAAACCACTGACGATTTGATTGCCTTCTTTTCCGACCGCGAATTGCGATTTGTTGCGGTATTCCCATTCTTTTGTCCCGATTGTTGAACGGATGTCTGCCTTTTCGATGTTCAACTTCGTTGATTTCGAGAATGCATTTCGTAACATTTCTTCTTTGTAACGGAGTTGTCCCGCGTAGCTCATATGTTGAAGCTGGCATCCGCCGCACTGACTGTAGATCGGGCAGAGTGGTGTGACACGGTCCGGCGAACGGTCATCACGTTTGACGAGTTTTGCATTTGCGAAATTGTCGTGGACTTCCGTGATTTCAATCTGTGCTGTTTCTCCGACGAGTAATCCCGGAATGAACACGATTTGTCGTTCGAGTGTCGCAATCCCCTCGCCATTGATTCCCATCCGTAGACACGTGACGGAGCGGATTTCTCCAACATTTAGTTTAATTTTCGTTGCCATTCTCTTCATCCTTTCCATGATACAAATGAAAAAGCGGTTTCGATTAACCGCTTTCTGATCCCTCATGTTCCTTCATATCTTTTGCATAACGAAGTACCTTGGCTTTTAACTGGTCCAAGGAAACTGCGAGTCGTTCTAAATCCTCGATATCTGATGTTTCATCCAGTGAATCGATCGTGTGGCATAGAAGCTGCATTCTTGATTTTAGCACATTCATCTGGCCAAGTTTATCAGTTCTTGCTTTTCCCATTATTCAGACTTCCTTTCTTCTTATAGATTCCGTCGTTATTTTAGCATACGATACGAAGTGGAGCATTTATGAAGGAGGAGTATATCCATGTTACAACAATCAACGATCACGATCGAAAATGATCCGTGGGAAGCCTATCGTGATATCGAACAGTATGGCCAGGCCATGCTGACGAACATCGAAGTGACGACAACGAAACTCTGCAACATGCGGTGTGAACATTGCGCCGTCGGCTACATGTTAGCAAGTAGCGAGAAGCCGGAAATCCCCGTCGAACTATTAATCAAACGTCTCGATGAAATCAAACACCTCCGGGCCTTTTCCATTACAGGAGGCGAACCGATGCTATCGACGAAATCGGTTAAGGAATATGTTGTCCCTTTACTTAAGTATGCCCACGAACGCGGGGCTAAAACCCAAATCAATTCAAATTTAACACTTCCACTCTCGCGGTACGAATTAATCATTCCCTATCTCGACGTCTTACACATATCCCATAACTGGGGAACGGCGGATGATTTCATCGATGGCGGATTTGCGATGATGGAGCGAAAACCGTCGCGCGAAGCCCGAACGAAGTTATTTGAACAGATGAAGGAAAATGCCCGGATTTTAAATGCCTGGGGTGTCCTCGTCTCTGCTGAAACGATGATAAACAAACGAACACTCCCGCATCTCGAAGCCATCCATCAAGAAATTGTTGATATGGGGTGTGCTCGTCACGAGGTGCATCCAATGTATGGAATGTCTTGAGTATTACATCTAAAAGAAGATAGATAAAAAAGCACCAAACCCTTACAGGCTCAATGCTTTCCTCACTAGCTTCTCAGTATCTAATTCTCCTCTAGTAGCCACAGCTACTCCCTTCTCAGTAACCCTCATAGTAGTAGCCTGCTTGCCTATCATCTTTAGTACCTTGTCCATTAGCTCCTGCTCTTTACTCATCTTAACAACTCCCTAGCATTATTTCAGAAAGTATTTAGATGGGATCAGTAAACTGTGACAAATTGAATACTTTATTTAACTAAAGCCCAAAGTATTTTTTATTGTAGAGATTCTCTGTACACTTCTCCCAGAGCCTCAGGAGGGGTATTCCCCCCTGTCACTCCCCCAACTCAAACAGAAATTCTCTGCTGAGCTGTTCACTAGCTGAGGAGTCTGGTGTGAGAGTGCATTAAACAGTTCTTAATTGCACAGTTGAGAGACAGATGAATGATGACATAACATCAAGGCTTTAAGCTGTGCAATATCTTAGTGCATAAAGTTAAGCAAGCAATCAGATATAAATGCACAAATAAAAAGAGAGACAACAGCAGTCAGCCATTGTCTCAGTGTCTTACATCTTATTCAATTCTTTTAACAGTTCATTCAGTGACTTATCTTCTGTTACTTGTGTCACTTCTTGTACATCCTTTAATCTACCTTGGTTCTTGAGTACCATCTCAATAGCCTTGAGTTTGTTACCTGTTTGTACCTTACCATTATTAATAATCATCCTGAGCTGAGTGTAGGTATCTGCTAGGAAAGACCTCTGTACCTCCTCAGATTGTTTGATAAGCTCCTCATTAAAGTACCCCTGCTTTTCCACTCATACAGGGTAGAAGGATTGACACCCACTTCTTTTGCAATCATGTCATTAGTCAGCCCATTAACATCCTTATACACCATCAATGCAATAGCCTTGTACTGCTCAGGCTTGAGTGCTGTCCTCTTGGTATTAGCCATGCTGTAAAACTCCCCTCTGTAAATAATTTTTATGTCACGCTCACTCCTCATTTCTTGGGCATATCAGCACATCAACAGCATCATTCTGCATATCATCCCTCTGTGACTTAACAGCCATTCATCAGGCATTACACAGCAATTAGCAGTCCATATACTGAAAGACCCTCCCCCTCTTATTTTTCCAATGCCCACTTAAAGTAAATGACCTTAATCAACAGGCTTAATACTGCTAATAATCAAAGGCTTTAACTCTGTATAACTTGGGCTATTAGGTAAATAAAAAAGCCTGACAAGAAGCATTACAGCCTCCTATCAGGTCAATATAAAGCCCTAGTTAATCAGATCAGTTTAAAAAGGAATGAGAGTGAGCTTTTAAGATCAGTCTCTAGGGCATTACTCATAACAATCTTTCTTACATGCAATAGCTTAACTGCTCTCAACAATATCAAGTACACTTCTACTATTCTTTATACCTTTTCTTTATCAGTTATCTTTATCAGTATTCTTTAACTGTTATAACTGTTATAACTGTTATTAACTAAAGCATTTTCAAAGCTGTTAATAAAAAAACAATTAATTATCTACATATTCTATGACAGCTAACACAAAAGAGTTTAAAGTATGAGATTGTAGAAACTTTTAAAGAAGCTCTAAACCTTTGGGGCTGTAGGGCTCAGCAACAAAACTTTTTTCATCAGATGTCCAACCGTCCTCTAAAATGCTGTTAGTTGTTATCCCAATTGGTACAACTTTTTAAAATAGTATCATTTTTAGTGTCATATAAACTGAGACAGAAAGGGCTATTTAGGCTCATTCAGTCCTCTAACAGCCTCATTCAGCTTCTATAAGACTTGGACAGGGCTTCTAATCATGTCTCCAGACAAAGAAAAAAGGAAGGCTTAAACAGCCTCTCCCTTTGTATTCACATTGACCTCTACTGCAATCAAACTAGCTCCCTCTGGTACAGTGATAGCTGATGCAGGGCTTGGAGGATTAAACTCATCTCCATAAACAAGCATTACCTCTAGCATTGTCTCCAGAGCATCCTCTGCATGAGTAACAGCCTCTACAAGTGTCTCTCCATCAGTGTAGACATTCTCTAAATCAGGGAATGACACTAGAAAGCAATTGTCCTCTAAATCTGGTGTGACCAAGGCATAATATTTAAAGATAGGCATATAGATGAACCTCCTCATAATTTAATATTGTAAAAATAAGAAGCAGGGCTTATGAAGTTTAAAACAAACAAATATCATTTATTTGAAGCTTTTTTCTCATACATAAATTTTGGTTTTAAAAAAATTCCATAATCACAGTTGTGTATTTTAGTATCCCTAAAATATTTCAATTTGACAGTCTCCACTTCTAGTGTTAATTGCGGAAGTACATCTATAATTTCCTCATGATTATGCGTATCTCCAACAATAAATTTGTAAGAGGAATTACCAGGTATAAGCAACTCATGCCTTCTTCTAAATATGGGCATACCACTTAAATGCGAAGAATAAATTTCTTGGTGATGCCTTATGACCTTTAATCGCAAAGATTTAATATTGATTTTTGCATTACCTATATTTTCAATTACTAAATAGAATAAATTATCCTCTTCTACAGGATATACTATAATTTCTGAAGAAAAATGTTGTTTAATAAAGTTCCACACGCTCAATATAAGAGCAAACAAAGAAACACTAAAAGTAAATAAAGTAATATTTTCAATTAAATCTTTGAACACTAGAACACCTCTTCTTAATTTTATAAAACACTTTCTTAAAACCTTTCCAAAATGTTACATTTTTATTATAGGCAATATTACTAAGGGGGTATAGTTTTTTGGATATCATTGATATTAAAAAGAAATCATTCTCTGTTTCTGATGGTAGTGAAATTGTATTGCGCAAAACGAAAAGTACAAAAATGGTGTTTATACCAACTTTAATTGATGACCCTTATAGTGATAAAACAGGAGTTAAAGCGAAGATTGTATTTTTGAAAAAGGGATTTAATGAAAAATGGGAAAGATACAAAGAAGTAGACGCTAATAATATGAAAGCAGGACAGTGGACACAACTTGAACTTAGTCTTGGGGAAACTCAAAAATTACTAGATGGACTCCAACAGTGTAATTTAATTTTAAAAGAGTTTGGTTTAGAAAGTTCTCGCTATAGTTTGTGGGATGAGGAAGAAATTGCAGAGAAGGAAAAAGCAGATCAAATCATTAGCCTATTATCTAAACACGATACTTTGATAGATGAGTTATTAGAGAATAATCATTTAGTTGAAAAAGTATTTCAATGGATATCACAAAAGAAAGATATTGGTCAAATTGTGAATAAATTGGAGAGTCTTGAAATTGATGATTTAGATAGAATTAATAGTGTTGTAGGACTTACTAAATTAAAAAGGGTTCTTTCAATTTGGGAAGATAATAAAGAATTAAATCAAAGTGAAAAGTTTTGGCAAGATGTCTTAAAAGATCACACTTGGATACTAAGTCAAATTTTTTCTACTCCCACAGTCCTCATTCAAAAAGAAGCATATATAGGTGGGAAGGCATATGACAACAGGGGTGGTAACGTAGTAGATTTTTTCTTAGCAAACCCTTTTACTAAAGACTCTGTATTAATTGAAATTAAAACTCCTCAGGAAAAGTTACTTCATGTAAAACCCTACAGAGAATTACATCCTCCACACACCCATATTGTAGGTGCAGTTTCTCAAGTTCTAAACTATAAATTATCTTTATTATCAAAAATTGATGGTATAGTTGCAAGCAGTATTAGACAAGGAAAAGATATAGATTTCGAAGTTATAAATCCTAGTTGCGTTGTTATCGCTGGAAGATTAGGCTCTTTAAATAATCAATTAGAAAGAAATTCATTTGAAATATACAGAAAAGAATTAGCTACAGTTACTTTAATTACTTTTGATGAATTATTTGATAAGGTTAAAAGTTTAATTGATCTACTCGAAAAAAATTAATATTTATCCAAAAGTAGAAGAATCTTTCTGCTCATTTCATTTGTATTTATCACCTCAACTACACTCATTGACACTTTTTTAAAACTATACTCATAATAGTCAAGTGATTAGTATGAGAGGAGAATTTAAATGCAAGTAAATATCAAAAAACAGAAACAAACCCCTCAAACAGATGCTTGGGAGGCATATCAAGATGTAGTCAAGCATGGTAAAAGTATCTTAACAAGCATTGAATTCACTACAACAAATCTCTGTAACATGAGATGCGCTCATTGTGCGGTAGGTCATAACTTAGCACTCAAAGACCCTGACGCTTTACCTATTGAATTGCTCATCAAGAGGTTAGATGAGGTCAAGGAGCTGAGAACCATCAGCATCACAGGAGGAGAGCCTATGATGAGTATGAAGTCAGTTAAGGGCTATGTCCTCCCTCTTCTGAAATATGCTCATGAGCGAGGTATCTATACTCAGATTAACTCAAATTTAACTATGGACTTGGAGCGCTATAAGATGATTGCTCCTTATCTTGATGTCCTACATATCTCTCATAACTGGGCTACTGTAGATGAGTTTACAAATGTAGGCTTTGCTATGGCTGAAAGAAAAGCAAGCAGAGAACAAAGAGAAGCGCTATTCCAAAAGATGATTAGCAACTCTAAAGCTCTATCTGAAATGGGAGTTATGATCTCAGCAGAAACTATGTTGAATGGTAGAACCCTGCCTCACATTGAAAAGATTCATAAGCAGGTAGTAGAGGAAATGGGCTGTGCAAGACATGAAATACATCCTATGTATGATTCAGGATTCGCTGCGATTACAGCCTTCAACAAGATGCAAGATTTCAATCAGCGTATGTACCCAGCAGATTTCGCTTCGATGATTGAAGCGGCCAGTCTTGATGAGATTCGTGACGGGATTCATCGGTTGCTTGACGTCCGTGACCAAAACGTCTGGATGCTCTTCGGAACGTTACCGTTCTATGCCTGTTCGATGAACGAAGAAGATTTAGTGCTGCATCGCCGTCTGCGTCAAGAAGCGAATGTATCCGTCCGAAACGATCCGGATGGCCGCTCCCGTTTGAACGTTAATATTTTTGATGGTGAGATCATCGTAACAGACTTCGGGGATGAGCTCGCTTCTCTCGGAACGATTCACGATACCTCTTTCAATGACGCCTATGCCGCCTGGCAGCAAACTGAACTGAATAAAAGTTTATCGTGTCATTGCCCGGCCGTTAAATGCCTCGGACCAAATGCCCTCGTCAAGAATGCCTACTATCCAGATGTCGACTTCCTCAAGCAATCGAGTCGCTTATAACAGCGGACAGGTTTTGCCTGCTTCCAAACGGGGAAAAGATTGTCACAAAGTGGACACACGTTCTTTCGTTGAAGGGGGTTTTCATAATGGAATGGCTCGTCGGAATTGTCACCATCATCGGGATGTTCAGTATGGTACTCGGAATCATGATGATTGGAATTCGTTCTTCCCACAGCATCGAACATGACGAAGTGTTCGACCAGACGGATTGGGACGAACACCTTCTGCATATGCCACGCCCAACCCGTTTTGAACAGACTGAAAAATAGGAACACAAGCGCCCCGCTGTACAATCGTGCAAGCGGGGCATGTTATGCTTAATTCAAAAAATGAAAGGCAGTTGTTTTGTCGTGTCTCGTCGCTTCGCCCTGATTTTATCGATTGTCTTTATCTCCGGCTTTACGCAAGGATTATTGATTCCTTTGTTGTCTATTTTACTCGAGCGTCAAGGAACACCCGCTTACATAAATGGACTGAGTGCTGCCGTCCTTTATATCGGTGTCATCGTCGCTGCTCCGTTGATGGAAAAACCTTTACGACGTCATGGCTATGTCCCTGTTATCTCTTTCGGGCTGTCATTAGTCGCTGTCGCTGTGTTCGCCTTTCCGCTGTTACCAAGCGTCCTCGCTTGGATGGTGTTACGCTTCATCGTCGGGTTTGGCGATCAAACGTTACATTACGGTTCGCAAGTCTGGGTGACATCGATTACACCGAATGAAAGGTTAGGACGGACGATGTCGCTTTACGGAATGGCTTTCGGGCTCGGCTTCGCACTCGGTCCTCTTGCCGCTCCACTTGTCGACTACATCGACTGGCTCCCGTTCGTCTTAACCGGGACGTTGACCGTCATCGTCCTCGTCTTGTTACGTCGCTTGCCGAATGAAAAACCAACCGACATCATGCCGGAAGAATTACAAAGTGCCGCCTCCCGCTATCGTCTCGTCCTCGCGAGTGCCTGGTTTACGTTACTGCCTGGCTTCACGTACGGATTTTTGGAAGCGACATTGAATGCAAGCTTCCCGGTTTTTGCGACACGTAACGGCTATGCCTTGTCCGAGACAAGTGCCTTAATCACGACATTCGTCGTCAGTTCGCTCATTATGCAACTCCCGCTCGGACGACTCGCTGACCACTTCGGAAAACGGCGGACGTTAATCACTGTACTCTGCATTGGAGCGAGTGCGTTTCTTGCAGCTTGTTTCTTTTTTGAAAGTTACGGCGCCTTGTTCGCCATCTTCGCCTTTAGCGGCATGGCACTTGGCTCGACGTATTCATTAGGGGTCGCGTATATGACGGAACAATTGCCGAGTCATTTGTTACCGACCGGCAACCTCCTAGCTGGTATCTCCTTTAGTCTCGGATCGATTCTCGGACCGATTGCAGGCAGTGTGTTCGTCTTACTTCCTCCTGCTTTTTACTTTAGTTTATTTGTCGGCGTCCTCTTTACACTGGCTTATTTATTATTTCGCTCGACAGCTAAGCCTGCACAAATTAAATGAGACCCGTTCTTTCATGTACAGTAAGAAGGGAGTGCCGCTCGATGCGACACTCCCTTTATTGTTTAGCGTTTATTTTTCATTCAGCCCATCGTAATTCGATGACTCCTATTCACGAGACGGTATCACTTGACGATTCCGACTTGTCGAAAACGTTGCCAGAGCTTTTCATCGATTGCGTACGGTTGATTTTTTGCTTGCTTCAACTCTTCCGTCTCCAATAACACGATGACCTCTCGACCATTGATCGACCAAACTGAATCGTACCCCTTTTCCGCCTCAATAATTTCCACATCGACCTCGCCATGGGTTTCCTTGAGTTGCTGGCTGACGCATGTTACGACGAACCGAGCGAACTCATCCCGGGGACGGCGATTTGCCATGATCTTTCGAACGATCTCATTACGTTCCACTTTTCTCATCTCCTCTCGTTTTCTAGTCATACTAGCCTTTTTGGCAAGGCCGAATCGGTGTTTTATGACCGTACAGAAAAAGCCGAACAAGTCGGCTTCAGCAACGAACGATTAAGAATGAAACTTTAATTGAGACTATTTTCACACGATTCAGATTCTTCGTCAACCACGCTTTTGAAACCAGATTGGAAGATACGTCGAGACGAGAATTCCTGCGACGACAAACAATAATCCAAGAAGTGCTTGCGGTGGAATCGTCTCACCGAGAATCAGTGCAGATAGACTGACACCGTAAATCGGAACGAAAAACATGAACAGTGATACGCGACTGACCGGATTGTACTTCATCAGTAAGTTCCAAAGCGTAAAGCCTGTCGCCGACAAAAAAGCAAGATAGAACAACATCCAGGCTGTCGTTTGTGTGAAGTGGAACGGGAACCATTGACCATTCAGCACCGCACCTGCGATGAACAGGCCGATTGAACCAATCACCATTGCCCAGCCCGTCATCGGTGCGACCGGATAAGCAGCTGAATATTCTTTCGCAATCAAATTAGCAAATGCCCCTGAGATCATTGCACAAATCAACAAAATCTCACCGACACCGAACGTGACACCCGCCGACCCTTGTGGCCAGTTTGCTAAAATCACACCCGTGAACCCTAAGAACAACGCTAGTCCTTTAAAACGATTCAAGCGGTCGTCTTCATAACGAAAGTGTGCAAGTAACATCTGAAAGAACGATGTTGAACCGGCAATGATTGAGCCTTGGACACCTGTCGATAAGGACAACCCGATGTAGAAGAAGACATATTGTAAAAAGGTCAAAAAGAATCCAAGCCGACTATAGGCATAGGCTCTCTTTTTCAAAGTAATCGGTTGTTTAAAAATCAGAACGCTGACGATGAGCAATAAAACTCCTGCTAAGAAAAAACGATAGCTCGCAAACAATAACTGCTCTCCATATTCTGAAGATGTGATTGCTAAAAGTTCATAACTCTTTTTAATGAACGGAAAGGCGCTCCCCCATAAAAGTGTCGTAAACAATGCAAAAACAACCATCCCGACCGGATGGGTTAAGATTTTTTTCATTTTTTTCAGTTTCCTTCCCTGTTTCTTTTCACTGATGCATGGTATAGTAACTTTACAGATAATAATAATTATAATCTAGCGACAATGAAACTCATTATCATTGACTTAAAAACGTTGGTAATAAACATTCTCATTGTTTTAATATAATGATTTCATTTCTCATTTATAATTTGGAAGGAGCTTTTTTATGACTACCTCTACTACTACCGATACTCATCAGCGTTCCGCAATTCGTCATGCTGTCGAGGAGCATCACGAATTGATTTTAGCACTCTTTAGCGGAATATTAATTTTAATTGCTTACGCTTTCGAAAAACTACAAATTCCGGCAACTGTCTACGTCACACTTTACTTATCCGCCTACGTGATCGGAGGCTATGCGAAAGCTAAAGAGGGATTGACAGAAACGTATCAAGAAAAGACATTGAATGTTGAATTGTTGATGATTTTAGCAGCAATCGGTGCAGCAGCAATCGGCTACTGGATGGAAGGTGCAATCCTAATTTTCATCTTCGCGTTATCCGGTGCGCTTGAAACGTATACGATGAACAAAAATGAACGCGCTCTTCAAAGCCTGATGTCACTACAACCAGAAGAAGCAACACGATTGAACGCAGACGGAAAACTTGAAGTCATCGGAATTGAACAGCTCTCGGTTGGTGATATCGTCTATGTCCGTCCCGGCGAACGGATTCCTGTAGACGGGACGATCATTCGTGGTCAAGCCGCGATTGAGGAAGCTTCGATTACGGGTGAATCCATTCCGGTCGAAAAACGGACCGGTGACACGGTCTACAACTCGACCGTCAATATGAACGGCGTCTTGACGATTGAGATGACGAAAGCCGCTGATGAATCGTTGTTCCAAAAAATCATCCACATGGTCCAAAATGCGCAAAGTGAACAGTCCCCTTCTGCTCAATTCATCGAGCGCTTTGAAAGTCGTTATGTCAAGGTCGTTCTTGTCGTCGTCACGTTAATGATGATCCTTCCCCCTTACCTTGTCGGCTGGAGTTTCGAGACGAGCATTTACCGGGCGATGATCTTACTCGTTGTTGCGTCACCTTGTGCCCTCGTCGCCTCAATCACACCCGCCGCCCTATCAGCAATCGCGGCTTCTGCCCGGAACGGTGTCCTTTTTAAAGGGGGCGCTCATATTGAGACGTTAGGACAAGTCAATACGATTGTCTTCGATAAAACAGGTACACTCACAACCGGTAAACCGATTGTGACAGAAAGTCATTATGCAGAGGACGCTAATCAGTTCTTGATCAAACAAGCCGTCGCCTCCATCGAAGCGCAATCAAATCACCCGCTCGCTCAAGCGATTGTCGATCATCTTCAAATCGAGACGCAAGAACCGTCTGCTTTTAAAGACGTGACAGGATACGGCATTGAAGCGACGGTTTCCGGCGTGACGTATCGGATCGGAAAATATGGTTTCCATGAAGGCTTAAACGATCCGTTCCGCTCGATGGAACAAACATTAAAAGAAAAAGGAAATACAATGGTCTACGTCAGTAACGGCGAATCCATCGTTGCACTCTATGCACTCCGGGATACGATTCGTCCTGAAGCAAAAGCAGCCATCACTTCTCTCAACTCGCTCGGCATCACGACAATCATGCTTACAGGCGACAACCCTGTCACGGCAGCTGCAATTGCAGAAGAAGCTGGTTTTACATCGTTCGTCGCAGAATGTCTACCTGAAGATAAAGTAAACTACATCAAACAATACCAAGCAGATGGACAAACTGTCGCTATGGTTGGTGACGGAATCAATGATGCTCCTGCTCTTGCCCTTGCTCATGTCGGAATCGCGATGGGCGAAGGGACAGATGCTGCTTTAGAGACTGCTGATGTCGTCTTGATGAAAAATGACTTAGGCCGTCTCGCTTACGCCGTCAACAAAGCACGGAAAATGAACCGTATCGTCAAACAAAACATCACGCTCGCAATCGGCGTCATCTTAATCTTGATCGTCTCGAATCTCTCTCAATTCCTCATCATGCCGTTCGCTGTCGTCGGGCATGAAGGATCGACGATTCTCGTCATCCTTAACAGCTTACGTCTTTTACAAAAAGACGCTCCCTCACCTATCGAGATGACTACCCGCTTAAAAAAAGTCGCAGCATAATTCAGTAATTCACTAAAAAAGACGCTAAAAACCGAGCAACCGGTTTTTAGCGTCTTTTGTTTATCATCCGAACGTATTCGTCGGAATCGAGTCGAGATCTGCTTGTTCTTTCAGACGTTTTTCTTCCATTTTTTTCGGATCGGCCTTCTTCATGAAACGTTCCCATGAAGCATTTAATTCTGAACCTAGTAAAATAATCAATCCTGTGAAGTAGAGCCATAAAAGAACGATGACGACACTCCCGAGTGAACCATACGTCTGGTTGTAATTCGAGAAGTTCGATACGTAGAATCCGAATCCAACGGACAGCAATTGCCAAACGATGACACCGAACACGGCACCTGGAATCGCCTCTTTCATCGTAATCGGACGTTTCGGTGCAACCCGGTAAAAAATGGACAAGATGACAATCAGAAGCACTGTTGAGATTGTATAACGAAGAACCGTCAAAAGAATTTTTTGCCCCATATCAATCGGTAAAACAAAATCTGCTAAGTAACTAATGATCGGACCACCGAGAACGTTTAAGATAATCAGCAATAACATCCCAATCCCGAGAACGACCGTCAAGATTAAGGCGATTCCACGCGAAGCAACAAAGCTCCGTGGAGAAAAATCTCCATAGGCGTGATTGGCAGTTGTAATCAAACGATCGACACCTTTAGATGCTGACCAAATCGCTAAAATCGCACCAATCGAGAGCAGACCACCTTGAGGTTCTTTGATTGCTTGGAAGATGACATCCGTGAATGTATTCACTGATCCACCCGGTGCTAAATCGCGAAGTTGCGATTCAAGTGTTTGCTGATCAATATCGAAGAATGACAATACTGAAATAACAAAAATGATACCTGGAAAAATCGATAAAAACCAATAATAGGCGAGCGTTCCAGCGTAGTCTGTAATGTTATGATCAGACATTCGCTGCTTTAAATTAAGTGCTAACCCCTTTGGGTCACGTGTATGCGCCATCCTCATCATCTCTCCTTAATTAAAAAGAGGTAGTCTAGGACTACCTCTTCGTCTACCTATTTATTTCCCTGTTTGGTTCAACTAAAACCTTAAATATCTTCTAGTCGAATATCATAAAATCGTTCTGTCATCTCTGACAATTCCTTGACGAGAGAAGTCGGACGAACTGGTAACTGTTTTAGTGCGCTACGTTTGATCCAAAGCGGGGTATACCCAGATGATGTATCTTCGAACTCTTCACCAGTCCCTGTACCAAATACGCCACCCGTGATTTTCGCCCAGTAATATGGATTGTCTAAATCGTTAAAACGAACGATTGCCGCTACCCCTTCGAGTTCGACATCGACACCTAATTCCTCATGAGCTTCCCGAATCGCCGTTTGTTCGAGCGTCGCCCCCTCTTCGAGACCACCTCCGGGGAAAACGTAATACGTCACGTCTTGTTTATCCCGGCGAATCAAGGCAACCTCATCTGCTTCATTCAAAATGATGACGGCACTTCGTTGTATTGGCATGGCTATCCCTCCCCACATTTACATTAGATATCGTCCAGTTACTTATCGAATCGTCTCTAACATTTCAGGAACTAAGCCGTTTTCTGTAGAAGCGATGACTTCTGCAGCAACTTTCATTCCGAGTGTTAAAGCATCTTCTGCTTTTTTGGCGTCTGTTAACTCCGACAAAACAGCTGAGAAGAATGAGTCTCCCGCTCCGGTTGAATCGACGACCTTCACTTTTTTTGTTCCGATGTGACCAGACGTCGCACTGCGGCGATCAACATAGACTGCACCGAGCTCGCTCATCGTCACGACTGTGAACGGTGCCCCTTTTTTCGCTAATTCATTTGCCACATGAAGCGCATCCTGGACCGTCACGATTGATAAATCGGATAAGATTTCCGCCTCTTCCCGGCTACAAATGAAACCGGTGAATCCTTGAAGGAGATGACGATTCCGTTCGATGACACTAAGGTGTCCACACACTCCGAACAGCGGCAATTCCATTTTCCGACAGAGATGAATCAAACGTTCTAAAACCGTTACGGATAAATCTAAATCAATCGCGACTGCATCGACTCCATCTAAGGCGTAGACGGACTGACGGAGAATCGCTTCTTCCAACAGTTTTGCGTCAGGTTGTTTCGAAATCGATGTCTGTAAATCACCTTCATTATCCATGACAGCCAACCACATGCCCATCCCGTTGTCGTCAAGCATTTCGACGTGATCCACATTTGCACCGTATGATTTTAGTTCTTCCAACACGCCGACACCGATTTGGTCGTTCGTAACCGTCGAGATAAAGCGAACATCATTCCCGAGAACGGCTAAGTTCTGCGCTACATTCCGTCCTGTACCACCATTTGAGAACGTGATGTCTCCAACGTTTTTCGCATCCTTATGCAATGGAGCGAACGAAGTTCCTTTTATGTCGACGAATACTTTTCCGATTACCGCGATTTTATTCATT
The DNA here is from genome assembly GCF_000702625.1 of Exiguobacterium oxidotolerans JCM 12280. Classification (NCBI taxonomy): domain Bacteria; kingdom Bacillati; phylum Bacillota; class Bacilli; order Caryophanales; genus Exiguobacterium; species Exiguobacterium oxidotolerans. The sequence goes on along the minus strand of NZ_JNIS01000001.1, from coordinate 2,246,370 downwards.
CCAGTTCCACCTCTAAAAAAAATTCATGATTCCCGAGTATCCACTCGAATATTTCAGGCACATTGCTTCAATTATAGTAAAATTTTAAATCGGTGACAACCAATCCTACTCTTACGAGTAGCTCGTGCATGGCAAAAAAATACCCCGCTGCCCGTATTCACGGCAGTGGGGTATTTTAAAGGTACTATTTTTAGAAGTTAGCGAACGTCAAGCTAATCGCGAGCAACAATCCGAAAATCGTATTCACTTTTCCCGTCTGTGCCATGCCCGGCATCAACTCTTGTGGTTCAAGATCGTCCCAAAACAGCTTCACGGCCTTAATCATCAACGGAATACTCAGTAAGGCAAGTAACGCGAACCAGGAGACGTTAAACGCAACGACGGCAACGATTAACGAAATGACGGCAGCAGCAAAAAAGGCGATCAAGACGTAGACGGCCGCCCGGTGACCAACGAGACAAGCAATCGTTTTTCTTCCGTTCACTTTATCATTGTCAAGATCCCGAATATTGTTCGCAATCAAGATCGACCCGATCAAAATCGCGACCGGCACTGAAATCGCGACCGCTTCCGTCGGGACATAGCCAATCTGAAGATATGCAGAAATCGCGATGATGACGTAGCCCATGAAGAACCCGGCGACGATTTCTCCGAACGGTGTGTAGGCAATCGGGAGTGGTCCCCCGGTATAGATGTAACCGACGAACATCGAAACAAGTCCGACTAAGAGCAACCACCATGTCGTCTCAAGACAGAGATACATTCCAAGCAGCGCAGCGATTCCATAAAGCGATAAGGCGAAGGCAAGAATCGTCTCGGGCTTGAATCCATCCCGGACGATGGATCCACCGATGCCGACTGACTCTTCATTGTCGAGTCCCCGCTTGTAATCATAATATTCATTAAATAAGTTCGTTGCGATTTGAATCAACATCGATGCAATCAACATCGCAAAAAATAGATCGAGTCGCAATGACTCGATACGTGGTGCGACGATAGCCGTTCCCACGACGACCGGTACAAAACTTGCTGTTAATGTATGTGGTCGTGTCATTCGCCAATATACGGCGATTGATTTATTCATATAATAAACCCCTTTCCCGTCTAAGTGTATCGGGTTTCGTTTTTTGCTGTCAATGCTCAATGAAAGATAGCTTATTCCTTCTTTTTTTTCAACAAAAAGTTTACACTTAGATTAAGTGAAACGTATCACAGTATCTACAGACTAGGGGGCAATGAGCGGTATGGCTTACGCTCAACAAGAGCTTAAACAACGTATTGAACAGGCCGTTGGTCATGCGAACGCATACCAGCGCCCTATAATCGCTTCTTATTCATGGGAAATCGAAGCGCAAGACGTCAATTCATTGACGCATGGAACAACAGAACGTTATTACTTTACGACACCCGACCGATCGATGCGTGCCATCGGCTTCGGTATTGCGAAACAGTTAAACACGTCAGGACACGATCGCTTTTTACGAATCCAATCGAAATGGTCGAATCTCAACCGTGATCATGTAGGTGATGATTTATTTGCGTTTTGTGGTTTTTCGTTCAGTGAACTTAAAGCACCCGATTATCGGTGGTCTTCCTTCGGAGAAGCCTCGATGACGGTTCCGAAATTTCTGTTCTTAGAACGGGACGGCCGGACGACCGTTACATTATTTGCGACCATCGATCCTCATTCAAACGCTGAACAAACACTCAATCAACTCGCTTCTGATTACGCCGAGTTACACCAACCAAAAGCAAATCGTTTCGTGACCCGGATCCGCATGACGCGCGACGGGAATGAGGCTTTTGAAGCGTCTTTCCATCAAGCGACACAACTTTTACAGACATCGTTAAAGAAAATCGTGTTGGCCCGTGAAGTCGTGTACGAAATGGATCAGGCCGTTGACCTTGCCGGACTCGTCCGTGAACTCGAACGGTCTCAACCGGGAAGTTATATTTTCTTCTTCCAGCCGACCGTCGACGAGGCCTTCCTCGGGGCTACACCAGAACGACTCGTCTTAAAAGAAGGAAACCAAATTAAAACAGCGGCCGTCGCTGGTTCCGCGCCACGTCACGCAGTCGAACAAACCGATGACGCACTTGGTCTTGCGTTGCTCGAAGACAAAAAGAATCGTGTTGAACATTCAATCGTCGTTGACTCCATCACGAGTACGTTACATGATTTATCGACTCGAATCGAAAAGCCGGATCAACCGATGTTGCTTAAGAATCGACATATCCAGCACCTGTATACACCAATCACTGCCACACTGGCACCGGACGTGACGTTGCTGCAGATTATCGAAAAATTACACCCGACGCCTGCGTTAGGTGGCGAACCGAAACTTGAAGCAGTCAAAGCCATCCGTGAGATTGAAACGTTCGAACGCGGTTGGTATGGTTCTCCTGTCGGGTGGATGGACGGTCAAGAAAACGGTGAATTCATTGTTGCCATCCGGTCAGGTCTTTTCACGGAACGGTCGGCAATTCTCTATGCCGGTTGCGGACTCGTCGAAGGATCGCAATTGACAAGCGAACTAGACGAGACGGAAACCAAACTCTCACCGATGCTGCAAGCTCTCTCACATCTGTGCACGTTAGAAAAGGATGATGTTTATGTTGACTAAGTGGATGCACACATTAATCGATACGCTCGTCGCTAGCGGAGTTCGTGATTTCGTGATCAGTCCAGGGTCTCGTTCCACCCCACTCGCAATCGCCGCATTTCTTCACCCGTCTAGCCGTACCCACGTCCTCGTTGACGAACGGTCGGCTAGTTTTTTTGCTTTAGGGTTAACACGGACGGAAGAACAGACACGTCCCGTCGCTTTGATTTGTACAAGCGGGACGGCAGCGACGAATTATTTTTCTGCTATCACGGAAGCCAATATTTTCGAACTTCCCTTGATCGTTTTGACTGCTGATCGACCACATGAATTGCGCGGGGTCGGGGCGCCACAAGTCATCGACCAAGTCGGTCTTTACGGAAAACAAGTCCGCCACGCGTTCGATCTCCCGTTACCGGAAGAACAAAGTCTATCGTATGTCGCTCATGTCGCAACGCGGTCCGTCCTGTTAGCGATGACCGAACCGGCCGGACCGGTCCATATCAATGTCCCGCTACGTGAACCGTTGATTCCGGAGCTTGATCCATTACGGACTGGACGACCTGTCGGAACACTCCCTCGCTTTGCCGAGCAAGTGACGACTGACGAGCTCCTAGCTCTTCTGTCTACAAAGCGTCTTTTGATTGTCATCGGACCACAACTTTCGACGGTCGATACAAAAATTATTTTGGATTACGCGAAACACTCTCAAATTCCCGTCTTAGCGGATCCCCTGAGTCAAGGACGTCAGTACAAAACAGATACCGTTTTTGCCTTTTATGATACGTGGCTAAAAAATGAGACAGTCAAAACAGCAGCTAAACCCGACCATATCTTACGGTTCGGAGCAATGCCGACATCAAAACCTTATTTACTTTGGTCACATGACATCCCGACGACGGTCGTCGGTCATGCCGCGAATTGGCGTGCACCGCAACTGCATACGACTCTGTTAGCGGGCCATCCGAGCCAGCTCCGGATGATGCCTGTGACTAAGCATGACCCTGCTTATCTCAAAACGATTCAGGCAGCCGAAAAAACCGTCACGAACGTTTTCGCTTCACTCGACCAAAACGACTTGACGGAATATAACGTCGTTCGTGCCTTGAACACATTACAAGGAGGCAGCTTATTCGTCTCAAACAGCATGCCGATTCGCGACATCGATACGTTTTTGCCTACAGGTACACCGCTTCGCCTTCTCGCCAACCGTGGTGCGAATGGAATCGATGGGATTTTATCGAGCGCAGTCGGTGCGACATACGATGCACAGGAACGCTACTTGCTCGTCGGTGACCTCGCCTTTATTCATGACGTCAATGGCTTGATGATGGCACGGACTCGTCCGATTACCATCTTACTCATCAACAACACCGGGGGCGGAATTTTCAATTTCCTACCACAACAGCAACAGCTTGAATCCGAGGTCTTCGAACCGTTATTTGGAACAGCCCAGCACTTGGATTTCGGTCACATCGCGGCCGGTTACGGCATCAATCACCAAGTTGTCACGTCGATTTCCGAACTGAAAACCCGGTTGGCCGAACCGACGACCGTCACACGCATTCTTGAGATTCGAACAGATCGTGCGACGAACGTCTTGAAGCACCGTGCGATTTGGGAACAGACGAATCATGCGCTGACGGAGTATTTCCAATGAAGTTACGTGACCATGACTACCATCTCGAAGTCGAAGGACAAGGCCCTCCATTGTTGTTATTACATGGGTTTACCGGCAGCAGCCGGACATGGACGATGCTCAGTGCACGACTTCAGGAAACCTACACTGTCTATCGGATTGACCTGCTTGGTCACGGAAAGACGCCGCCCGCTGCGTATCAGCGGATGCGTTTGACGGAACAAGTCAAAGACTTACAAGCATTACTTGCAACAAGAACCGAACCATGGACCGTGTTAGGCTACTCGATGGGTGGACGGATTGCCTTGATGCTCGCAGCCTGTTCAACGCAAGTCCAACAGACGATCGCTGTCAGTACGACACCTGGTCTAAAGACAGCGCACGAGCGCCGTAGCCGCCGCGTCCAAGACCGACTTTTGCAACAGATGTTGCTTGAAGATGGACTCGAAGCATTCGTCCGGCACTGGGAAGCGTTACCGCTGTTCGCAAGCCAGCGGCAATTACCGTCATTTACGCAGCAACAAATTCGGTCGGAGCGTTTGTCCCAATCTGCAGAGGGACTAGCTGCTTCGCTCGCCGCGCAAGGAACAGGCAATATGCCGTCGCTTTGGAAGTCGATACATGACTTACCCATCGAGTGGATTGTCGGGGAATATGATGAAAAGTTTAAACAGATTGCGCAACAAGCGGCGGATTCAAAAAAAATCCACCAGATTTCGCATGCAACGCATGCCCCACATATCGACCAACCGGAAAAGTTTGTTACAATAGTAGAGAAACTACTCTTAACTTAAGCAAATGGGGGAATTTAGATGAAATATGCTCCAGAATGGGCAGCAGTTCGTAGTTATGAAGACATTAAATACGAAAAATGGAATGGGATCGCTAAAATTACGATCAACCGTCCAGAAGTGCGCAATGCGTTCCGTCCACATACGGTCCATGAATTAATCGATGCGTTCTCACGTGCGCGTGACGACCAAAACGTCGGTGTCATCATCTTGACAGGTGAAGGCGATCTCGCTTTCTGTTCAGGTGGAGACCAAAAAGTTCGCGGACATGGTGGTTACGTCGGTGAAGATGAAATCCCACGCTTGAACGTCCTTGACCTTCAACGTTTGATTCGTGTGATCCCGAAACCGGTCATCGCGATGGTCGCTGGTTATGCAATTGGTGGCGGACACGTCTTACACCTAGTCTGTGACTTAACGATCGCTGCTGATAATGCGAAGTTTGGACAAACAGGTCCTAAAGTTGGATCATTTGATGCAGGGTATGGTTCTGGTTACTTGGCGCGTGTCGTCGGCCATAAAAAAGCGCGTGAAATTTGGTTCCTCTGCCGTCAGTACGGTGCTCAAGAAGCACTCGACATGGGACTCATCAATACGGTCGTACCACTTGCTGATCTTGAGCAAGAAACAATCCAATGGTGTTCTGAGATTCTTCAACATTCACCAACAGCTCTTCGTTTCTTAAAAGGAGCGCTTAATGCAGACTCTGATGGTCTTGCTGGAATTCAGCAACTTGCTGGAGATGCAACATTACTCTACTACACAACAGATGAAGCAAAAGAAGGACGCGATGCGTTCAAAGAAAAACGTGATCCTGACTTCGGTCAATTCCCACGTTTCCCATAATACGAAAAAAGGTTCAATGTCGTGAGACGTTTGAACCTTTTTCGTATCACTTGAAGAAAGGATGTGGTTTCCGGTGTACCCTTGGATTTATACACGCGCTAAGGAACAACCTAACGACTTAGCTCTAGTCACAGATCAAGCCCGCTTATCTTGGCAGGAATTATATACGGCAGCACACAAATTAGCAAGTGCCTGGGCAAGCCACCTTTCGCGCGGTGATCGGATTGCTCTTTATGGTCCAGCAAGTCAGTCGTATATTATTGCCATCCATGCGGCACAACTACTTGAATTAACAATCGTTCCACTCAATGTTCGCTTAAGTCAGCGCGAACTGGATGATCAATTAAAACGAGCACAAGTCAAATATGTCATCTCCGACCGGACGCTAGATACCGATATCAAGATTTTACCATTCCATTATACGAACACGGCACCTGACATCATCGTTCGACATATGCCAAAGCATTATGTCCAATCCATGCTCTTTACGAGCGGAACGACCGGTCGGGCTAAGGCAGTCGAACAGACAATGCTAAATCACTTTTCAAGTGCGATGAATGCGGCACGTCATATCGGTTCCTCGACGGAGGATCGCTTCTTAATCGTTACGCCACTGTTTCATATGAGTGGTCTCGCTGTCGTTTACCGTGCTGTCATCTACGGAGCCCCCATCGTCCTTGAACCCCATTTTGCCCCGACGAAAACGATTGAATGGATTAAAAATGAACGGATTACCCACCTTTCCCTCGTTTCTGTCATGTTGGATCGGCTGCTTGAAGCAGGGTTACGTCGCTATGACTTGCGTGTCGTCTTGACAGGCGGCGGACCGGTTCCTTTACCGATTTTGACTCGTGCCCTCGATCGACAGATTCCCGTCATGCAAACATATGGGATGACAGAAACCGCTTCGCAAATTGCGACACTATTGCCGGAAGATGCGTTACGAAAAATCGGTTCTGCCGGTCAAGCAATTGCCCCAACCGATATCCGAATTACACGCCATCAAGAAATCGAAGTCAAAGGACCGACCGTCATGAAAGGTTACTTTTCAGATGAGCAAGCGACCGTAGCATCTTTTACTGCAGACGGCTATCTCAAGACAGGTGATCTTGGACGCTTAGATGAAGAAGGTTATTTGTACGTTCTCGATCGGCGAAGTGATTTAATCATTTCAGGCGGTGAGAATGTCTATCCGGCTGAAGTCGAGTCTGCCCTGCTCTCGATTGACGGAATCAAGGAAGCTGGTGTCGTCGGTCGCTTTGATTCGACTTGGGGACAAGTCCCTGTTGCGTTCATCGTCAGCGCTGTTGAAGAATCGACCGTCCGTCAAGCAATCAGTCAGTTGCTCGCCAAATATAAGTGTCCTGTCACCTATGTTTACCGTGACGCATTGCCGCGTAATGCGAACGGCAAACTGTTGCGCCATCAATTGAAGGAATTCGTATGACAATCATCCTTCAAAGCGCCGAATTATTTGATGTCCGATTAACATTCCGTCAGCCGATGAAAACGGCACTCACTACCTTAAGTGATCGCCGGACGACGATTCTCCGATTGACGGACACAGAAGGTAACATTGGTTACGGGGAAGGTGTCGCCTTTGAGACACCTTGGTATACCGCGGAGACACAAGATTCGATTCATGCCTTAGCTCCCGTCCTCTATCGCTTGCTTCAAGGACCGCTCCATCATCCGTCAGAAGTCGCAACACGCTTTCAACCGATTCAAGGAAACCAGATGGCAAAAGCGATGTTCGACGGCGCCGCCTATGAATTGTTTGCTCGCGCGAGTAACCAAACGCTTGCCACGTATCTCGGGGGTGACGCGAACAAAGCCATCGCTTGCGGAAAAGCACTTGGTCGCGCGGAAGCCAGTAAGACGGTACGTGCCGTTGAGGACGCGTTACAGGACGGTTTTCAGCGTATCAAGCTAAAGCTAGCCCCAACGGATACCTCCGTCTTAGCGCACGTTCGGAAACAATTCCCGGATGCGCCTTTAATGTTTGATGCCAACGGAAGTTTCACCCGTTCAGATATACGTCTTTTACAGGACTGGGATCAGTATGGATTACTCATGATGGAGCAACCATTCCGGGCTAATGATTGGTTGACGCATCAATATGCCGCGTCACTGCTCTCAACCCCACTTTGTTTGGATGAGTCGATCGAAACCATCACTGACGCTGATTTAATGCACTCACTCGGTGCAGGTCAAATCATCAATATCAAACCGGCACGTGTCGGTGGCTTGACGAATGCCTTAACGATTCGGGAAAAAGCGACGTATTGGCTCGGTGGGATGTTTGAGAGTGGCATCGGCCGTCGCCAGACGCTGGCGTTCGCTACATTACCCGGTCTCGCTTATCCGATTGACATGGCTGGAACCGATCACTATTTCGTCGAAGATCTCCTTGAAGTTGACTATCGGATTGAGAACGGTCAAATTCGATATGCTGAACACGAGGTCTCACTCGAGCGGTTAGGACGACTTACCCAGTCTAAACTCGTTCTTTGACGGCATGGAGAAGTCATATCTGTCAAAAAAAATCTTCTACCTTTTCGTTGCTTTCCTCGGGCGAGGCGCAAGCCGTTGCTCCTTGGTCCTCACGGACAACGAGCAGGGTCTTGCCTGCCTCTGAAAGTGCGTTAAAAACGCACTTTTCCCGCAGGAGTCAACGAAACGTGACGCTTTTTAGGTGATACCGCGAGGCAAATCCCGGCATGCAGACGGTTGCCACTTTGAAAACGAGGCGAGACAGGGACGCGCGAACGGATTGCATGTTCACGCTTAACCAGAGTTTGTCTACATTCTAAAAGCGCCGTCCCTTTGCGGAACGACGCTTTTTTTAGTCTGCCTTCGTCAAGATTTCGTATCCATCCTTCAAGACGACGACGCTATGTTCGAACTGCGAAACCAAACTTTTGTTTGGCGTATACAGTGTCCAGCCGTCCTTTTCATCTTCCATACAAAATTCGTCGCTCGTCGAGATAAACGTTTCGACTGCGATGACTTGTCCTTCTTTCAACAAATCATTTTCTTCGCGGTTGAAGTAATTCGAAATCGACTCTGGTTCACCATGCAACGTTTTTCCTAATCCATGTCCAGCTAAATTCCGAATGACCGTAAAGCCATTTTTGCGTGTTTCCGCATAAATCGCTTTCCCGATTTGATTGACTTTCGTACCCGCTTTGACTTTCTCAAGACCTTTTTCAAGGGCCGACAATGACACTTCGACGAGTCGGACGTGCTCAGGACGTTTCGCTTCGCCCGCAATCACCGTTTTACCTGTATCTGAATAGTAGCCATCTTTGACTGCCGAGACATCGACGTTGACGATATCACCTTCTTGAATGACATATGCACCAGGAATACCATGAGCTGCGACTTCATTGACACTGATACACGTTGCTCCAGGGAAATCATACATGACGATTGGTGCTGATTCCGCTCCATGTTCCTTCAAAATCCGCGCTCCGATGTCATCAAGCTCTTTCGTTGTAATTCCTGGTTTGACGGCATCCGCCATTTCATCGCGCGCAATGGCGACGATGCGCCCAATCTCACGTAGTGCAGCATAATCATAATCCAACATGTTTCATTTCCTCCTTATTCACTTAACCGTTCTTGATATAAATAACTTGCTGAAATATCAGCAAATAAGAACATCCCATTATTTAGCGGCATACTGAACGTTCGCGTCTGTTCACTCGAACTGAAATCAACGTACCGATCAGAGAGGTACCCCGTATGCCGTCGTTCCATCGCAACCGTAGTCCGAATGAAATACGGTCGAAAACTCCAGTTATAACCTTTGTAAAACGCATATGTTTTCCATTCACCGCTCTTTTTACTAACGTTTGATGACTTTTGAAAGCCATTCGCGTCTGTGATGTAAAAGCGGATGAATTCAGGTTCCATCTTTTGGGCCAACCTAATTAACCATTCATCCAATGCTTCATCTGCTTTTAACGACTGGCAGTACTCATTAAACCGAATCGTCCAGTCTTGTTCGAGCTGGAACAAACGATTCATCTGTTCCCGGTCATATTTATAGAACATTGGCACTTCATGTAATAAGATTTCCATGCCTGGGCATGTCGTCACCCAGTCAGGTGTCGTCTCACCGAGTAGCGTTCCCATATAATAGCGCCCACCGTGTTGCCAGGCATACCGGAGTTGACCAAGATGGCTGATATTTTTGTAAAGAAGCGGGGCACCAAGCTGGTCACATAAGTGTTCCATCGTCTGTAACAGGTGCGGATAGCTGGCTGAAACGGTTTTTTTCTCAATCATCGAAGATAAGTCGACAATCAGCATATCCGGCGACATGGCAAAAACGCGTTCTAAGCTCGTCGCCTCCGCACGATCAAGCGCAACCTTTAAGCCAGAGTTTTGATAGTACGCAACGATTCGTCCGAGTCGATCAAAGTCATCCACTTGGACATCGGTCAGTGTGACATATAACCGGTCTTCCGGAAAGTCGATCTGTGCGTCACGTAAGATACTCAAAAAATCTTCGCCACCATTTTCGAATAACCAATCAGGTCGACAGCGTATTAAGACAAATGAATGCGCATCGACCGGAACTTTTTGAAAAGCATGGCGAATGACATGACTCATGACTTCTAACTGGTATTCAATTGGTACATCATCTTCTTGAAAAAATGGCTTCAGCGGCTCACCGCGAAAATGAGATTGGATTTCATACCCTTCCACTTTAAAAGGTGCCGCTCCAACGATTGGTTGGAACCACGCCTCAATCTGTTCGGGATGAACAATGACATCTAATGCATCCATTCTTCTCCCCCCTATTCTCTTGTTCTATCTTATCAAAAAAAAGACCACCCTGTAATCAGAGAGGCCCCGTCTTTAAAATAACGTTGTATCTTTTCTTAACGCAATGTACAAATAGACACCAAATGTCGCCGTTAAATAGATAATGCTCAGAACACCGTATTGAATGCCTGTTGCACCACCCTTACCAATCGCTAAGACGAGAAAAATAATCCCGCCAAACAATAACGTCGCTAAAGGGATATAACGAAAGTGTCCTTTTGTCGTCTGCTCGCTAATTTTTTTAGTTGCGATGAGCAGTCCAATCAGACAAATGAATGCTGCTGCATAAATGGTATACACGAACGATTCAGCCCTCTCTATATCTTTCATTGCTCATTTTATCATGAGAATTCATAAAAAAGAACCGACTTGTCTGTGACAAATCGGTTCCAACTTCTTACTTTTCAAAACGTGGTTTACGTCCGCCACGGTTACGATCACTTTCGCTACGGTTGCTACGACCAGCGTATCCACCTTCACGACGATCTGAAGAAGATGAGCTACGGTTACCTTCAGAAGGACGACCGCCTTCACGGCGCTCCCCACCACGTGGGTTGCTGCCACGGTATCCGCCACCACGGTTAGAAGAACCAGAACCTGATCCACCTTTATTGCCGTAAGGACGACGGTTACCACCGCCACCGTTGTTACCAAAACGTTTGACACGGATTGGTTCGATTGACGAAATTTGAACTGGAGTTGCATCCGGCTCTTTCGTTAATCCTTTAAGCGCTGCTGCGATTAATTCAACCGCTTCATATTCTTCAAGAAGTTCTTGCGCGAGTGTTGTATACTCTTGTGAGTTTTTCGCTTCTACACGTTTGATGAGTTCTTGTGCAGCAAGCTTCAAGTTGCCTTCCAAGATTTCGTCGAGTGTTGGTGCGTGACGACGTGACATTTTTTTGTTTGTTACACGTTCGATTGTTTTGATTTGACCAAATTCACGTGGTGTAACGAACGTGATTGCTGATCCCGTTTTACCAGCACGTCCCGTACGACCGATACGGTGAACGTAGCTCTCTGGATCTTGTGGTACATCAAAGTTGTAAACGTGTGTAACACCAGAAATATCAAGTCCACGTGCTGCAACGTCTGTCGCAACAAGGATATCGATTGTTCCTTTTTTGAAGCGACGGATAACTTGGTCACGTTTCGCTTGTGTCAAGTCACCGTGTAAACCGTCCGCCGTGTATCCACGTTGAACAAGTCCTTCCGTCATTTCGTCAACACGTTTTTTCGTACGACCAAAGATGATTGAAAGTTCTGGAGAATCTGTATCAATCAAGCGGCAAAGCACATCGAATTTTTGACTTTCTTTTAGTTCGATGAATGATTGGTCGATGTTCTCGACTGTCATTTCTTTTGCTTTTACTTTGATGTGCGTTGGTGTTGTCATGAAACGATCCGCGATTTTACGAATCTGCGGTGGCATCGTTGCAGAGAACAAGAGTGTTTGACGAGTCGGTGGAAGTGTACCTAAGATTTTTTCGATATCTTCCACGAAGCCCATGTTCAACATTTCATCTGCTTCATCCAAGATGACTGTTTGAACGTGGTCAAGGTTTAATGTTTTACGGTTCATGTGGTCCATTAGACGACCAGGTGTCGCAACGACGATTTGTGGGTTCTTACGAAGTGCACGAATCTGACGATCGATTTGCTGACCACCGTATACTGGCAATGCATGAACGCGTTTCATTTCACCAATGCGGTTCAATTCTTCTGCTACTTGAATCGCAAGTTCACGAGTCGGTGCAAGGATCAACGCTTGGATATGGCGCGATTTTGCGTCAAGACGCTCAATCGTCGGAATACCGAATGCTGCTGTTTTACCAGTACCTGTTTGTGCTTGACCGATTAAGTCAACGCCGCTAAGACCGACTGGAATTGTTTCTGCTTGGATTGGAGTTGCTTCTTCAAAGCCCATTTTTAGGACACCTTTGATAAGTGCCTCACTAAGATTTAATTCACGAAATGTTGTCAATGCTAAATACTCTCCTTTGTCATATGAAAAGCGTCTGCCACTAAACAGACGCTACCGTAACGAATACAATCGACTACCTATTATAGCAGAAGCCCGTCCTTAAAGATAGAGGCTATTTCTACTGATAATAATGTTTAGGGAAGTCACCATCATAATCGTTGCCATAAGGGCGAGGGAAAGGCAAGATGCCCGGACCGTTCAACGCTTTAAATTGCGCCGCTTGCCCCCACTAGTGATGGGGTTTTATTTGGAAATGGTCGCCGGTTAAAACCAGCCGCAACCACCAAAATGATGAATTCCTAACTATTTATTCGAAACGTAGGTTCAGTTGGCTAGCTTACTTCGTTAGCCGAATACCCGTTTCATGTTTTTCTATTTTTTTATCTTTCAACAATCGACCTAGAGCACGTTTGAAGGCAGCCTTACTTAGGCCGAATACCTCATCAATCGTCTCAGGAGGTGTCTTATCACCATACGCCATCTGACCGCCATGTTCAAGTAGGTGGTTCAGGATTAAATCCGCATCGATGTCGATTGCCTCGTGAGCACGTGGTCTTGCTGAAAGTAATACTGTACCATCTGGCTTCACATTTGTCACCCGTAATTTCATAACTTCTCCGAGACGCGGCCACCGTTCCATCTCTTGTTCATGTAGAAAACCAATCGATTGATCGTTCACCCAAACGTTGACACCCGGGTCGCGTTGAGCAAAAACAAGTCCTTCGACGTCCATGTTATTCCATTCTTCTGGTGCGGGTTGCGCCTTGAGATTGAAATAGGCATAAGGAGCCGGGTCACCTAACAAACGTAATTTTTGGTCATGTTTCAAACGAATGTAAAGTTCGTCTCCCTCTTCCGGCCAAAATGTCCGGCGTTGCGGAAGATCGTCCAGCGAGACGAGAACATCCTTTTGAATTCCGATGTTCGCAAAAACACCTGTATTGTACCGTGTTCCGTTAATCGGTGCTTTGACGTAATCCTCAAATGACGCTTCCGGAATCGTCATCGATGAGGCGAGACGCCCTTCATTGTCTTGGTAAAGGAATACTTCGACCTCTTCTTCTAGCATGAGCGATTTCGTCTGTTCGTTTTTATGAAGTAAGATATCCTCCGTACCATCACTTAAAAACACACCAAATTCTGCTTCACGCTCTACTTTTAATGTGACAACCTGTCCTGCACGTAGTGCCATTTATCGTCATCTCCTTTCATTAACTTGGTTAAGCTGAAACACTCAACTAACCGTAAGTTCTTTTCATCACCTTCAATACTATACTCTTTTTCAACCTATCTCCGACATCAAATGGAAGCGAACATTTGTGACATTTTTGTGAACGAATCTGATTTAAGTGATTTTTTTGAAAAAAACAGATATGATAAGAGAATAGGAAAAAGAAGGTTTAGTTTTGGTAAATATGGGGGAAAAACTATGTTTCATAACATTCAATCGCGGTCTTTCGCAAGACGCTTTACAAAAACACTAGTATTCGCTTTTTTTGCATTTCTAGCAACGATTGGAATTGTTTTCGCTGAAGGATCGAACAGTACCGACCTTTCTCCGAAGACGCCTGCACTCCAACAAATTGATACACCTTAAAATCTACATCTCATCGTGTAGATTTTTTATTTGTTTCCGAAGTTTTACTGGACGATAAAGGAAATCCTGCTTCGTTAGCGAATTGCTTTACTAGACACACTTAGTAGAGTGACACGAAGGAGGAAGTACTGTGTATTTTTACTTATTTACGACGCTTACGGGTCTCATTAGTACATACCTTAGTTTTATCACGGGATATTATACCGATTCAGTCGGGATTTTCGTCTTCACCCTATCCATTTGTCTTTCACTTTCATCTTTTAGACAATTAATTCGTACGACATATCATGGTTATCATGAGTATATGCAATACCGCCGCGTCAAAAAACAGTTAGAGCGCATGAAGAAACGGGAAAACTCTTATCAATTGTCTTACGAACAAAATGACACAGTCGCATCACTTGCATTATCAACGACAGAACAGCATGATAAATAAAGAGTTTGACTTCATGTTTTTAGGAGGAACCGATTCATTATGAATGAAATACCACTATCCAACGGCTGGACACTTCGTTACTCACCTGTCATCGACTTATGGCTAAAAGAAGATGGTGTTTTACTCGTCGATCATGAAGATAAGGTACGTTTGACACTCATCCTCGATGAAGAGACGATGGAAATCAAACAAATCGATAATACGAATGCCTCGTTTTCTATCGATCCAACGACGAGACGTCTGACATTCGAACTCGGCGAGAGTGAAGAGGAATCCGAACCTCGTTACTGGGAATAAAGAAGAAGACCGGGTGCGATACCTGGTCTTTTTTTGTACAATAATAATACACAGTAAAAAAGGAGTTTGATGCCATCATGTTACGCACGATCATCTGGTTCATTCATTTTGGGCTAGTATTACCTCTTACATTACCATTTTTGCCTGGCGCAAAACGTCGGAAACACGCCGCTCGCTACGCGTATACACAAAAAGTAGCACACGCTTGGGCGAATTCACTCCTTCGCTTAGCTGGAGTGAAAGTCCGTCTGACAGGAGAAGAACATATTCCGTCTGATCAACCTGTCGTCTTCATCGCCAACCACCAAGGGAATTTTGACATCCCGATTTTGCTCGGACATATCGCAAAACCCAAAGCCTTTATTTCGAAAATCGAAGTCAATAAGATTCCAATCGTCAATGTTTGGATGAATTTAATGGGATGTGTCATGATAGACCGAAAAGATCGCCGTCAGTCTTTAAAGGCGATTCGTGCCGGTGTCGAGACAATCAAAGATGGGCAATCGATGATCATCTTCCCGGAAGGTACTCGCTCGAAAGGCGGACCGATTGCTGAGTTCAAAGCAGGGAGCTTCACCCTAGCAACATCTAGTGGTGCACGCGTCGTTCCGATTGCCATTTCAGGAAGCTATCGTGTCATGGAAGAGACTGGTCGGATTCGACCGGCAACTGTCGATGTGACAATCCTTCCTTCCATCGACCCTGCTACAATGACCCAAAAAGAACTCGTCGCTACTGTTGAACAACAAATCAAGCATATTGTAGAAGGAGTCTGACATGCTACTTAAAGTAGATCAATTAAAAAAAGAATTTGCCGATAAAATTGTTTTCGAAGACGTGACATTTTCCGTCACGCCCGGAGACCGGATTGGAATCATCGGTGTCAACGGGACAGGAAAATCGACACTGCTCCATATTTTAGCAGGAAAAGAGACAGCTGATTTCGGTGAACTGCATCATCCAAATGATTACCGGATACGTTTACTTTCACAATCGACGGATTATCCGGAAGATCAAACAGTAATGGAAGTGCTCCTTTCTGGAAACACGCCGACAATCAATGCTTTACGTCATTATGAAACGGCTCGTTTAGCGCTTGAACAAGATCCGACAAATGAAACGTTACTCAAACGATTCATCGATGCCCAAACGGAAATTGATGCCGCAAATGCCTGGGATACGGAGTCTCGCCTTAAAATGATTTTAACGCGGCTCGGCATCACGGACTTAGAAGCAAAAATCGGTTCGTTATCGGGTGGCCAACGGAAGCGCGTCGGCTTAGCAGAAGCTTTGCTCGACGAAGCCGATCTATTACTACTCGATGAGCCAACGAATGAACTTGATGCAGAAACGATCACTTGGCTCGAATCACAGATCAAGGAATACCGTGGAGCGATCCTGCTCATCACCCACGACCGTTATTTCTTGAATCGTGTCACGAATCACATGATGGAAATCGCCAATGGGACGGCCCATTTTTATGTCGGAAACTATGAGTCATTCCTTGAAAAGCGGGCTGAGCGCCGCGAACGGACTGCTTCAATGGAAGAGAAGCGCCAAAACATTTTACGCCGTGAACTCGCTTGGCTACGTCGTGGTGCAAAGGCACGGACGACAAAACAAAAGGCACGGATTCAGCGTGTCGATGCACTCCAAGAACTCTCTTATGAAGAAGAAGAGGCAACACTTGAAGTACAAGTCGGTTCGACACGACTCGGTAAAAAAGTCATCGAAGCAACGGAACTTGGTCATACGTTTGGTGAACGAACACTGTTCGAATCATTTAGCTGGTTATTCGGTCGAAAAGAACGTTATGGCATCGTCGGTCGGAACGGGAGCGGGAAATCGACACTGTTGTCGATTTTAGCGAAGCAACTTGAACCGACACAAGGGGAAGTCGTGCACGGAGAAACGGTCAAAGTCGGGTTTTATGGACAGTTCGCCGAGTTCACGCACCCGGAACGTCGTGTCATTGATGAGGTCGAACGGATCGCCCAGGTAATCACGACACTTGATGGTCAAGAAATCACGGCCAGTCAGATGCTCGAGCAGTTCTTATTCAAACCGGAAGCACAGTATAAGCCGATTGGTAAATTATCCGGTGGCGAAAAGCGTCGACTCAAGTTATTGACGATCTTAATGGATGAACCAAACGTCTTGTTCCTCGATGAGCCGACGAATGATTTAGATACGGAAACGCTATCAGTTCTTGAAGATTATCTCGAGTCCTTCCCCGGGACGGTTATCACGGTCAGTCATGACCGTTATTTCCTCGATCGAGTCGTCGACCGGTTACTTGCGTTCGAGAATAGTACGATTGTCTCTTATTATGGGCAATACACGGACTACCTGGAACAGCGTGAGGATGAGACACCTGAAGCAACTATCGTGACTGAGGTAAAAGAAGTGGTAGCTGCTCCAACGGACATCCCGAAAAAATTGTCTTATCAAGAACAACAAGACTGGACAACGATCGAGACACAGATTGAAGACGCGGAAGCTGCGCTTGAGCAAATCGAACAACAGCTCGCTTCGGCAGGTAGCAATATCGGACAAGTTAATGAACTCTATCAAAAGATTGAGCAAGGAAAAGCCCAACTCGATCAACTGATGGAATATTGGTCTTACTTGTCCGAGAAGATAGAGGCATACGAATCTTATAAAAAATAATTTGACTTTGATTTATCAAAATTAGACGAGAATACGCCCACTTCTAAACGTTCAGGGCGAAGCCCTAGTCTAAGTGGGGGATGAATCGTCTTCGGACAAGGCGTGTCTTCCGACACGTCAATTGTCCGACGCGCTTCGTTTGAAAACAATAAAAATCAGGAATAATCAAAATGTCACGTTCTTTGGAAACTGAAGATATAGGGTTGTGACAGGAAGTTCGTCTGTCACGTAAAATCTTCAACGTCCACCTTGCGGATGACCGAAGTAGCGAAAACCAAGCAGAGTAGGCATCCGCTCAAAAGAAACGGGCAAGATTAACGTTCAACCGTCGGGACGACGGGGTTAGCCTGATCAATTTTCGACCGTTAGGTCGAATAACTCAGGAATCCTCCACCTCTTAGCGAAGCGTAGGTGGAGGTAGTTCAATGTCTGTTTGACCGTATATTTTCCTTCCCGGAAAAAATGCGGTCTTTTTTTCTTATTTTTCAAGTACGTTTTTTCCAAATTGAGGGTAATGACTTATATAGTTAAATTGTTACTTTAATTAGACAGGAGGTTTTCTCATGTCAAAAGCGTTCAAACGAATGACAGGAGGAATCGTCATTTATTTGATTATCTCGTATACCATCCTTCTTTTAATTCCAAACGCATTCGTCATACCCGCAGCCGTCTTTTCAAGCTTTGTCGGCTCTCTATTGATTACGATTGCCGCCATTTTATTTTATAGAAAAACACCTTCACCAGAACTTAAATGGATCCTCATTGCCGTAAGTGCTTATTTCATTGGAGACTTAGGTGGAGTTGTCAGTGGTTACTTTTCACTCACGTCTGTCAATTTGAACGTCCTACTCGACTTTCCCTATACAATCCATCTCTTGACGATTACCATTTTTTTATTCCGTCTTTTAGATATTGAACATTTCCGTTCACAAAAGCTTTTAATTCTTGATTCATTGACACTGTTTACTGTCGCGATGATTGCTAGTTACTTGACGATTTTTAAATACATCCCCGAATATACAAGAACGTTCGCGGAGCAGCTCAGCTGGGATATCTATTCATTCTTGACCATTCTCCTGACTCTTTTCTTTTTCTTACTCTATGCTTCCGGTTTAAAGAAACCGGTCTCGTTGTTCGCTTTTAGTTTTTTGATGGGTGGAACATTTTTGTTAGGTATGATCAACTTTTTATTTTACAGCTTTTTATTGAACGATTTTACTTTTTACGCAATGCTTTTATTACCGCTCTATCCGTTGAGTAGCTATTTTTTCATTAGTTTCCTAGTAACTCGTCATTTACCGATCATCGCTAAACAACAATTATTGTTACTTCGGATTGAACAAATTCTTCGTCCTTCTTTTTCATACGTCTTACTATTACTGTTAATTACCTATGTCACGTTTTCACCTGTCACGACACGCTTCTACTTCATCACAATCGCGACCACTTTTTTACTGTTCTTAACGCGGCAACTTTTTTCTTATCGCGAAAATGTACGCCTTTTACGAGAAACGACTTCGCTACAAGAAAATTTGGAAACGATCGTTTCACAGAAAACGGAGCTTCTTCGGTTACGCGAACAAGAATTCAAGGCACTGTTTCTCTCCTATCCGCAAATGGTACTTGAAGTAAATCAAGCGAGTCACATTCTATCCGGAAATCCTGCAGCCATTCGAGAAGGATGGATGGAGAAGTCATTGAAAGACGAACAGGCCCGTCTTTTCAAACAAGTAATGGAGGCGCTACATGCCAATAAAGGGGTCCCTTCCTTATCAAAAACGTTTTATATCCCCCATGACGAAGAGGACCTCATCTACACGATGACGTCGATTTGTATAGCCGATCAAGAACGTGTCTTTATCATTTTATCCGACGTCACGGAAGATGTTCGCCAAGAACAATGGTTGGAGAAATTAGGAAATCACGACGCTTTGACCCGTTTGCCGAATCGACGCTTTTTTGAAGAACAATTGCAAACTCTCCTCCCTACCCTACGACATGGATCGTTATTGTTTGTTGATTTAGATGGTTTTAAAGCTATCAATGATACGTACGGACATGATGCTGGAGATTTATTACTGCAAGAAACTGCAGACCGGCTACAACAACTAATTCAAGGAGAGGAGCTTGTCGCCCGTTTAGGAGGAGATGAATTCATTTTATTCACCGTTCGAGACGAAGATGAGACGACGGCCTTTGCCAGTAAGTTGCTCGCATCACTCAATGAGCCGTTTTATATTAAAGATCAAACGATGTCTGTCACACCGTCCATCGGAATTTCACTTTATCCGAGTGATGGAAAAAGTTCGAATGTCCTCTTAATCCGTGCAGACGAAGCCATGTATCACATTAAAAATACGAACAAAAATAATTTTCAGTTCGCCGCTCAACTAAAACGCAACTAGGAGGAAACGCATATGCAACGATCCCCCTACTTCATCAGATGGTTCCCTTCACTACTAATCATTTCTTTGATTTTAATTCTCTATTCATATACGCAAGGCTCATTCATGAACCACCTTGTCGAACAAGTTCTAGAATACTTGTCGTTTCTTTTAATCGGACTTTTCATCCTCATCGCCTATAAAAAAGAACGTTCACTCGTCGTGCCAAAGCGAAAATTTTGGATTATCGCCTTCATCTCACTTATCTTCTCGCTAGCTGCTTCGATTTTTGAAACCATTAACTTATTCAGTAATACGCTGTCCTTTCCGAACAGTTATAGCTTAATTTATTTCTCCATATCGCACTATATATTTTTAATCGGGCTTTTTTACCGGATTGCTTCGCAAAAGAGTTTTTCACAACACCTGCTTGCATTCATGGATGCTCTAATCATCGTCGTTTTTTTAGGACTTGCTGCTTTTCATACATTAAGCGAGCTGGCCGACCCGGCAACTAGTACGTTCCCGTACGATATGATCGTCGTCCTCAACACTTCACTTGGATTGTTTGTTTTCTTCTACTTCTTTTTTGTTCAAGAAACACACTGGGTTTCCCGAACGACGTTATCTCTATTATTCTTGTCACTGTTCATCCGTGGTATGTATGAAGTATCTGCTGTATACTTTCCAGATTTCACGGAACAATATTTAGTCTTTTCTCCTGTATTGATTCGCCTTGCTCAAAGTGCGGCAATCTTATGGCACCTTGATCACATCACTGAAGGTAAACAAGCGTCTCCTGTCGTTCAGAGAACTTGGCTGCCTTTGCTCGCAATCCCACTATTTTTACATTATGTCATCGAACTCGAAGGTAAAAAGTTTGATGTATTCATCATCTTATTGTTACTGATCATTCGACAAATCATCATCGCTCGGCAGCATACGTTGCTCGTACAAAAGTTAAACGAGCGAAACGAACAGTTAGCCGAACGCATCGAACATCGGATCCGGCAAATCAAAGAAAGTGAGCAACAAGTCCTGCCACTGTTTTCAAGTCACCCTGATCCAATCATCCGCTTTGATCAAAACGAAACAGCGACGTATGCCAATCTTGCGGCTCAAGCAACGTTTAAGCTTTCTGCCTTATCCATCGAAGTACCTACTCACTCAGTCTTACATCTTCAGTCTTCCTTACAGCTTGATTCCAATCGTTATCTCGATGAATCCAATCGCCAATATGAATTAACAAAAATCCCTATCCACATCGCTTCAAAATCAGTCGGTCACTTTTTAGTCTTACACGACGTAACAGAACAAAAGGAGCGGCAACAACGGATTGAATACCACGCGTTTCATGATGTCTTGACTGGAATCGGCAACCGTCGTTCGCTCGAACGAACATTCCTATCATTGAAAAGTTCCGTAAACTATCTTGCTTTACTCGATTTAGATGGCTTCAAGCTAGTAAACGATACGTACGGACACGAAGCCGGCGATTACGTTTTAATTGAAGTCGCTCGCCGAATGGATCATGAACTTGAAGGCGATGAATCAATTTATAGACTAGGAGGCGATGAATTTGCATTACTGACTTCGGCTGAAGATGAATTCTCACTCCGGCGTCGTTGTAAACACTTCTTGCACCTATTACGTCGCCCTTATGTTTATAAAGGGCAAACGTTACATGTCTCGGCCAGCATCGGAGTCGCTCCTTTTTTCGAAAACGATGATTTAGAAAGTTGGCTGAAACATGCTGATCTCGCCATGTATCGCATCAAAAACCGTGAAAAAAATGACATTGCACTGTACCATCAAGATTTTTAAACGAACAAACGTCCATTCACCCTGCACTAGGGTTGAATAGACGTTTGTTTTTTTACTATTATGCTTCAGGTCGTGGTGTAATGTTTCCCTCTTCGATATCGAGTAATAAGTCAATCAACTCTGCACAAAATTCAGGATACTGACGCAGCAATGCGTCGTCACCGACTTCATCGACAAAATCAGCTAAAAGAACACGCACTTCAGGTACAAGTGCCCGTGCAACCTTCATATAGGCGATTGCGAATCGCCATTTGCCTGAAATGTAGAGAAGTTTGCCGACTAACATATCGCCAACCGCAACGTCAATCTCTGTCAAATCGGTCTGATACGTTTGTTCCGACATGATGTCGAAGACGCCATCTTCTTTTACAAGGAAAAGCGACGGAACAGGATCGGCCAGTCCTCTTAAGGCACGATACAGACTTTGAGACATGTCTTCTTTGACTTGTTCTAAAAAACGACCATGCGGTGTTTTCCCTTGTTCATCGGTCTCATAAAAAATCGCCCAATCGACGAACAAGTCTCGGAATAACTCAGCATCTTTTAAATACCAACGTCCTTCCGTCGCGATTTCTTCGATAAATGCGACCCAATCGGTGCTTCGAGCAGTGGCTGCCTCTTGATATAAAGTTTTGAGCGCTGTGTTCATCTCTGCTTCGGATACAGTCGTCGGAAACGGGATAATCTTTCGCTCACTTTTCATCGCGTTGATCCTTTCCGGTGTGGTTTCGCCGGACTTTTAAGTGCTTCGGGTTCCATGACTTCACGTTTTGGAATCAATTCCCCGCCATAAATCTCCATTGGTTCAATTTCCACACCCATTTGTTTCGCTAATGTTTTCAGGTGTTTTAAATCATGATCCGTGACGAGCGCAAGGACCATACCTGACGCGTTCCCACGTCCTGTTCGACCTGAGCGGTGGACAAAATCATCAAGGGATTCCGGTAAATCATAATGCACAACATGCGTCACGGCATCAATGTCTAGACCGCGTGCAGCAAGACCGGTCGTGACGAGTAACGGAAACTCTCCCCGTTTATACGAACGTAACGTCTCCATCCGTTCTCTTTTCCCTTTTTCGGCATCTAAAATCCGGTATTTCAATGAAAACTTGCTTAATTCACCGTTTAACGGACCGAGGAATGAGCGGTTGTTAATAAACGTCAACACTTTAACTTGTTGCATATTAGACAAACGACGTAACATTTCCGGTTTCAGGCGACGGGATGTTTCGATGTAACCAAACTTGACTCGTGACGTCTCCGTTCGTTCGACTCGGATGACTTCCGGTTCGTTCGACAGTGTCCGTCCCCATTCTGCCGTCCGTTCAGGCAATGTTGCTGAAACGAGTGCTAACTGACGGTCACGAAGCGCACTGTTCGCGATTCGTGTCGCCGAGGCGCTCATTCCACTTTCGTAGATTTGATCAGCTTCATCTAAAACAATCAATTTCACTTTATGCATCTTCAACTTTTTCGAGTCAATCAATTCGACTAAACGTCCGGGTGTCCCGACAATGATTTGCGGCTTTTTCTTGAGACGCTCATATTGACGTTTTAACTCAACACCACCGATGAACGCACCTGACTTAATTCCACTTCCTTGGGCAAACAATTGGATGACTTGATGAATTTGCATGACCAGTTCTCGTGTCGGTGCCGTGATCGCGACTTGAACGTGTGGTTCATTCGGATCGATGCGCTCGAGGGCCGGAATGACATAAGCGAGCGTTTTCCCAGTTCCTGTCGGTGCTTCGACCAAAACATCTTTCCCCTCACGGATTAGAGGAATAGCTTGTTCTTGGACGGGCATCATTTGTTCAAAGCGTGCTCGTTCCCACGCTTCATTAATAAAAGGTTTCATAAAATTCATAACGTATCTTCTCCTACTCTCTTGTTCATCATTCGGTTACGTATTCAAAACGATCATCAGTTTCAGTTTTAATACCGCGTAACGTCTGCGTATACTCATTTCCGGAATCGATTAACCGAATATGAAAAACGATTTCCGTCTCACTTTGTTGATCTGCACTTAACACTTCGAAACCTTGCGCCATTCGGTCTTGCAACTCAACAGCAAGTGTTTCAAAACCAGCAAGTACTGGATAAGTTGCTCTGACATCGATTGGGCGTCGAACTAAACGCGCGAGATACTTCTCGTCGTAACCGATAAAGTCCTCGAAATCAAAATCGTCTTCAAACCGGAGCCAAAACCCGTCGTCTTCAAACTCGGTGATCATTCCGATCCGTTCCGTTCCTTCAGTTGATACTTTTAGGGAAACCCAGTCCCCTGTTCGATAATCTGCTTGCTCTTTTAATGGCGAAAACTCCATTCACTCCACCTCCACGTTCTATATTCCCTTTTTCATTGTCAACGATACGTCCTAAAAATACAAGGTAGCGCCGCGTGACTTTTATCACACTAGCTTCTGTCTCTATCCATCCTACCGTAAATTAATGGTACAGCTACAGACAAAGCCTTTCATAGCAGTCGTTTTCTGTTTTTTGAACACGGGACACTAACTGATACAATTTACTGTGAAGTAAGTCATAGCAACACTTTTACATTTGTTAAAAGATTCACATATACGTAAAACCTCTACCTTGAATTGTTTGTTACACTATTCACATAAGAGATGTATCAAGAACCACTGACCTTACTAATGAAGGAGTGTTGATGATGTTACTTGAAAAAACACAAGCATGGCAACGATTCGAAAGTGGAGAATGGATGGAAAAGATTGATGTCGCTGATTTCATCCGACGCAATCGCTCAGAATACACAGGAGACGATCAGTTCCTCGCCGGTCCGACCGATGCAACGAACACGTTATGGCAACAAATCATGCAGTTGACAGAAGAAGAACGCATTCGTGGTGGCGTCTATGCCGTTGATGCTGCGATCCCATCCTCGATTCTTTCGCACGGCCCAGGTTATCTCAATCCTGAACTCGAAAAAATCGTGGGTCTACAGACCGATGAACCATTCAAACGTTCGATTCATCCGAACGGTGGTATCCGAATGGTCAACGATGCCTTAGAAGCGTACGGTTTTAAATCAGATGACACTGTTACACAGATTTTTAGCGAGTACCGTAAAACGCATAATCAAGGGGTTTTCGATGCGTATACGCCCGAAATGCGCGCTGCCCGTAAAGCCGGTATCATCACTGGACTTCCTGATGCTTACGGTCGCGGACGGATCATCGGTGACTACCGTCGCGTCGCTCTTTATGGAACAGCTCACCTCATTGCTGCAAGAAAAGCGGATTTGAAAGCACACGGTGGATTTCTATCAGAAGCGATGATTCGTGACCGCGAGGAGATGAACGAACAACTCCGCGCCCTTCACGAACTGACAGAACTCGGTAAACGTTACGCATGTGACCTATCACGACCAGCTGAAACGGCCCAAGAAGCATTCCAGTGGGTCTATCTTGCTTATCTCGCAGCAATCAAAGAACAAAACGGAGCAGCGATGTCGCTCGGGCGCGTTTCGACCTTCCTTGATATTTATATCGAACGTGACTTGCAGACGGGTCGATTGTCAGAAGCGAGTGCGCAAGAACTTGTCGACCACTTCGTGATGAAACTTCGGATCGTCAAGTTCCTTCGGACACCCGATTACAACGAACTCTTTTCAGGTGACCCAACGTGGGTAACAGAATCAATCGGCGGCATGAGTGAAGATGGTCGCTCGAACGTCACAAAAAGTTCGTTCCGTTTCTTGCAGACACTCGTCAACCTTGGTCCGGCACCTGAACCGAACTTAACTGTTTTATGGTCACCAAAACTTCCACGTGGTTTCAAAGAATTTTGTGCGAAGATGTCCATCCTGTCTAGTTCGATCCAATATGAAAATGATGACTTGATGCTTCCGATTTACGGTGATGATTACGGGATTGCTTGTTGTGTCTCCGCAATGAAAATCGGTAAACAAATGCAATTCTTCGGGGCCCGGGCGAACTTAGCAAAAGCCTTACTCTATACGTTGAACGGTGGTGTCGACGAAAAACTCAAAATTCAAGTCGCCCCTCCTTCCGACTTGATTTTAGATGACGTGCTCGATTACGAAACCGTCATGGCCGCCTATGATAAACAACTGGACTGGTTAGCTGAGCTCTATGTCAATACACTGAATGTCATTCACTTCATGCATGATAAATATAGTTACGAGCGCATTGAAATGGCCCTCCACGACCCTGAAATTTTACGGACGATGGCTTGTGGGATTGCCGGATTATCGGTTGTCGCCGATAGTCTGTCAGCGATTCGTTATGCTAAAGTCACACCAATCCGCGATACGGATGGTATTACAGTCGACTTTAAAATCGAAGGAGATTTCCCGAAATTCGGAAATAACGATGATCGTGTCGATCAAATGGCCGTCGATCTCGTCGAACTCTTTATGGAAAAAATCCGGAAACATCCAACGTATCGTGATGCTTTACCAACCCAATCTGTTCTGACGATCACGTCAAACGTCGTGTACGGTAAGAAAACCGGGAATACACCCGATGGTCGTCGCGCTGGCGAACCGTTCGCACCGGGCGCAAATCCAATGCACGGACGTGACACACGTGGTGCAGTCGCTGCGTTGACTTCTGTCGGCAAATTACCTTATGAGCATGCTTTAGATGGTATTTCCTACACGTTCTCCATCGTTCCGAAAGCACTCGGAAAAGATGAAACAACACGTATCAACAATACAGTCGGTCTACTCGACGGCTACATGGGCGGCACGACTACCCGTGGTCATCACTTAAACGTCAACGTGTTCGACCGCGCCACTTTACTCGATGCGATGGAGCATCCAGAACTTTATCCCCAGTTGACGATTCGTGTATCAGGTTATGCCGTCAACTTCATTAAGTTGACACGCGAACAACAAATCGATGTCATCAACCGGACATTCCACGGTGCACTTTAACTTTTCTGAAAGGACTTGATCACTATGACTTACGGGACGGTTCATTCTGTCGAATCTTGTGGGACTGTCGATGGTCCCGGTATTCGTTTCATCGTCTTTACGCAAGGATGCCCACTACGTTGCCAATATTGCCACAATGCGGACACCTGGGAATTCGGTTGTGGCCGAAAAGTATCATCGGAAGAAATCATCAAAGAAGCGAACAGCTATCGTTCCTTCTTTGACGCAACGGGTGGAGGGGTGACCTTCTCCGGCGGCGAACCGTTGGCTCAACCTGAGTTTTTAGAAGCCTCACTGCGTGAAGCAAAACGAAACGGCTTGCATACCGTCATCGATACAGCAGGTTCGGTCGTCCCGAAAAACCTGGATCAAATCCTAGACTATACAGATCTGGTCTTACTCGATATCAAGCACATCGATGATGCGACGTGCCGGATTTTGACCGGGCGAAGTAACGTCAATACGCTAGCCTTCGCAAAATTGCTCGCAGAACGAAACATTCCCGTTTGGATTCGCCATGTCCTTGTCCCCGGCGTGACGATGACGGAAACGTTTTTACGTCAGACAGGTGAATTCATTCGAACACTCGGAAATGTCGAACGGGTCGAGGTCCTCCCCTATCATCAATTAGGTGTCTATAAATGGGAGGCGCTCGGACTCGAATATGCACTAAAAGATGTCTTACCGCCTACCGCGGAGGAAACGTTTGCCGCGCAAGAGCTACTCAACTCGTACTTGTCATGATCGGTGTGACTTGATAGACTGAACACATAGTCTATGAACAGGAGGTACAATACCGAAATGAAGCAATCACTCGCTAACGTCTAATGATGAATGAACTCATCACTTTCGCAATCGCTTGCGGATGACTGACGCTACGAGTCTGCTCAATTTCGGTATTTCCCTATTTCAGGTGGATACCTTCTTTGAATTGCACTCCCGCACACCATCCGTACGCTCAGGATGGTGTGTTTTCATTTCATCTCAACCGAAATGAAACAAAGGGAGCTGAGCTTATGCCAACTGAAGTATTATCCATCCATGATTTACAAATCGATTTTGCCGGGCAGTGTCTTTTCCACGATGTCACGTTCTCCATCCGCGACGGCGAACACGTCGCCTTGGTCGGACCGAACGGCGTTGGAAAAACGACGCTCTTGCGCGCCATCCTAAAAGAAATCATCCCGACGACCGGGACAATCCATCGCACGTATGACCGGCTTGGGCTCTTAGCCCAACAAATCGAACCCTCAACAAGTGTAGCCATTCAAATCGTCGAACAGGCGGATGTAACCCGTTACGACTTACGTGAACGTGCCTTGACCACTGAGTCCGTGGACGACTATCAAGCTGCCGTTGACGCAGATGCCTTCACGCTTGAAGCCGATGCGAGACGTGTCCTGAAAGAAGTTCAACTCGAGCAGTCTCTTTGGTTTCAGCCTTTAAACACACTGAGCGGCGGCGAACAGACCCGGATTCAACTTGCATGTCTACTGTTAAAGAAACCGGACTTCATCCTGCTTGATGAACCGACCAACCATTTAGATGAAGACACACTTGAGTGGCTCGTCGCGTGGACACGTCAAACGAAGACGACGATGCTCTATGTTTCACATGAGCGTGCCTTTATCGATGCGACAGCTGACGCCGTCATTGAATTGACGGAAGCAGGAGCGGCGCGTTACGAAGGAAATTATGAGACGTACCGGATGTTAAAGGAACACGAACGGACTGCACAGTGGCATCAATATGAGAAACAAGAACGAACACGAAAAGAACTCACCCGGATGATTGGTCAATATCAAAATTGGCATCAAAAAGCGATGGCTAGTGCGAGTGAACGAGATCCGTATGCGAAAAAAAAGGCTGCGAAACATGCGACAAAAGTCAAAGCAAAAGAAAACCAGCTCGATCGCCTACTAGAACACCGGGTCAAAAAACCGGAAACGCCATCCTCCGTCCATGTCAGATTCGAAACAGAAGATTTTTTAGCGAAGCGTCTCGTTTCAGTTGATGCTCTCTCATTCGACTATTCGCACCGGCAACTCTTTCATGACGTGTCGTTCTCCATTCAACGAGGGGACCGAATCGCGTTGATTGGTCGAAACGGTTCTGGGAAAACGACGTTGTTACGCCTTTTACTCGGAGAATTGTCGCCAACTGCCGGTACTGTCACACATCATCCGGCTTTAAAAATCGGTTACTTTTCTCAAGTTCTCTCCACCTTACCGAAGACCGGTACACTACTTGATGCCTTGCTTGAGACGAGTGAGATTTCGGAAACAGATGCCCGGACGCTACTCGCCTGCTTTTTATTCCGACGGGAGACCGTCCATAAGCCAATCGCTGAAGCGAGTATGGGCGAGAAATGCCGGATCGCCTTTTTACGTCTTTATTTTTCCGGCGCGCATTTACTCATCCTCGACGAACCGACGAATTACCTTGATCTTGCGACACGGGAACAAATCGAAGCGGCACTCGAAGTTTTTCCCGGTGAGTTGCTGTTTGTTTCCCATGACCGTTATTTTACCGATCGTTTATCAAATCGAACGATTTCCTTGACCGATGACTTCACAGTCCATCCTGTCGGGACAAAGGATTTACGAGAACAACGTGTCTCTGATTCGGATGGAATACGTGCTGACTTAAGGCGTTTAAACGAATTGACCGGCGAAATCGACTTTGATGCGTAATTGATGGAAGTCACATCACGAACTGATTTTTAGCACGATGATAAAAGAATGCTAACTTAAAAAGAAATACGGTACTTTTCCATGCGCCTACCACGTGCGTATCTAATTACCGCGAACAAAAAAAACGCTGATGATTCCCTGTAAAGAACGGGAACATCGGCGTTTCGTTTACTTATCTTTTTTGATACTTTAATTTTGTATGTGCCTGTGCGTTTTTCTGAATTTTCTTCCATTTTTCTTTTTCGGCAGCTTGTAGCGCTACACTTTGCTTCCGTTCAGCATAGGCAATTTCCCGTTGCAGCTTCAGATAACTTTCCCAGCGTTCGTGCGGAAGACTTCCTTCTTCCAATGCTTGGCGGACTTGACACCCGGGTTCATTACCATGTTGGCAATCCCGGAAACGACAGTTTTCAGCGAGCGACTCAATATCAGAAAAAGTCGAAGTCAGCCCGTCACTCCCGTCCCATAGCCCCAGTTCACGCATACCTGGTGTGTCGACGAGCAATAATCCATTCGCTAATCGTTTGAGTTCACGGTGCGTCGTCGTATGACGTCCACGTTGATCGTCTTCTCGCACGCCCCCTGTTTCCATCAGCTGTTCATCTGCTAACGCATTAACGAGTGTCGATTTCCCAACACCGGATGAACCGACGAGGACAATCGTCTCACGTGGTTCGAGAACTTCCCGAAGACTTTCTAACCCGTCACCGGTCAACGAATCAATCGCAAAATAAGGTGTCCCGAAGGCAATCCCTTCAATCTCAGCCAACTCTGACTCGACGGAGTCCATCAGACTTCGTTTCGTCAACACAATGATTGGCTTGACCCCAGCTTCCCAGGCGACCGTTAAATAACGTTCCAGTCGTCTAATGTTAAAATCATGTCCGAATGCCATGACGAGCAACGCTACGTCAACATTCGCACAAATGATTTGTTCTTCGACTTCCGTACCTGCTGCTTTTCTTGAGAATTGTGAGGTCCGCGGAAGAACTTGCTCAATCCGTCCTAATCCCGCTTCTCGCTCTGTCTGGATGATCCAATCCCCTACTGCGGGAAGATCTGCTTTCGTCAATGCCTCAAAGCGCATCTTTCCAGATAATTCACTAAGCGTCTCGCCAGCAGCCGTCATGACACGATACTGTTTTTGAAAGACTGCAGTGATCCGTCCTAAATTTTCATGTTCTCCTGCCTCATGTGCAGGCGGTTTACCCCATTCGTTCAAATGGTTTCCTCCTCTAATTTAAGGGAGGGAAACCCCTCCCTGTTCTCCAGTACGTGTTTGATTTACGTTGATTTGCACATTCATAAACCTCACTCCTCTCCAGTAACTTCCTCCGTATTTTACCATACATAGCCGCTTCAAAACCGTTAGGTGATAAAGTCAGACCTTACTACTCCGCCTCAAGGCCGAGACGAATACGGTCCGAGGGGCGTCGTCGTTTTTCTTACCATCCTTTATCATAAAGGTATCAAGTAAAAGGAGGCTTCATCATGAAGCAATCAAAAGGCAAACAGGCTTTGATGATACTTGCTGGTATCGCTCTTCTCGCAGTCGTCATCGGGACACTCCCACATATGATCGGACTCGGGCTCGGTGGACTGCTTGCATTTTACGCCATCAGTAAGTTTATCCGTTCCACAAAAGTCATCGCAAAAATCGGTTTTGGTTTACTCGCAGCAGTCGGAATCGGCTTAGCCCTTTCAAACATTTGGGCAGTATTCGGTATCGCGGCAGCACTTGCCCTCTACATCGGTTACATGCGGATGAAGATGGAACGTGTGAACCCAAACGACTTATTTTCTCGCCGTCGTCGGTCAAACGCGTCTCATTTTGAGGCAGATTGGAAAGATCTCGATCAAAAACGCTTTTAATCGCTACTTATACTCAAGGAGGAATTCACGATGAAGAACGTATTCGACCAACTCAATGATTTTGCTAACCAAATGATGACGGAAGTCAAAAAGGCAGCCGAGCAAGGTGAAGTCCCTGCCAAAAAATTAGTCCGTCATATCCGGATTACCGAATCTGATTTAAAAGAAATCGACCGGCTACTCGAACGTCAACGGTCACTCCTAAGCGAACTCACACAAAAACAAGATGAAGCAAAAGAGCTTGCTGATAAGCGTTTTGCCCAAGTCGAAATCGCTAAACAAGCTGAAGAGCAGGAACTTGCAGAACGCGCCGCTATCGAATCCAAACATTACGGTGAACAGTTCCGTTTCTTCGAAGAGTTGATTGTTGAAACGAAACGGGAATTGACGCAACTTGAACGGGAAGCACTGGAGTTGAAACTTAAACTCGAAGACTTGCAAAATAAACGCTATGAGTGGATGATGCGGGAAAACGTTTCTAATTTAAAATCAAAGATGAACCAGGTGCTAGAACGCGAACCAAATGCTACTATTAAACAAGAAGAACATCCGTTTACGGCAGCAGAACCGGATGTCGAAGAACAAACACCAGAAGACGACATCGATTCACGTATTGCGGAACTCGAACGTCGCTTCCAAAAATAAGTATTTTGACGAAGGAGGCCTTTGCCTCCCTTTGTCATGTCAGGGAGGAGATTGATCGTGCGACGATTAAGTACAAAACAATTAGTCGGCTACGTGTCGATCCTATTCGCGCTCGGATTATTTTATGATTTGATGACTGGAGCCGGAAACGTCTTATTTGGAATCTTATTCCCGTTCTTATTGTATTATGTCGGGATTCATTTCCGGCGTCGCGGTCATGAAAAACTGGCCATCTTGTTCTACATCGTCGGTACGATTATCTTAGCTGGAGTCGTCTTGAGCTCGGCAGCTGTCGGATTCGTCATCGCCGGAATTTTGCTATATCTCGGAATTATCCTTGTCACCCGACACTCCGTCCGCGAATTTTTCTTTTCGAAGATTTCACCACGTCTTTATGAAGAAGAAGGCATTACGATCCAACCTGCTTACTCGTTTTCGACGCAGTCTGAGACGCCTTACGTGTTAAAAGACTTGAGTGAACAGTTCATCGTTAAAGATCTAGAAATCGATTTGACGCATGCCTATGTTCCGGAAGGTGAAACACTCATCGTCATCAGTGGTGTCGTCGGAGATGTCCGTATTTTGTTACCTTCCGGATATGACTATACGCTTGATACGTCGATTGGTTTTGGAAGCGTCAAAACAGATGTCCGCCGGATCCCGACATTTTTTAACCGTCGCATTCAGTTCCGGGCACCACAATATGAAGAAGCGACTCGAAAAGTCCGCATTCACGTCATGCTTGGCATCGGTAACGTGGAGGTGACCTCGATATGAAACGTGATCACTTCCCGCTCGGTGTCATTGCGCTCCAAGTATTGACCGGATTTCTGACAGCCGTCGTGACGACTGGTTTGTTTTTAAGTACACGCCAAGTCGATTGGCATGTACTTTTCGTCCGTCAGCAAGATTTACCCGTCCTATTACTCGTCGTCGGATTATCCCTGTTACTTCCGCTCGCAATCGGCAGCATCCACTACTTCTTTTTACGTCGTGACTTCAAACGTGTCACAACCGCCATCATCGAACTCGAGCAAGGAAAAGAAGTCACGATTGTCAACGGACCTTACTTCCACACACTGACCCGCCTCTCACGAATTGGGAAACGAATCGATGAACAGGTCGAGACGGTTCAAAAAATCAGTACACGTCCGCAACACGTCGAACAAGTTCGTGTCCAAGCCATCACGGAAGAACGGAAACGGCTCGCACGTGATCTCCATGACTCCGTCTCCCAACAACTTTATGCCATTTCGATGATGACGACGGCTGCCAAACAAACGATTTTGACGCAACCGGAAACGGCAGCGAAACAAATTGACTTAGTCGAGACGATGGCCCAGACCGCGCAATCAGAAATGCGTTCTTTATTGCTCCAACTACGCCCCGTTGAACTCGAAGGGATGACGTTGCAACAAGGACTAACCCAACTGCTCGAAGAACTATCACGAAAACAATCGACGCAACTGAGCTGGAAACTCGAGCCGATTGAATTACCACGCCCGATTGAAAATGAATTATTCCGCATCGTTCAAGAAGGCTTGACGAATGCTTTACGCCACGCGAAAGCTTCCCATATGAATATCGAATTGCGTCAATTCAATGAGACGATCATCTTGAGTATGAATGACGACGGTGTCGGCTTTATCGTCGACGAGAAAAAACTCGCCTCGTACGGGATCAACTCGATGCGCGAACGTACGGCTGAAATCGGTGGGACGATTCGCCTCGTCAGTGTGCCCGGTCAAGGAACACAGATTGAAGTCAAACTTAGAAAAGAACGGATGGTGCAAGTATGATACGCGTATTATTAGTCGATGACCATGAAATGGTTCGCGCTGGAGTCTCTGCCTTTTTATCGACCCAACCTGATATTGAAGTGGTCGCAGAAGCTGCTGACGGACAAATCGGAGCGAAACTTGCTCTTGAACATCGCCCTGATGTGATTTTGATGGACTTAGTGATGGAGCCGGTCGATGGTGTCGAAGGAACACGCCTGATTCGCGCCGAGTGGCCGGAAGCTAAAATTTTAGTCGTCACAAGTTTCTTAGATGATGAGAAAGTTTATCCCGTCATCGAAGCTGGTGCGATGAGTTACGTCCTAAAAACGGCAAGTGCGTTTGATATTGCAGAAGCAATCCGTAAGACAGCGAGTGGACAGTCTGTCATGGCAGCTCAAGTGACAGGTAAGATGATGGAACGCCTGCGCAAACCTGCTAGTCAACTCCATGATGATTTAACAGAGCGTGAACAAGAAGTCTTACAGTTGATGGCGCGCGGTATGGCCAATCAAGAGATTGCAGATGAACTGTTCATCTCCCTAAAAACGGTCAAAACGCATGTATCAAACATTTTATCGAAACTCGATGTCGTCGATCGGACGCAAGCCGTCGTCTATGCCTTTAAGCACCACATCGTGAAGTAATCTTTTACTTAGTTTTTGCACTCGTTTATGCATCCATTCATTAAAAAAAGGGTCAGCTTATCAAAGCTGACCCTTACGTGTGTAGACAAACTCTTATGAAGAGTGAACAGGCGATATCGAGAAGCAATCCGTTCGCGGTTCTAAGCGATTCAAGACCGATTGCGCTCTAAACCGTCTGCATGCCCGGCTTTCCGTCACGATACTACCTAAAAAGCGTCACGTTTCGTTGACTCCTACGGGAAAAGTGCGTTTTTAACGCACGTTCTGATATGCTCCCCAAAAAGTAGACAGTTGAAATAAGAAAAACTGTTTACTTTTGAAAGGAGCTTTTTTCTATGTCCAAATTCAAGCGTTCCGCTAGTGAAAAACTATATGCCATCCAAACTTATGAAGAAGGAGTGTCCACGTTGTGGGAAGTCGCAAGACTCTTCGGGGTCACACAATCGACCCTACTCAGATGGAGACAGATGTATCGTCAAGGCGGTATCTCAGCTTTGGAGAAACGGTCGGTATGCACGAAGTATTCCAATGAGTTTAAAGAGCGAGCCGTACGCGACGTGCTAGAAAAAGGTGAGCCCGTCATGGACGTCATCATAAAATTAAACATCTCCAGTGCAAGCGTACTCAGACGTTGGATTTCAAACTATAATGGTCGTAGTGAAGACACACTACTAAAGGAGCGATTCGCTATGACCAGAGGAAGAATCACGACATTCGAAGAACGCGTTAGTATAGTCAGCGACTGTCTTAAAAATGGAAAGAAGTATAAAGAAACTGCGAAGACCCACCGGGTCTCCTACCAACAAATCTACAAGTGGGTTCAAAAGTATGAAAAGAATGGGATTGACGGACTGATGGATAGCCGTGGACGTACGAAACCGTTTGAGGAACTGACGGACGTGGAACGCCTCTCCATCGAGATGAAAAAGATTGAGCAAGAGAACGAGCTTCTTCGAATGGAAAATGAGTTCTTAAAAAAGCTAGAGGAGTTCGAAAGGGGGAGAGGTTAGACCAAGTCCGAAATTTGGATAAGTACAAGGCTATACAATCGTTGGCGGACCAGTTCGGCTATTCGATTGTCGCCCTCTGTCGTTTTGCGGACGTATCCCGTGCTGCCTATTATAAATGGTTAAATCGTGTACCGACGGTACGCGAAGAAGAGAACATCATGATCATTGAAGAGCTGACATCTATTCATGAGTCGGTAGATGGAGTCTATGGATGTGAACGAATGGTCTTGAATCTAGATCGCCAATTTAACAGAACGGTTAATCATAAACGGGTTCGTCGCTTGATGCGAATCGCCGGCATTCGTTGCGTCATTCGTCGAACACGACCGAAATATATG
Source organism: Exiguobacterium oxidotolerans JCM 12280 (assembly GCF_000702625.1). NCBI lineage: Bacteria > Bacillati > Bacillota > Bacilli > Caryophanales > Exiguobacterium > Exiguobacterium oxidotolerans. Next base: position 2,210,551 of record NZ_JNIS01000001.1, on the reverse strand, counting down.
AGAACCATACCCGGACAAACGGCAGAAAATCTTCTGAATCGTGAATTCCATGCGGAAAAACCGAATCAGAAATGGTTAACAGATATCACGGAATTCAAATACGGCACCTCAAAAAAGGCTTATTTAAGTGCAATTCTCGATTTGTATGATGGATCAATTCGTTCATTTGTGCTAAGTCGTTCGAATAACAGTCAGCTCGTCTTCGATACGCTAAAACTCGCCTTGGATGATGATCCTGGTAGCTTCCCTCTTCTTCATAGTGACCGTGGGTTTCAATATACGTCAAATGCCTTTCATCATATGACTCAACAAGCTGGGATCACACAAAGCATGTCCCGTGCCGGTAAATGCATCGATAATGGTCCAATCGAATCTTTTTGGGGAGCGCTAAAGTGTGAAAGCTACTATCTTCATACATTCGAGGAGTTCGATGAACTCCACGATGCAATCCGACGCTACATTCGATTTTATAATGAGCTGCGGTATCAAAAACGATTAAACGGCTTAAGTCCGCTGGAATTCAGGGCTCAAGCCGTTTAAAAAATTTATATTATTTGACCTGTCTACTTGACGGGGAGCAGTTCATTCAGAGGCAGGCAAGACCCTGCTCGTTGTCCGGTAGGATCAAGGAGCAACGGCTTGCGCCTCGCCCGAGGAAAGCAACGAATAAAGACGCTTATCTCCCGATAGCACTTTTCGGTGTGACTTACTCAGTCCTTTACCAGAGTTTCCACCCCGGTGCTCCAGGAGGGGCATTGTCAATCATGTGCCAAATCGGTACTGTGTAAGCAAAAGCAATCAAAGCAAACGTCACGAAAATCCAAAGTTTCCAGTTCTCAAAAAAGAGTGGCGTCTGCATCGCTGCTTCTTCTGTTTCTGCGACCGGGAATTCAGTAATTCCTTTTGGTGTCCGGAAGGCCAGTTGGAACATCGCAAACAAGAACAAGAGAATTGAAATAAAGAGAATCGTACCACCAATTGCCATCGCAACGTGATACGGAATCCAGTCTGCGACGAGCGAATCTTTGAAGTATGCCGCAGGACCCGTCCGTCTTGGATTACCGAGCAAACCTGAAATATGCATCGCAGTCGACATAAAGAGCATACCAATCGTCCACGTCGCCGTCTGGATCAGACCAATTGTATTAATCCGTTTTGTTAAGGTCCGTCCCCGTAGTAATGGAACGAGCCAATAGGCGGTTCCAAAGAACGTCAACGCCACGGCAGCTCCGACTGTGATATGGAAGTGACCTGTCACCCATAAAGTGTTATGCACGACGATATTCAATTGGTGGGAAGCATTGACGACACCACCGGCTCCAGCCGGGATGAAGAATAACATGCCGACGAACGGTGCAAGAAAGCGGACATCCCGGTACGGCATTTTCTTAATCCACCCAAATAGTCCGGTCGCGCCTTGACGACGACCTGCTAGTTCGAATGTCGCAAACATCGAGAATGCCGTCATCAATGAAGGAATGATGACAAGGAACGTCAAGACGACTTGGATGTACTTCCAAAATGCTGAAATACCGGGTTCGAGCAACTGATGGTGAAAACCAACAGGGAACGAGAATAACAAGAACAATAAAAACGACATCCGTGCTAAGGCATCTGAAAAAATCTTACCACCAACAACCTTTGGAATGACCGTATACCAAACGATATACGCTGGCAATAACCAGAAATAGACGAGCGGATGGCCAAAATACCAAAATAATGTCCGGGATAATTCGATCCCGACCTTATCTGTCCAACCGAGTGACAACGGCAAGAGTTGAAAGAGAATCGTTGCTGCGACACCTAGCGTGGCAATGACCCACAACAAAGCCGTCATGATACTCATGTAGGCTTGGAGCGGCGGGTGGATTCCCTTATGCTCTCGTTTGTAATCCGCATACATCCGGAACATTGCGGCAGAAGAAACCCATGTTCCAACAACGAAGATTACGAGTCCGATATAAAAAACAGGATGAGCTTTTAGTGGGGCATAAAATGTGTAGAGAACGGATGCTTCACCTGCTAACACCATCCATGTGACAAGGAGGACACCAATGATCATCAACCAAAATCCAACCCAGCCTAAGCGTCTCGGAAATTCTTCAAAACGCCCGAACGACTGTCCTAAAAATGAAAATAAAAGTCCGAATATAAATAATGTCGTAAAGACAATCGCAAGCATTAATCCGTGAGCCGTCAGCAATTCATAATATCCGACTCCAGCAATTTCTGGAATGACTCCCGTCCGGACGAGTGTCTGTAGTAGACCGCATAGTCCACCGATCAGTAACGCCACAAGTGAAAAACTGACGTAGGCAAATCCAAGTTTTGCTTCTTTCAATCCAATCTCTCCTGCAGGCATTCCCCGCTCCATCTCAAACTCCATTAACTTTTTCGAAATTGCGTTCATTTATTCCACCACCTTAATTTTAGTCGACATCATGTGATGCGCCGATCCACAATATTCATTACAGACAATCAAATATTCGCCAGCTTCTTTGAATGTGTACTCAATTGAATTGATATGTCCGGGAACGACCATCATATTGACGTTCGTCTTGACGATTTCAAACCCATGGACGACATCTTTCGACGTCACGAGAAAATCGACGGTCGCGCCTTTTTTGATAGTCATGTCTTGCGGTGTGAACTGGAAAGCTTGTGAGACCATGACGGCTTCGTACTTGTTGTCGTCAATTTTTTTCAGACCTGGTTTATCAAACGGCTTCGTCTGATCAACTTGCGTCGGGTCAATCAATGTCGCATCCGACGGTGGTTGATTATCAGAAGCGAACGCCGATACGCCAATGATGATTAAAAAGACTGCCAACATGATACAGCCGAACACTAACCATATTTTTTCTAAACGATGAATATGCACCCTGATTCCCCCTTATCTTGAAGTGAACAATAAAAAGATTGATCCCCACATTCCGATGATGACTCCGGCAACGATAAATACAGCGATAAACGTTCCCTTCAGTTCTGTATCTGATTTCTGACGCATGATTCGCATCTCCTTTCCGTCTTTGAATCGATAACTTAACCTACCTTTATTTTAGAAAAAGACACCCTTCGTAATATGTGATAAACGTCACACCAATTGTGACGATTTCGCGCTTTTCTTTTACAAAACACACATAAAGTTCACAACTTGTTACGTACTGAACATATTTTGAACCGCTACTGTTTGTGCGACACCAAAAAGGACCGCATTCAAAAAGAATGTGATCCTACAGCGTGTGGACAAACTATTATGAAGCTGAACATGCGATAACGAGAGGCAATCCGTTCGCGCTTCCCTGTCTCGCCTCGTCTTCAAAGCGACAATCTTCCGCGCCGCTACAGCAAAGCTGCAGGGTCGCGACCGATTGCTTTTCCGCGGTTCTAAGCGATTCGAGACGAATCGCGTGCTAAACCGTCTGCATGCCAGGCTTTCCGTCACGGTATTCCTATAAAAAGCGTCATATTTCGTTGACTCCTACGGGAAAAAGTGCGTTTTTAACACACTTTCAGAGGCAGGCAAGACCCTGCTCGTTGTCCGTGAGGATCAAGGAGCAACGGCTTGCGCCTCGCCCGAGGAAAGCAACGAAAAAAGACGCTTGATCTCCCGATAGCACGTTGTCTACAGCCTGAAGGACCACATTCAAAAAGAATGTGATTCTAGACTGTTGATACGCTCTTATGCAGTTTAACGTGTTGCGGTTCCATCAAAAGGATGATTTTGAAGCAATTTTTAAGTCAGCTCCAACGCATGGCTCCATAAGCTAACGCTCAAGTAAAGCTTAAATCCGGCAGACACCGACAGGACACCCTTCACAGTGGCAAAGATCGCGTAAATAGTTCGCATCATGAACGATGATTTTAGTCGTCGTCATCGAAATGACATTGTCTTTTTTCCACTGCGAAAACATCCGGTTGACCGTTTCACGTGGTGCCCCAATCAACTGACCGAGTTCAGTATCCGACGGTCGCTTCGAAATCACGTAATCGTCATCGACTTTTTTTCCGTCCATTGCGATTAGTCGTAAGAGTGTCGAAGCGAGTGCCCCTTGTTTCCCGAACAATAAAAGGTCACGTAGCTTCGTTTCCGTTTGTTTTCGCATCAATGCTTGCCAGCGCATGATATCCAATGCGAATGTTCCATCTTTTTTCATCAAATCTTCGAGTGTCGCTTTCGAGATGAAGCCAATGACACTGTCCTCCATCGTTTCGACACTATAGGAGCTTGGAAATGCTTCTCCGACATCGAATTCACCAAACAAGTCACCTTTGAAATATAAGAACATCATTAGCGGGCTACCTTTTTTCGTGAGCTTTGATAGTTTTACACCACCTTGTTTCACATAAAAAAGTTTATCGTTCATTTCCCCTTCCCAACAGACGATTGAATCTTTTTTAAAAGGTACCTCTGTCATGAACTCTTCAAGTAATTCACGTGTCTCGTTCGACAACACGAACGTATTGGCCTCTGTCGTCCCACAAGTAAGCATCTCGCATTCTCCTTTCCGTAGCTTCTGCCTTCAGTATAGAACATCACAAGGGAAAATAGCGTTTTTTCAAAAGATTGTCAAACTTTGTTCACTATTTCACAAATTAAATAAACAAAAAAAGCCGAGAGTAGACCACTTGGATTTACTCTTGGCACCGTTAAAGTTCCATTTATAATAAATAACGCATCCATTTTGAATCTGTATTCGAGCGCATGTAGCGGAACGGCAAATCGAATTTCGTCGTATTCTTGACGACACCTTTACGATGGCTGAACGTCTCAAAGCTGAATTTGCCGTGATAACCCCCCATACCACTTCCACCGACGCCACCAAATGGCAAGTTATGTTGCGCAACATGCATCAACGTATCATTGATACACCCACCACCAAATGACACACGGTCGAGCACTCGGTGCTGAACGGCTTCGCTCTCTGTGAAGAGATAGAGCGCTAACGGCTTATCACGGCCATTGATGAAGCGGATGACCTCTTCCACTTCACGATATGAATAGACTGGAAGAATCGGTCCAAAGATTTCTTCTTGCATCAGCGGACTTTCTGGATCAACGTCCGTCATGACAGTTGGTGCCATCTTTCTCGTCGCTGCATCGACTTGACCGCCAAATAAAATTTCACCTTGGGGCAAGTAACTACTCAATCGCTCCAAATGACTGTCCGAAACAATCTTGACGTATGAATTCACACCAACACCATTCCCATACTGGGCAAAGGCTTCCTTTTCAATCAAGCGTAAAAATTCCTCGCGGACGTCTTCATGAACGAAGACATAGTCCGGGGCGATACACGTCTGTCCGGCATTTAACCATTTGCCCCAAGCAATCCGTTTTGCGGCAAGCTTTAAGTTCGCATCACGGTGAACGATCGTCGGAGACTTCCCGCCGAGTTCAAGTGTGACAGGCGTCAAATGTTTTGCCGCTGCTTGATGGACGATTTTTCCAACACGCGTTGACCCCGTAAAGAAGATATAATCAAACTTCTCTTCAAGGACAGCTGAACTGACATCTGCATCCCCCTCGATGACAACTCCAAACCGTTCGTGGAATGCCGTTTCAAAGACTTCACGGAGAACACGCGAAACGTTCGGCGTTAGTTCTGACGGTTTCAAGACCACCGTATTTCCGGCTGCAATCGCCCCGATGATTGGTGCCACAGCGAGTTGGAAAGGATAGTTCCACGGGGCGATGACGAGCACATTTCCATATGGTTCATAATGGATGTCACTTTTTGAACCGATATGTAGCAACGGTGTCCCAACTCGTTTTGGTTTAGCGAGACGGCGAAGTTTCTTCTCCATCCGCGCAAGTTCACCGTAGACAAATCCGATTTCAGTCGTAAACGCATCTTGTCGTCCTTTGTTCAAGTCCGTTTTTAATGCCTCATAAATTGCTTCCTCATGCGTTTCAATCGCTTGCTTTAAAAACGTCAACATACTTAGACGAAACGCAACACTTCGCGTCGCACCTGTCTTAAAGAAATTACGTTGCGTTTGAACTAGGTTCGAAATAGTTGATTCAATCATCGTCGATTCCATCTTTCGTTCCTCCTCATGGTCTAGGGTATCTTTTCCTCATTCTATCATAGCGAATGAGCAATGATTCAATCGGATGCTCCTTCTTCTTTGTGCTTAGACAAAAAAGCAGGACCCGAATTCGTTAGTGAACGCGAGTCCTGCTGTATTTGTTTCATGCAAACAGTGATTGTACCATCCGCATGATTTTATTTCACGGGACCGATTACAGTTGAATCGCTGTTTCAAGCGCAACTTTCATCATGTCATTAAACGTCGTTTGACGTTCTTCAGACGTTGTTTCTTCTCCCGTTAAGAGATGATCTGAAATCGTTAAAATCGTCAAGGCGTTGACTTTATGTTTTGCAGCGAGTGTGTAGAGTCCTGCTGCTTCCATCTCGATTGCGAGGCAACCGAAGTCTGCCCATTTTTTGAAGTGGTGGAAATCATCTTGATAAAATTGATCCGTCGTGAAGACTTGACCAACTTTTGCGTCGATTCCATGTTCTTGTGCCATTGTGTACGCTTTATGCAATAACTCGAATGAAGCTGTCGGTGCATAATCTAATCCATTGAAACGGACGCGATTTTGAGCCATGTCGTGTGAAGCACTCATCGCGATGACGACGTCACGGACTTTTACATCTGGTGTAATCCCGCCCGCAGTACCGACACGGATCAAGTTTTTTGCACCATACGATTGAACGAGTTCATTCGCGTAAATTGACATTGAAGGAACACCCATACCTGTTCCTTGAACAGATACTTTTTTCCCTTTGTATGTTCCTGTGAAGCCATACATTCCACGTACTTCATTATAAAGAACAACGTCCTCTAAAAATGTTTCGGCGATATACTTCGCGCGAAGTGGATCTCCCGGAAGTAAAACGGTTTCTGCGATTTGACCTTCTGCTGCATTAATGTGTACGCTCATGTACGATTCCTCCTTGATATTGAACTAAATCGATAACAACTCTCTGAACTCATTTGGTGTCATGCCGAATTGCTTCTTAAATACTTTTCGGAAATATTTATCATCCTGATACCCGACTTCAACGGCAATCTCATAAATACGGGCATCCGTCTCCCCGAGTAACTCTTTTGCCCGGTTTAAACGAATCGTTTGGATATAATCCGATAAGTTGACCGAAAAGCGCTGTTTAAAGCGCCTTGATATATACTCTCGGCTCAAATAGAAGCGTTCACTCATGAGTTGGAGTGTTAACTCTTCCGCATAATGTGTCTCGATATACTTCGCAATTTGATCAATCGCCTCTCCTTGCTCTTGAACCGGGCAAATCAGTCCCATCGCGCGGGAGAGCGCATCATTTAAAACATCGGGATCGATCGGTTTTAATAAGTAATCAAACGATTGATGTAAAATCGCACGACGCATATACGTATAATCATCATACCCTGTCAACACGATCGTGACGACCTTTGGCTGGTGATTCTTTGTCCATTCTAACAAACTTAACCCATCTAATCCTGGCATTTCGACATCCGTCAGCATTAAGTCGATTTTTTCTTCATCGAGGATTTTTTTCGCAGCCGCTCCATCTTCCGCTTCAAAAATCCGTGATACCTTCCAATCATCCCATTCTCCGAGTAACTTCACCGCATCACGCACATGTTGCTCGTCGTCAACGATTAGTACATTCATCATAATTCCTCCTGTTCGATTGGAATTCGAATAATGATTCTGAATCCACCTTCTTTTGGAGATTGAAGCACCATGCTTGCGCGTTCACCATAAAAAATTTGCAGCCGTTCGTTGATGTTGTGTAACCCGATGCCGGATGTTTGACGGTCTTCTGGAACGCGATGTGCCCGCATGTTTTGATCAATCGTTTCGAGTTCCATTTCAGACATGACTGGGCCGCTGTTTTCGACATGGATGATCAATTGGTCCCCATCCGTTCTGATTTTATATGCTAAGTAATTTTCTGACGCATCACTTTGCTGACGAAAGGCATGCTTGAAGTAATTCTCGGCGAACGGTTGCAAAATCATCTTTGGTACTTCAATCGGATTCATGTGCCACGGGACATCGACGATATAACGAAATTTTTCGGGAAACCGCTGTTGTTGTAAACGCATGTACCCTTGAAGATGATCGACTTCTTGCTTTAATGTGACAATCGTTTGTTCATTGTTCATCGAATAACGCATCATTTGTGAAAGACCGGTGATCGAACGGTAGGCGACTTTCCGGTCACCTTGCAACGTCGTCGTTCCAATCGATTGGAGCGCATTAAATAAGAAGTGTGGATTGAGCTGTGATTGCAAGGCACGTAGCTCGTTCGTCCGATTTTCAAGGGCTAACCGGTATTCTCGTTTGATCAAACGATCCATCCGGTGCACCATTCTTTGAAACTGGCGATTCAATAAACCGATTTCATCGTTCGTCGTCGCGACAAAACGTGTGGAGAGGTCTCCTTGCTCGACCCGCCAGACATTTGCCGTCAATTGTTTGATTGGTTTTGTAATTTCGAGTGCGACGAGACTTGCCGCCATAATCATTAATAGGAGTGACACTAAACCAATCACCAATAAAATGATTGCCGTTTCATTTGCTCCCTTGATGACAGAAGCATAAGGAATTTTCTTGATCAGTGTAATCGGCACGCCTTGCTTTTCCGTCTTCACATACACGATGAACGAGCTACCGACGTGCATGCTCCCACTTGTTCCTGTCATTTCTTCATTCGTCACCGGTAGTGTCGTTCCTGTCTTCGCGATTAAGTGATTCCCATTCATTAACCATAATGATTCGTCTGGCGAATTTTCAAACAGCTGTAGTTGTTGTTCAAATACCCGAACTGGAATATCTACTGACAAAAAGCCGATGGGTTCACTCGTTTCGACGCGATCAATCCGGTAACGAAAACTGACGACTTTTTTTTCATCAAGAATCATCGTCCGAGAATTATACGCTGTAATCACATGTTCCGGGTCGATCAACCAACCATTTTCTTGTTTCATCAATCGAAAATAATCAGTCTCTTGTAACCAATCAAATTTGCCACGACCGGAAGTCTTCATATTATAGACAGAGTATTCCGAGTACCCTTTTAAAATCACAAAATGAATTTGTTCAACATCCTGTCTTGATAAAAAGAGACCGAGTAAGGAACGAGCGACGACACTATCTGACTCACCAAGCTCAGCATCGGCACCAGCATTCATAATATTCATCAATGAACGATTAGCGTAGAGACTTGTTGATAACCGTTTCACATCTTCCATATAATGACTGATTTGACTATTTCCGCGTTGGAGAGCGCTTAAACTCAAACGCTCGGCTTCTGCAATGTTTTGCTGACGCACATATATATAAGAAGCAGTTGTAGCAAGTGTTGTCGGAACCAAGATAGCGAGGGCTACAAGTAATATAAGACGCGTCCGGATGCTCTTCATTTTGCCACCTTCCACCCTTTTTCTTCTAGTAAATAGTATAGCATAACTGTATCCGCTTACATCCACTTCCTTTTAACGCTTCCGATGGTTCCTACATCAAGTTATGCATAATATACTCAAAAAATAATCCTTGATTCCGAATGAATAATCGTATAGTATCGTTAATGTTCGTTTTTTAATTAAACTCATCGAAGGTGGTTCTCTATTTATGTTTAAGCTTTCTGCCCATAATACGACCGTGAAACGTGAAATCCAAGCCGGGTTCATTACGTTCATCACGATGGCCTATATTTTAGTTGTCAATCCAACGATTTTAGCTGACGCTGGTATTCCGCAAGCACAAGCATTTTCTGCGACCATTATCGCGACACTCGTCGGAACGCTTTTAATGGGATTATATGCGAATCTCCCCATCGCCGTTGCACCCGGTATGGGATTAAATGCTTACTTTACGTATACGCTTGTCGTTGGAGAGAAAATCCCTTACCAAACAGCACTATCTGTTGTGTTCGTTTCCGGGATCATCTTTTTGCTCCTGTCACTTTCTCCAATCCGGACAAAGTTAATCGAGGTCATTCCTCAAACACTCAAACTTGCCATCACAGGAGGAATCGGACTGTTCATCGCCTCACTTGGACTGAAGATGTCAGGCATTCTTGTCGCAGATGAGGCGACGTTGATTACGATTGGCTCACTGTCTTCACCAGAAGCCATCATTACACTCATTGGTTTAATGACAGCTGCTATCTTAACAGTCAAACGTGTTCCTGGTGGTTTACTATATGCCATGATTTTAGCCGCCGTGCTCGCTTTCATCATCGGTGACCTGAAGTTTTCAAGTACACTCATAGCTTTACCGACGTTACCTGAAGGATTGTTAGTCGTAAATCCACTCACAGCGATTCAAGACGTCTTGCAATATGGACTGTTTGGTGGTGTTCTCTCATTTGTTCTCGTGACGATGTTTGATACGACAGGTACGATGGTCGCCGTCGGTGAACAGGCCGGACTGATTGAGAAGGACGGTTCACTTAAAAATAGTGATCGTGCTTTATTATCTGATTCAACGGCAATGGTGGTTGGTTCGATGTTCGGAACAAGCCCGACGACAGCTTACGTCGAATCTGCTTCCGGTGTTGCTGCTGGAGGACGAACAGGATTAACTTCGGTCACAGTCGGTCTGCTCTTTGCGCTCGCAGCGATTTTCGGTCCAGTCGTCCAAGCGATTTCAGGTGTTCCTTCCATCACGGCACCGGCCTTGATTCTTGTTGGTGCATTGATGCTCCAAAACATTAAACAAATTGAATGGGAAGACTTCAGTGAAGCATTCACCGCCTTCGTTATTATCGTCATCATGCCGCTCTCAGGAAGCATCGCGACGGGGATTGCTTTTGGTTTCATCGTCTACCCGATTATGAAAGCCGTACAAAAGCAACGGGTCCACTCCTTAATCTATCTATTTGCCATCTTGTTCTTTATCCAGTTATTTTTCTTATAAGACACAAAAAACTCCTCTTCCCTATCATTAATTCGATAGGAAAGAGGAGTTTTTCGTGTCGGTCCCCACCATATAAACTGCTAGTCTGAGATTGCTGTAGCTACTGCTTATTTTTTCATTTTCATCCATGTCTTCGTGAAGTCCTGTAACATCTCTTCTGACGTTTTTTGTTTACCGATATAGGCTTGCATGATCGCTCCGTATTCATTTACAGCACCATCCGGATATTTGAACCAGTTCCATGAGATTGTTTTGCCCTCTTTCGAGTAAGCTTGAATATCTTCTGCAAGCGGCCCTAAGTCCGTCGCTTCGATAGATTTAAAGGCCGGAATGAACTTAAATTTATTGACCATGTAGTCTTTTCCTGTATCCGATGTCGCCATCCACTCGAGGAACTTCTTACCTTCTTCTTTATTCTTCGAGTTTTTATTGACGACCCAGTTATTTGGGACACCAACTGGAAGACGGTCCATTTTTTCTTTATCGTCGTTAATCGGCATCGGGATGAAGCCCATTTCGATGTCCGGGTTCACATCCGTGATCAACTGTTGCGCCCAGTTCCCTTGCTGAATCATCGCTGTTTTCCCTTCAGCAAACTGCGTGACTTGTGTATTGTAGTCTGTCGTCAACGGATTTTTATTCCCATATTCAATCGTTAAGTCAAAGAGATCAATAAATTCTTTAAACTGTTTGTTGTCCTCGAATTTCCCTTTTCCTGCGTTTAAATCTGCAATGAACTGATCCGGATCATCTTGTTGCGCCATCGGAATGTTCAAGAGGTGATTTCCGAGGACCCACCACTCGCCATATCCAATCGAGAACGGTGTCACACCATCCGCTTTAAGTTTTTTAGAGGCATCCGTCAGCTCTGTCAACGTTTTCGGCAGTTCTGTAATACCGGCTTTTTTGAAGATTTCTTTATTATAGATAAAACCGTAACCTTCTAGGTTCATCGGCATACCATATAATTTTCCATCAATCGTCATCGGTTCTTTCGAAAGATCCGTTAAGTCACTGACCCACTCCTCGTCTGATAAATCTTCAAGTTTATCTTGCCACGTTTTTGCTTCAGCAAAACCACCATTATTGAAAACATCCGGTTCATTTCCCGACGCGAACTGTGACTTCAAGGCTGCACCATAATCCGATCCACCACCAACTGTTTGAACGACGACCTTCGTGCCTGTTTCCTTTTCGTACTCTTTCGCCATTTGTTCCATGTCTTTCGCAATCTCCGCTTTAAACTGGAATACATTAAGCGTCTTTCCACCTTTGGAAGAATCACTGTCCTTAGAATCGTCGCTATTTAGCGTCCCACCACCACATGCTGCTAATGCGACGACCATTGCCGTAGTGACGACTGGTACTGTTGCCCATTTACGTTTACGCATTCGGATACCTCCCTGATTTCGAGTTGATAATCGTGCTACGCTTTTACAATAAATGAAAACGCTACCAAATAAGATAGATAATTTTGTCGGGTGTGGTGGAAAATATTGAACAGTCGTTATCCGACAAAAAAACTCGGGATTAGTGTATAATGAAGTTAGAATTAAATTTTAACAAAGGAGTTTGATGCAATGTCCTTACCTTCGATCATTTTATTGATTGGTTCCTTGTTGTTCATCGCTGTCTGGACAACAAAATTATCCAGCCGCTTTAATATACCGGCTTTACTTATTTTCATTTCTTTAGGGATGATTGCCGGTAGTGACGTGACGGGATTCATTCGTTTCGATGATGCTGAACTGGCGCAACTATTCGGAACGATTGCATTAATCGTCATTCTCTTTGAAGGGGGTCTTCAAACCGTCTGGAAAGATGTTAAGCAGGAACTCGCCCCATCTTTATCCCTCGCTACATTCGGTGTGTTCATCGCAACGACTGTCGTTGCTGTTGCTTCCCACTATATTCTTGGCTTTAACTGGCCAAACTCATTTTTGCTTGGTGCTATCGTCGGCTCGACGGATGCTGCGGCAATTTTTTCTGTCCTGAGTGGTCAATCCGTCCGGCGAAAAGTCGGATCAACACTTGAAGTGGAATCAGGGACGAACGACCCGATGGCTGTTTTCTTGACGGTCCTCTTTCTTGAGTTCGTCACTAATCCGCAAGAGGCGTCTCTTTTAAGCGGCTTGTTTTCTCTCACGTGGGAAATGATGATCGGCTTATTGCTCGGACTCGCAATTGGCTGGATTGCTTCCGCCGTAATCAATCGAATCGATTTAAGTTCTTCTAGTTTTTATCCGATTCTCTTGATGTCATTTGGTTTCCTATCATTCGGCATCGCTTCTGCCTTTTCAGCAAGCGGATTCTTAGCTGTCTATGTCACTGCCATTTACATCAGCAACCATGAACTTGTTTATCGGCAGACACTCGTCCGTTTCACGATGAGCATGGCGCACTTGGCACAAATCGGGATGTTCATCGTCCTCGGTCTACTCGTCTTTCCTAAACAATTGCTAGATCCGCAAGTCATTCTTTCATCTATTGCGCTAGCCTTGATTTTGATTTTCGTCGCTCGCCCCCTGTCTGTTTGGTTAAGCTTATGGCCGTTTAAGTACAGTTGGCGTGAAAAAGTTTTCATTTCATTTGCGGGATTAAAAGGAGCCGTCCCAATCATTCTCGCAACTTATCCACTTGTTGCAGGCATTGATAATGCCTCGATGATTTTCAATATCGTCTTCTTCACCGTGCTACTCTCGACATTGATTCAAGGGAGTTTGTTAAGTGTCTTGGCTGACCGCTTACACTTAAACGAAACGGGCTCATCAACCATTCAAACCGTCATCGAGTTTATGTCGATTGGAAAACCAAACGCTGAAATCATTGAATTAACGATTCCGCGTCACCATCCGTTCATCGGAAAAATGATTTCAGATATTCAACTCCCGCAAGAATTTTTGATTACGGCAATCATCCGGGATGACCAAATCGTTACGCCACGTGGCGATACGGTATTCGAAGGAAATGATCAACTGTTGTTGCTGACACCGAAACACCGGATCAAAACGTTAAAACGCTTCCTGTTCCCTAAAACGTCATAATAAAAAGGAGAATCGTGTTTACGATTCTCCTTTTTTCGTTTTTCGACGATAAATAATGTAGCCGACGATTCCGATGATGATAATCCCGAGAATCCACCACAGTTCTTTTTCAAGTGCTTTTAACATCGACTCTGCACGTGCTACCCCAAATTTTTCTCCTAACCAAATGTAGAAGAACGAGACCGGAAATAATCCGACACTCGAAGCAAGGATATAACGCTTGAAGGAAAGATTAAATAGTCCACAGGGAATCGAGACGACCGATCGGACGACCGGAAAGAAACGACCAAATAGTGCTGACCACGTTCCGTATTTCGAAACAATTCGTTCCCCTTGATCGATTTCCCGTTCTTTAATTAATAACCATTTCCCGTAACGGACGAGTAATGGTCGTCCGGCGTAACGACCTAAGATATAGAACAATGTCGCTCCCATCAGGCTGCCGAAGAAGCCGATTGCTACTGCCGTCGTCCAACCGAGTGTTCCGTTTGAGACATATAGACCAAGCAACGGTAACCCGACTTCTGCCGGAATCAATTCCGTCCCTAACCCGAGAATCATAATTCCTAAAAAGAGCCAGAGATTCGATTCTCCGGCTGCGAATAACCATTCTAACACATGACCCCTCCTCTTTTAACCTCGCGTTGGGCGGAGGAAGTAGTAAATAATGACGACAAGTGTCGTCCAGACACCTGTGAAAATACCAATGATACCAACAATAAAGAAACCAAGAGCAACCATCGAACCGGTTTCATTGTAATCGCGCCACATGGTACGTAACCCTTTGATGTTGAACCAAAGGAATAAGACGAATAATAGCGCAAATACGAGACCTGTAATGAGTAGAGCAGACATGTCTTCACCTCTTTCTTATTACTTATTATCCCCATTATACGTCAATTCGACACGTCTTTCCTCCGTCTAAGGTCTTATGAACTTATTTGAATTAAAAATGAGACCTCACGTTTGCGAGGTCTCATTTTCATTTCTTCTATATAATACATTCAGTCGTTTATAAGAGATGGATCCCTTGTTCGCGGTACGAACGACGTGTCGCTTCAGACCAGACGGACGCTTGAACTTCTCCGATGTGACGTTTCTTTAATAAGAACATCGCCATCCGTGACTGTCCGATTCCTCCACCCATCGTCAAAGGCAATGTCTCTGAAAGAACGCCTTGATGGAAAGGAAACTCTAATTTGTCGTGTTCCCCTGTCATCTCGATTTGAGACAGAAGTGCCGCCCGATCGACGCGAATCCCCATCGAAGATAATTCGAAGGCACCAATTTCTGGGTGATGGACTAAGATATCGCCGTTTAATGACCAGTCATCATAGTCAGCCGCTCGTCCGTCATGTTTTTCGCCGGATGCCAACGCACCGCCGATTTGCATCAAGAATACCGCACCGTATTCTTTTGTCACTTCCGTCTCGCGTTCTTTCGTCGAAAGGGTTGGATAAGCATCTTCAAGCTCTTGTGTCGTCATGAAGTGAATCGTCTTCGGTAATGTCGCTTCGATTCCGAACTGCTCTTCCACTTCTAATTCAACTTGGCGAATCGTTTCATAGATGGATAAGACCGTTGTCTTTAATGATTCGATTGTCCGGGCTTCTTTTGAGATGATCCGTTCCCAGTCCCATTGGTCCACATGAATCGAATGTGTCGCGTCGAGTACTTCGTCCCGACGGATCGCATGCATCAATGTATATAGCCCTTCGCCTTCTGCAAACCCATAGGTGTGCAACGCTTGGCGTTTCCACTTCGCGAGTGACTGAACGATTTCGAGTTCTACTTGATGATCGATCGCGTCGAAGCGAATGACACGCTCCGTTCCGTTCAAGTGGTCGTTGACACCTAACGTGCTTTCTACGAATAAAGGTGCTTCTACACGTGTCAATCCGAGTGTTTGAGCGAACTGATCCTCAAAGCGTTTTTTTACGAGTGTAATGGCTTCCTGTGTCTGTTTCATCGATACGAGTGTTGTCATGGTATTCTTCCTCCTCAATTGTGTGTTTGAAAAAGAAGCCATAAAAAAGAGCCCTTCTCTCCCAAGAATATGGGACGAAAGACTCGGTTCCGCGGTACCACCCATGTTAACAGCAATAGCTGTTCACTCAAAAGACTGATGATCAATCATCATCTCAATCTTCGGCCATATGATAACGGACAGGCAACTCCGGCTACGCCTACTGACTCTCGTGTTCGGGTAGCGACTCCGGGATGTTCTTCACATCTTGATTCCGACTGGGCTCTCACCGTCCCCAGCTCGCTAATGCGGTTTTACAAGGTGTTACTCTTCCCTTCAACGTCGTTGTTACAATTGAATTGAGATTATCGTACACTATGCTGTCTCATTTTGAAAAGCTTTTTTTTCAAAAAAAATAAAATTGTCTGACTAGTCTGATTAAGTTTATCAAGCAAAAGCGTTCCCGCAGAAGCGAGAACGCGCTTTCACAAATTATTTGATGGAACCACTCGTAATTCCTTGAATGATTTGTTTTTGCATCGCGAAGAAGAAGAGCAACAACGGGATGATACCAAGCACGAGTCCAGCAAGCGCCAAGTCCCATTGTTTCGTGTACTGACCGAAGAAATAAAATGTCGCTAGTGGAATCGTCCGTAAATCAATATCACGTAACATCAACGATGGTAACAAAAAGTCATTCCAAATCCAAAGCGTATTCAAAATGATGATTGTGACCGTGATCGGCTTGAGAAGTGGGAAGACGATCCGCCAAAAGACACCCCACTGTGAGCAACCATCAATAATTGCCGCTTCTTCGATTTCTTCCGGAATCGATTTCATGAAGCCATGATACAAGAAAATCGATAACCCGGATCCAAAGCCGAGATACATCAAGATTAAGCCCCAGTAACTATTTTGCAAACCGAGCTGACCCGATAACTTCGATAACGGAATCATGATCGATTGGAACGGAATGATCATCGCTGCGACGAACAAAAAGAAAATAATCGTCGACAAGCGTGTTTTCGTCCGAACGAGTTTCCATGCCGCCATCGAACAGAAAATAACGATGATTGCATTGGCACCGACCGTGATGATGACGGAATTCAAGAACACTCTTCCGAAGTTCATCGCTTCCCAGGCATCGACATAGTTTGAAGCCATCCACTCTTTCGGAAGACCGGATGTGTTCGTAAAGATGTCCCCGCGCGACTTAAACGAATTCGACAGCACATAGTAAAAGGGAATCATATAGAGCAATCCCATGATGAGCGCCGCAATTTCAACTATCCCTAAACGGAGTGAATAGCGACTCTTTTTTTTCGGTTTATGTTTTGGTGTTTGTTCATCTGCTGTTGGTAAAGGTTGGGCCGTACTCATGCTTCCACCTCCCGTTTCTTCGTCAAGTAGACCTGTGTGACTGTGATTGCCGCAACAATTACAAAGAAGATGACAGCCTTCGCCGAACCGAGTCCTAAGTTGTTATTCGTAAAGGACTCTTTGTAAATATTGAGCGCCAACATTTCTGTCGATTTAAAAGGTCCACCATTTGTTAACGATAAGTTCGTATCGAACAGTTTGAATGACCAGGAAATCGTTAAGAATAAGCAAATCGTCACCGACGGCATGATCAATGGAATCGTAATATTACGCAGTGTCGATAAGCGATTCGCTCCATCAATTTTTGCCGCTTCAACCAATTCTTGCGGTACATTTTGTAACGCAGCAATATAGATGACCATGATGTACCCGCCACCTTGCCAAATCGAGACGATGACGATTCCCCAAAAACCTGTTCGGGCATCTCCGAGCCATGGTAATTCAAAAAGACTCCAACCCGTTAACTCGCCAATCGAAGAAAAACCTTTTACATAAATAAACTGCCAGATGAACCCAAGAATCAATCCACCAATCAAGTTCGGCATGAAGAAAATCGTTCGTAAAAAATTACGAGTTCGAATGTTTTGTGTTAATAAAAATGCCAGGATGAATCCAACTAGATTGGTCAAGACAACAGCAACAATTGTATAGCGCGTCGTTAACCAAAATGATTGTTGGAACTGTTCATCACTCGTAAACAATCGAACATAATTGTCAAAACCAATCCAATTCAGTTCACCTGTAATCCCGTTCCAATCCGTGAATGAATACATAACGCCATTAAAAAATGGAACAAGAACAATGACCGCGAAAACCAAAAAAACCGGTCCTACGAACATCCAGAAATCCAGTCCGCGTTTTAGTTTTTTCTTATTGCCTGATGCCATTTATCATCCCTCCTCTACCTTACAGTACGAAATTCGACAAAAAATGAAAACGTAACGATTTGACTCTTTGGGTGGAAAATATTGAACGATTATTTGGCGTGTCTGTTTTAGATACGCTACTATAAGGAAATAGAGAGAAATCTATAATTGGAGAGGGAGAAGCTGCCATGGAAAAAACCATTCGTTCTGACTTAGAAATTGCACAACAAACGATTTTAAAACCAATCTCTGAGATTGCTGATCAAATCGGACTTACGGAGGCTGATTACGACAGCTACGGAAAGTACAAAGCAAAGTTAAGTGATGGATTAGCAACTCGCCTCGCAACTAAAACGGATGGAAAGCTCATTTTAGTCACAGCCATCAACCCGACGGCTGCCGGTGAGGGAAAATCAACTGTGACCGTCGGTTTAGGCCAAGCACTCCATCGTCAAAATCATAAAACGATGATTTGTTTACGCGAACCCTCCCTTGGACCAACTATGGGATTAAAGGGTGGCGCTTGTGGCGGTGGGTATAGTCAAGTGTTACCGATGGAAGAAATCAATCTTCATTTCACTGGAGACATGCATGCGATTACTTCGGCTCATAATACGATTAGTGCTTTACTCGATAACCACATGCATCAAGGAAACGAGCTTCACATCGATCCACGTCGCATCACCTGGAAACGCGTTCTCGACTTGAATGACCGGGCGCTCCGAAACATTACGATTGGTCTAGGGGGACCCGCACACAGCATTCCACGACAAGACGGTTTCGATATTACAGTCGCTTCCGAAATCATGGCCGTCTTATGCTTAGCCGACTCCTTAAAAGATTTAGAGGAACGAATCAGTCGGATCGTCGTTGCTTATTCCTACGATCAACAGCCAATCACAGTTAAAGACATCGAGGCATCAGGCGCTGCAACATTATTGCTAAAAGAAGCGTTTCGTCCGAACCTTGTCCAGACCGTCGAAGGAACACCCGCTTTAATTCACGGTGGACCGTTTGCAAATATCGCCCACGGCTGTAACTCACTCATCGCAACACGGACTGCACTTAAGTTAAGTGATTATGTCGTGACAGAGGCTGGCTTCGGCGCTGACCTAGGGGCTGAAAAATTCTTCAATATCAAATCAAGAATTGGTAATCTCCATCCAAATGCTGTTGTCATCGTCGCAACAATTCGAGCGCTTAAGATGCATGGCGGCGTCGCAAAAGATCAACTCGTCGAGGAAAACCTAGCCGCCTTAACAGAAGGACTGGCGCTGCTCGAAAAACATGTCGAGACGATGGATTTATTCGGTGTCCCCGCTGTTGTCGCACTCAATCGATTTTTCACTGATACAGAAACAGAACGCCAAACCGTCTTAACATGGTGTCGCGAACGAAACATTCGCGTCGCAGAGAGCGAAGTCTTCAGCCAAGGTGGCGCTGGTGGCGAAGCACTCGTCAGTCAGGTCATGGAGGCACTCGAGGAAGAGAGTCAATTCAAACCGTTGTATCCAGCAGAGTTACCCCTCAAGCAAAAAATCGAACGAATCGCAACGCGTGTCTATGGTGCTGCTGACGTACATTTTGAAGAAAAAGCATTGCGCGAACTTGAACGTTGTGCAGAACGTGGGCTGAATGACCTGCCGATTTGTATGGCGAAAACACCGTTTTCTTTAACGGATGATCCATCAAAATATGGTCGGGTCGAAGGATTTACCATCACCGTTCGTGAAATCAAGCCGGCCATCGGTGCCGGATTCATTATTGCTCTAACCGGGAATGTATTAACGATGCCGGGTCTTCCTAAAAAACCGGCTGCTAATCAGATGGGGATTTCTGAAGACGGAACAATCTTTGGTCTTTCGTAATCAAGAGAGGATGAGACATGTGACAATTAATCATACGCACTGGATTGCTTCTGATGGCTATACAACAAATATGCGGATCCTAGAAGCACAAGCACCAAAGGGAGTCGTCATCGTTTTCCATGGCATGATGGAACATGGGGCACGCTATGACGAATTCGCAGAATTTCTCTATGCTCACCATTTCCATACTTTCATTCCCGACCTTCGCTGTTTTGGTGAACGTGCGCAGCAGCAAGATGCCCTCGGCCACTTAGAGCCGAACCAAGGGTTTGAACAACTCATTCAGGATGCAGAGGAGCTCGTACAAGATATTAAGCAACAGTATCCTGAATTACCGGTTTTCGCATTCGGGCATAGTTTTGGTTCCCTCATCTCACGACGCCTTGGCCAAACGCTTGGGCATGAGCTAGCAGGCGTCATCGCCAGTGGTCCACCTACCGATGCTGGAGTTTCAGGAGCAGTCAGTAAACAACTCGTCAAACGGTTGATTGCTAATACTTCCGCCAAACAACCTGCTGAAGGGATGGCACGTGCTGTATTCGGTCGATACAACTTACGTTTTTTCCCCGCCCTTTCGTCGAATGCCTGGTTATCTTCAGATCCACAATCCGTCTTACGGTATGATGAAGATCCACTTTCAGGGCAGACCGTAACACTCGGATTT
Organism: Exiguobacterium oxidotolerans JCM 12280; assembly: GCF_000702625.1. Classification (NCBI taxonomy): domain Bacteria; kingdom Bacillati; phylum Bacillota; class Bacilli; order Caryophanales; genus Exiguobacterium; species Exiguobacterium oxidotolerans. Next base: position 2,189,824 of record NZ_JNIS01000001.1, on the reverse strand, counting down.
TTCCATGAGCTCTTGACGGCAACCAAATCCGTCAATGCGCTAGCAAATCTTTATCAGCACCCACGGCATCTCCCCCTTCTACTCGTCGCCGGAGAAGATGATCCGGTCGCCTTTGATGGAAAAGGAATTCACGCATTGTTTGACGCCTACAATCGCGTTCGCGTCGAAGATACTCAACTGACCGTCTATCGCGGTTTACGTCATGAACTCTTCCATGAGTTCGAACGCATTCGTGTGTTCGCAGACATTGCCGGTTGGTTGAATAATCATATCAACGCTCCATATCCTGCTTCCATTCGAAAACAGGGCTCTTAACAGGGCTCTTATTCGAAACAAAAAGAGCTGACGTTAACGTCAGCTACGGCTGTAAACAAATTTTTAGGACGAGTGAAGAGCATGTTGGCGTGTCACCCCTGAAAAGTGCGTGAAACACTTGTTTACTGTGTTCAAAGAAAAAGGGCTTTTCGCATACGGGAACCAAGTGTGCATCCAGTCATCATGAACGAGATGAAGCAAAAAAACGCCGATGACTCCGTATGAAAAACGGAATCATCGGCGTTTCTTACACCAAGGACGAAACGGTCCATCACAAAGAATTGTGAAGGGAATCGTTTTGAATTAGCACCTTTTTTCAATTCAAGAAATCCATTTTAAAGATGTCATGATTGTTTCGATTTCTTCTAACTCGAGCGATTCGCGATCCGCTGAATACGTTAATAATACAAGGCGTTCTCCATCTGAATACGCAAAAATGCGAAGGAAGATACCTTCCTCTTTTCCATCTACTGCGAGCAACGCTTCTTTCATTGAATTACGACGCGTTTCAAGTGGACTCGTTAATTCGATATCAAATTCTTCAACCAACAGATTGATTTCTTGTTCGGCTGCTTCGAATGGCGTCAATTCCTCCGCGTCCGACTCATAAATCGAAAGTTGTAAGGTTCCCATCGCATTTTCTTCTGTCGAATAAAAACTGACAAAAGTCTCTTCTTCTTGATATTCAAACGTTTGTGGATATTCAAGTGTAATCCAATTATCGACCGTGTATTGTTTCATATTAATTCCTCCATTCGATTTATCTCGTCAAATTGTATCCCGGTCACGGTCAGTCGTTCTAAATACCGTGCTAGCTGACTGGAGACGAAAATTCGATCTGTCAGTTCGTCTCGCAATAGATGATGGACACCGAGCGAATCTTGAACGAGTCGCTCTGTCATGAAGTAGACATACTTTTTTCCGATCGGTCGGAAAATGTTCGTCTTATGTAGATGTTCCACCCGTCTGACAGCTAATATATTGATGAGATAGTAGTTGCTCCATCCCGATCTCGTTTGAAGTTGAACCCGAAGACATTGAACAGAAAACGGTGTAAACTGTTCAAGCGCCTGTTTCATCCGTTCAGAGACCAGCGGGATGTTCAACACGTTCGGAAGCACGTCCGGTAACATATCCGCATCCTGTTCAATCGAAAAGGCAAGTAAGCTTGCGTTAAGGAACCACTCTCCTGTCGTGAAGCGATGACGATCGATTTGATGATGGCATTGTGCCCTCCATCCTTTTCCCATCGGCTGTTCGCTCCAAACTTGAACTTTGTTCACTACTCATACGCTCCTCTATCCATCTTCAGCCATTCACAATCGTTACAGGAAGCTCATGTAAACGATTTAGCTATTATTATTGTACACATAAAATCAACCGAAATAGCTTTTTTTCATAAAAGTTATGGAAATAACTGCTTTGCTATGCTACTATATTTCATGTAGCACTCATGCGGGTGTAGTTTAGTGGTAAAACCTCAGCCTTCCAAGCTGATGATGAGGGTTCGATTCCCTTCACCCGCTCCAATTTTAAGACATAACATAGGTCAACGACCATAATCCCTCTAGAGGGCAGGCGGCTTGCGCGATGCAAGCCGTCTTTTTTGTTGTCTTCTAGGGTAATTCTTCATCGTTTCAGGGTATAGTTCGATATAAAAGGAGGGATTTCATGATCCAGATGAAGATGCCGGGCGTGACCGTCTATCAAAGTACATTGATGAAAACAACTTCAACTTTGATTGAAACGCCGGATTGCTTGATTGTCGTCGACCCCGGCTGGTTGCCGGATGAAATTGCGACGATTCGCCGAGATGTTGAAATCATCCGCCATGAACGTCCGCTCTATATCGTTTACACCCATGCTCACTTTGATCATATTTTAGGAGCTTATGCCTTTAAAGACGCGATTGCGATTGCGTCCCGTCGGTTCATCGAAACTGATACACAAGTCGCTTTAGAAGAAGTTCAAAATTTTAATGATGAATACTATATCGATTCTCCTGTCCTCTTTCCGGAGATTACGCATATCATTGAAGAATCGGAAACAACACTCACCATCGGCTCGACTAAACTTATTTTCTTTTTGACGCCGGGTCATGAAGAAACACACCTATCCTTCGTCGTCATGCCAATGAATTTACTCATTTGTGGGGATTATGCGTCAGATGTTGAAATCCCCTTGATTGAACATGACTCGACGGAATATTTAACGACGCTCGAACTACTTGAATCGTTCATTTATGAATACGAGGTGAAATTGCTCGTACCAGGTCATGGACATATCTGTGATGTGCGGACGGATATGATTGAACGTCTACATCATAGTTATGATTATATTCTCGGCCTCCGTGCCGGAAAAGAGTCGGAATGGTCTGCATCTTGGCAACGAACTCCCTTCATGCATCGCCTCCATGAAAAAAATAAACGACAGGTCAATAAAGAGCATGAAGCCCGTCTCGCACGACGGCAGTTCGATTAATTCGCTTCGTCTCTTTCACCGGAAAAGAGGGCTGACTCATGCGTCACTCCGATATCGATTTTCACAACGGACGTTTCATCAACCAAATGGCCGATGATCCCTTTTTTCATGGGATCATCGGCCATTTCAATGCATATTCTTTTCAATCATGACGTCCGCTTATTTAGGACACGCAGCTCATTTCATGTAGAAAGGATAAGGAAACACTCGCTTCACGCAACTTCTACAGGAAAAGGGCAAGAGGGTACCTCCCCTGAGAAAAGCGGATGAAAGAATGATTCCTTTTTGAATTCATTTTTCAAGCAACAAACCAACGTCTGTCACTTACTTGCCTAGCAGCTCAATCATCAGTGCTTTTTGAGCATGAAGACGGTTTTCTGCTTGATCGAACACAACGGAGTGCGTCCCATCGATGACATCAGCCGTCACCTCTTCCCCACGGTGTGCCGGCAAACAATGTAAGAAGATGACTTCATCTGCTGCCTCGCGAAGCAAAGATAGGTTCACTTGATAGCCTGCAAAGGCATTCAGGCGTTCAATCGACTCTGACTCCTGCCCCATGCTCGTAAACACATCACTGTAAATGACTTCTGCACCTTTTACAGCTGCTACGGGATCCGTAAAGAGCTCGATTGTTCCACCTGTCGCCTTCGCGATTTCTATCGCCTGTGCAACGATTTTTTCGTTCGGCGCATACGCATCCGGACTACAAATACGTACTTCCATCCCACTCAGTGCTCCACCGAGCAATAAGGAGTGCGCCATATTGTTTCCGTCACCGATATACGTCAAAATCTTGCCTTGACGAGAACCTAAGTGTTCTTCAATCGTCAGCAAATCTGCAAGTACTTGGCACGGATGATGTAGATCCGTCAGGCCGTTAATGATGGGAATCGTTCCATGCGTAGCAAGCGTTTCGACCGTCTCATGGGCAAACGTCCGAATCATCAATGCATCCACGTAACGACTCATGACTTTGATCGTATCGCTTAACGGTTCTCCGCGTCCGATTTGCATGTCAGCACCACTTAGGACGACCGGGTATCCGCCTAGTTCGACGACACCGACTTCAAATGATATCCGCGTCCGTGTCGATGCTTTTTCGAATAAGAGCGCAACCTTTTTTCCCGCCAGTGCCGTTTGATAGTCGCTTGGGGATTGTTTGACTGCTTTTGCAAGCTCAAGTAGCTCTGTTAAACTTTCAGCCGTCAATTCTTCCAGCGTCAACATATGTTGTAACTTGTGCTTCGTCTTCATCCTTTCATCCACTCCTTTTGCTTGATCATCCATTCGCTTAACGGCTTGACTGGAATCGATGCACAATCACGAACCGTTTCGTAATATTCGGCTAGATGTTGCTCAGTAATGACATGAACGCCTTTTGCAAGGGCTTGTTCCCGGAGTCCTTTTTCTTCAGGAATGAAAGAAAAAAAGGCAACACACTCGTCAAACACAGGGAAATCTCCGAGCGGCGTCGCTTGTCCCCACGCTTCTGTCCCGTGACCAGCAATCGTATGCGCCGGTTTGGTCATGTGACGTTTCGTTGTTTCATCGAATACGAAACGCTCCTTTGCATGACCATTTTCTGTCCACTGTAACGTTTCTCCAGTCGAACGCATGATTGGACCCGTTTTTGGATCGACATGCGTCAGTTTCAACGTCGAGAAGACCGGTGTCTTGACCGCATGGAAAGAGAGTTCGATCCGCTCTGACGGCAATTCGATTTTTTGACCGATCGCTGCCTTTACAGCCCATTCAAGTAACGGTTGTCCCGTTACCTTCGCGACGATCGGTAATGTCCGTGACGCGCGAGGATTAATTTCTAGAACATAGATTTGTTGTCCCGTGACGACGAATTGAATATTGAATGCTCCACGGTATAAGAGATGCTGACCGATTTTTTTAGAGATCCGCTCGATTTCATCCTGCAGCTGAGCTGAGGCTGACTTTGGCGGAAGAACCATCGTCGAGTCACCTGAATGAACGCCTGCCGCCTCAATTTGTTCCATAATGATTGGAACGTAACTCGTCGTCCCATCTGAAATACAATCGACTTCCAACTCTTGACCTGCGATGTAAGCATCGAGTAGCACTGGGAATGTCAGCGATGGTAAAAGTGCTTCTAACATCGCGTCGTCGTTTAAGATATGCATCCCTTTCCCGCCAATCACATACGATGGACGAACGATTAAAGGATAACCAAGTGCCATCACAGTCTTCTTCAACGCATCAACTGTCATGACTTCTTCTCCCGGAATATGCTTAATATCTAATTGATCGAGAAAATCGTAAAACCGGTGGCGGTCTTCCATCGCATCAATCGTGTCTGAGGTCGTGCCTAATAACTGATACCCACGTGCTTCGAGATCGGCTGCTAAGCTGATTGCCGTCTGTCCCCCGAATTGAACAAGTACATCTTGGCATTGTTCTGCTTCTAAGACATGAACGACATCCTCAATCGTCAACGGCTCAACGTAGAGGCGATCTGCCACTTCGAAATCCGTCGAAACGGTTTCCGGATTGTTGTTAATCATGATGGTTTCGTACCCGGCACGTTGTAAGGCGCGGACCGCATGGACGGAGCAGTAATCAAATTCAATGCCTTGTCCGATTCGAATCGGACCCGCTCCGATGACTGCGACCTTTTGTTGATTCGATGGGAGTACTTCAGTTCGCCCAGACCAACTTCCGTAGTAATAAGGAGTCGTACTGACGAATTCTGCTGCGCACGTGTCAATCATTTGGAAGGCAGGAGTAATGTCATGCGCTATCCGCAGTTCGTGGACATCTTCCGCTGCCACACCTGTGAGGTCGGCAATTTGCTGATCGGTAAAACCGTGCCGTTTCGCTTGTTGAATGGACACAGGCTTCGTCAGGTCGAGCGAGTCGCGTATCGTCAGCAACCGAGCAAACAGTTCTAAAAAGAGCGGTTGGATACTTGTCTGTGCCGCTAGTTCGTCCTGCGTCGTCGCCTGACGATCGAGCAAGGCGAGCATCGCCAACAACCGTAAATCGGTTGGAGTCGTGATTTCTTTCCACAACTGCTCACTCGTCGCCTCACGCATCCATGATGGGTAGAGTGGTGCTTGTTCGACCCCGGCACCACGCCATGCTTTTTGCAGTGCTTCTTCTAACGTTTTCCCCATCGCCATACTTTCGCCGGTCGCCTTCATCTGTGTTCCGAGCGCACGGTCACACCCTGAAAATAAATCAAATGGGAAACATGGTACTTTCGCCGTAATATAATCGAGTGCCGGCTCAAAACTCGCCATCGTCTCTTTCGTCACGGGGTTGATGCAGTCATCCAAGCGTTCACCGAGCGCAAGACGTGTCGCTAGTTTTGCAATCGGATACCCTGTTGCCTTCGAGGCCAAGGCGGAAGAACGACTGACACGCGGGTTGACTTCGATGACGAAATACCGGTGCTCTGTCGGATGAATCGCAAATTGGATATTGCAACCACCGATCACACCGAGTGCGGAAACGATGCGACGTGCCTCGGTCCGAAGAAGTTGATTCATTCGATCAGAAATCGATTGGATTGGAGCAAAGACAACCGAGTCGCCCGTGTGGACACCGACTGGGTCGATGTTTTCCATGTTGCAAACGATAATCGTCGTATCGTATGCATCACGCATCACTTCATATTCCACTTCCTTGTAACCTGCGATACTGACTTCGACCAAACACTGGGAAATCGGACTTGCTTGCAGACCGTTCATCGCAAGCGTACGTGCTTCTTCCTTCGTCGTCGCGATTCCACCACCGGTTCCCCCTAATGTGAATGCAGGACGGATGACAAGGGGTACACCGTGGTCCTCCATGAAATTCTCCAGTTCCTCAATCGTTTCAATCGTTTGACTATCCGGGAGTGGTTGATGTAATTCAATCATCCGTTGTTTGAAACGTTCACGATCCTCTCCGTCCCGAATCGTTTCGAGCGATGTTCCGAGCAACGAAACACCATATTGCTCGAGGATGCCCGCTTCATCCAGCGTGAGCGATAGATTCAAAGCTGTCTGTCCTCCAACGGTCGCAAGTAAATGCGTCGGGCGTTCTCGTTCGATGATTTCTGTTGCCTTTTCGAGTGTCATCGCTTCGATATATACTTGATCCGCCGTCGACGGATCCGTCATGATCGTAGCCGGATTCGAATTCATGAGAATGACCTCGCAGCCCGCTTCCCGAAGTGTTTGACATGCTTGCGTTCCGGAGTAATCAAATTCCGCCGCCTGACCGATGACGATTGGTCCCGATCCAATGACCATGACTTTTTTGTTATCCAACATGGGCTACCTCCTGTGATAAAACCGAGGCGACGAATTGATCAAACACGACCATTGCTTCTGTCGGTCCCGGATTTGCTTCTGGGTGAAACTGCACTGTCATGATTGGTTGCGATGGATGAATCAATCCTTCAATCGAACCATCGTTAATATGTTCGTATGCCGTAACTAGCTCTGACGCCGCAACACTCTCTGCCTCAACGACGTACCCATGATTCTGCGAGGTCATAAAAACACGACCGGAAGCAAGGTGACGGACGGGGTGGTTTGCCCCCCGGTGCCCGTGATGTTGTTTCGTGATTTGGCAGCCGAAGGCTTTCGCGATGATTTGATGCCCCATACAAATGCCAAGCGTCGGATAATCCATCGCGAGCTGTTTAATTTCTAAGAGAAATGGTTCAAGTTGATCCGGATTTCCAGGACCATTCGAGAACAACAGCCCGTCCGGTTGCAATCTTTTGATGGCGGACGCTTCTGTATCGAATGGAACAACTGTCACGCGCATACCCCGTGCCAGTAAAGCTTCAATCATCGATTTTTTGACGCCATAATCTAGACAAACGATATGTCCATCAGCGTTCTCGAGTTCATATGTTTTCATCGTTTGGACGGAGACGGATGCGATTCCTGTCTGATGGCGTTTCTCGTCGTGCAAAACGTCTGCCTCAATACTTCCCATTTGATCGCCAGATGATCGCAGTTGATGGACAAGCGCCCGTGTATCGACTCCTGTCAGGACAGGTATATCCGCTTCTGCTAACCAGTCGGCAAAATCCGTTCGTGCTCCGTTTTGTGCGAGCGTTTGAACGATGACACCCGCGACTTGAATCTGATTACTTTCTGCTTCATCATGGGCGATTCCGTATTGCCCAATTAACGGATACGTGAAAACAAGGATTTGTCCACGGTAAGAGGGGTCCGTCAATACTTCTTGATAACCGGTCATACCGGTGAAAAAGACGACTTCTCCTTTAGCGGATGATGTACCGACCAGCTCTCCTGAATACGTTGTCCCATTTGCAAGCATTAATGTACCTACCCCGTTCATACCATGACCTCCTGTTGGCAGACTTGTTTTATTTTTTCTAGAGCAAGATCTAGTTCCTCTCGTGTCACAAATAGAGACGGTAATAAACGAACCACGTGTGGTCCGGCACTGACGACGAGCATCCCTACTTGTTGAAGCGCTTGGACAATTCCAGCGACCGGTCGTTCGAATTCAATTCCAATCATCAAACCACGTCCTCGAACACTATGCAGACTTGTTTCAGGCAACTCTGCTGCGAGTCGTCTCATCAAGTAATTTCCTTTCTCCTGCACCTCGTGTAAAAGCTCGTCTGTCAAGAGAAGATCGAGTGTCGCTTCCGCTGCTGTCATCGCTAGCGGGTTCCCGCCAAATGTCGAGCCGTGCGTCCCCGGTGTAAATACGGTCGCCGCTTCCGCTGTCGTGATGATCGCGCCGACCGGAAAACCGCTTCCGAGCCCTTTCGCGACTGTAATGATGTCTGGTTTCAGTGGTGTCTGTTCAAAAGCGAAACGTGATCCAGTTCGCCCAATCCCCGTTTGGACCTCATCGACGACGATTTTGACGCCATACGCTTTTGTCCGTTTCATTAATGCCTCCAACCAAGCATCGTCCGCGACGATGACACCACCTTCGCCTTGGATGATTTCAAGCCAAACGGCGCCCGTTTTTTCCGTGATGGCATCTAAACTATTTAAGTCGTTGAACACGAGGTGTTTAAAGTCCGCTACCATTTCACCGAACCCTTCTTTGACTTTTTCTTGACCTGTCGCCCCCATCATCGCGAATGTCCGCCCGTGGAACGATTGGCTGAATGACAAGATTTCTGTTTTTTGCGTCCATTTGCGAATTAATTTAAACGCACCTTCATTCGCTTCTGTTCCGCTGTTACAGAAGAAAGCATGACTCAAGTGACTGTTTTCCGTCAGTAGCGTCGCGACACGTTCCTGCTTACTGCTTTCAAATAAATTTGACGTATGCCAAAGCTGACCGAGTTGTTCTTTGAGTCGTTGCTCTACGTAAGGGTGCCGATGTCCCGTGTTGCAAACGGCAATCCCCATCATAAAATCAAGATACGTGATGCCTTGCGTATCTTTGACGAACGATCCCGTCCCTTCGACCAATTCGATATTATGACGTTGATAAGTGGGTAGTAATGCGCTCATCTGTTTCCTCCTTGACGCGAGTCCCCTGACTCGTCACGTATTTCCCGGACCGAATCCGAACGTCTGGAATCCCTTGTTTTGATGCTTCAATCACCGCTTCTACTTTCGGAATCATGCCTCCATGAATCTCATTTGTCTTTATGCCGCCTTCCAACATTTCTCGCGTGACGACTTCTTGATAAGCACCATCTAATCGGACTCCTTCGACATCGGTCAATAGCTCAAACGCATCGACATCAAGTGCGTTTGCGACGGCAATCGCACATGTATCGCCATTGCTATTAAGTGCACCGGACGGACCGGTAATCAGCGACGTCACGACCGGAATATAGCCTGCGCCGAGTAGCGTTTCGAACAAGGTTTTATCTACGAAGCGAATATCACCGACTGCCCCTAACCCTTGTCGTTGCTCTCCGCCAATGCTTGCACCGTCGATCCCCGTCAATCCGACTGCAGGTAGGTCTGATCGATTGAGCTGATAAACGATTTTTGACTGAACCTCGCCCCCGAGGACACGTTCTGCCCCGAGTAAGACCTCCTCGGTCGTCACACGGACGCCTTCCCGGAAGACGGATTCGATTTCTAAGGTTTCACAATAAGCCGATAAAGCGGGGCCCCCGCCATGCAAGATAATTAATTCGTGACCAGCATCGCACCAGTCTTTCCATTCTTTAAAATAACGGGAATCGAGTTGCTCAAAAATACTCCCACCGAGTTTGATCATTTTTCGTTGTTTCATGTCCGGTAGCTCGCATTGATTTTGATATAGTCGTATGTCAGATCACATCCAAAGGCACGTCCGACGGCCGATCCACTATTCAAATCGACTTCAATTGCTACCGTATCCGCCGCGAGTTCATTTGAAGCAAGTGTCTCATCGAATAAAATCGGCATGCTCTGTCGTAAGACCCACTGTGAACCAATCCGAATATCGATTTTTGAGACATCAATCGGTTCATCGATGCTTCCGATTGCTGCTACAATTCGTCCCCAGTTCGCGTCTTCTCCGAAAATCGCGGTTTTAACGAGCGAAGAACCAACGATTTGTTTGGCAATTTTTCGTGCCAATCGTTCTTCGTCCGTTCCTTGAACCGTTACTTCAATCAACTTCGTTGCGCCCTCTCCATCTCGCGCAATGAGCTTCGCAAGTTCTTGACAGACATGCGTGACCGCCTGCTCAAACTGCTCCGCTTCTTGCGTATCAAGCATGATTGTTGGCGTTTTTGCCGCACCACTCGCTAACATCATGACCATGTCATTGGTTGAACTATCCCCATCGACCGTAATGCAATTGAACGTCCGGTCGATTGAGCGTTTTAATATCGTTTGCAGGACGTTTGGTTCGACGGTCGCATCGGTCGTTAAAAATCCGAGCATCGTCGCCATGTTTGGATGAATCATTCCTGACCCCTTCGCGACACCGCAAATCGAAACTTCACTTCCATTCATCAAAAATTGATATCCGGCCGTTTTGATACCTGTGTCAGTCGTTAAAATCGCATGGGCAAAAGCATCCGCTTCTTCTTCCGCCTCACTCGCCACCAGTTGACCAACTCCAGTTACTAACGTGTCGATCGCCAACGTTTGACCAATGATCCCGGTCGATGCGATTGCGACTTGTTCCGGTTTAATCTGTAAGTGATTCGCGATTGCGTGTTGCGACGTATAGGCATGGGTCAAACCTAATTCACCGGTGCAGGCGTTAGCATTCCCGCTATTGACTAAAATCGCATGAATACGCCCCTCCGAGGCTTCCATCGCTTGTTTTGTCACTATAATCGGTGCTGCCTGCATTTGATTTGTCGTATAGACAGCCGCCGCACTCGCTCCTCCTTCACATACCAACAAGCCTAAATCTTTCCGTTTTCGTTTGAGTCCAACATGTATACCTGTCGCCTTAAAGCCTTTTGGTGTCGTCAGCGTCAACGGTGACACGGTTTGTAAGTTCAACACGTTCGTTCCTCCTTTAAATGAATAATGGTTGCTGGGTCAAACCGAGTGCTTCCTCATATCCGCACATCAGGTTCGCATTTTGAATCGCTTGCCCGACTGCACCCTTTTGCATGTTGTCAATGACTGAAACGACTGTCAGATATCCTGTTCTCGCGTCGGCGTATATCGTCAAATCACAGTAGTTACTGCCGACGACCGATTTAATTTCCGGATCATTTCCGTTAATTCGGACGAAGGGTTCGTTCTCGTAAAATGCCTGGAGCCACTCACGCCATTGCGTTTCCGATTTATTGATGCGTGGAGTCAATGTCATCGTCGCCATGATTCCGCGATTGATTGGAATCAAATGTGTCGCGAACGAAACGATTGCTTCTTGCCCCGTCACGGTTTGAATGACCGATTCGATTTCGGGGATGTGTTGATGGCGATTCATCTTATACAGACGCATGTTTTCATTCGATCGCACATGATGTGTCTGTTCACTAAAGGATTTCCCGGCTCCCGATAACCCCGAACTGGCATGAATGATAATCGGCACCGGCTCGATGACCTGTTCTTTTAAAAATGGTAGGAGACCGAGGAGTACGGCCGTCGCATAACACCCTGGGTTGGCAATCAAACGACTCGTTTTTATCGCTTCACGGTTCCATTCTGATAGTCCATATGTTGCTGTTGCCTGAATCATTGGCTCGACCGCTGGTTTTTCGTACCAATGTTCATACGATATTTGGTCGAGGCGTAAATCGCCGCTCAAATCGATGACTTTCCCTTTCCAATCTCTCAGCTGCTCTAAGTACTGTTTTGAAATTCCGCTTGGAGTCGCCAAAAAAATGAGTTCCGTTCCAACCTCTTCTAAATGGGCAAGTGAGAACTCCTGTAAGATGGAATAGTTTTTTTTATTCATGAATGTGTATATTTCCGTAATCGATTCCGTTGCCTTCGAATCACTCACGAGAGCGACGATTTCCAAATGGGGATGTTGCTCAATCATTCGTATCAATTCGACTGCTGTATATCCCGTCGCACCTATGATTGTACATTTCATGTCGGGTACTCCTTCGTTAATAATGATAAATCGATTTAAACATATGTATATTTATACTGTCAAATGTATTTTTATTAATTTATAAACAAAAAAAGACTTTGACCGATGACACCTTTTAGTAAGATGTGACTGGTCAAAGTCTTTTTAGTTCATATTTCTCATCTTTTTTCAGCACGTTGTGCGACGAGATGATCGATTCCAAAAACGCTTGCCCCCATCAAAGCAATAACTACAACAAAAATCGCTGTAAACATATGTATCCTCCTCTTGTTCACAAAATCGACATCACTACTTTCTTATTGTGCAAGATTTTTTGTAAAAAAGAAAGCGTTTACGACAAAAAATCGTCACATTTTTTTATATTCTTGGTTATCTTTCTGATTGAACTACTTTCACCTACGCTTCGCTTAAAGGTGGAGGATTCCTGAGTGATCCGACCTAACGGTTGAAAATTGCGTCGTCCCGACGGTTAAAGAAACTAAGAGGCGTCCAGCTTCTTGTTTGAGGTTCAGTCCTGCATTCACATCACGGTCGTGTTGGGTGCCACAACTGGAGCACAGTTGACTAGAGGCGAAGGTCTTACCGACTTTCACTAGGGCTTTGCCCTGAATATTTAGAAGCGGGAGTATTCTCGTCTGATTTTGGTAAAACTTTCTTAGTTGACGCAGCCAGGAATCTTCGATAAGATTGCATTTGTTCATTACTTTCACACGTAAAAGCAAACAAGCATAAACGTAACAAAGATATAAGGAGGTGGAAGCATGCGCATGTCCTTTCGTGAATCCGCAGCTATCCTAGGAATTAGTATCATTATCTTATTGTCCGCATTATTCGGTGCACAGGCCGAACCACATCTCGCTATACTCGCCAGTCTTATTTTTGTTGTAGGGTATGCCGTGTATCGCCGCTTCCCTTTCAGTCAACTTGAAGAACATATGATTAACGGTATTCGAGAAGCGATTAAACCGATTTTAATCATGTTACTCGTCGGTATGACAATCGCCGTCTGGATGATGAGTGGTGCCGTTCCAACCTTGCTCCATTATGGCTTATCGACATTATCTGCGACCTGGTTCGCGCCAACCGCTTTAATCATCGTGATGATCGTTTCGACCTTTACAGGCAGTTCATTTACTACAATTGGTACGGTCGGTGTCGCCTTGATGGGAATCGCCGTCGTCCTTGGTGTCAATCCCGCTCTTGCTGCAGGTGCCATCATCAGCGGTGCTTGTTTTGGAGATAAAATGTCTCCTTTATCGGATACGACGAATTTCGCACCAGGTATCGTCAACGTCTCTGTTTTTGATCATATTCGTTTTATGATGGGAACAACAATTCCCGCTATCGCAATCACATTTGTTCTCTTCCTTATTTTTGGACGAGGTGAAGGATCAATTGATTCAGAAGCGATTGTAGCAACACAACAAGCACTCGATAGCCTTTTCCGCTTATCTCCTTGGACATTGCTTTCTCCGCTTCTCGTGATGGTACTCGCTATCCGGAAGATGCCAGTCATTCCAACATTGATTGCAGGCGTTTTAAGCGGATTATTACTCACAGGTCTCGTTCAAGGAAATTGGAACATCACGCAATGGATGTCTGTCATCCAAAATGGTCTCAAGCTCGAAACAACGAATGAAACGGTTGCGAGCATCATTAGTAAAGGTGGCATCCAATCAATGATGTGGTCCGTCTCCCTCGTCATGCTCGCGTTAGCATTCGGCGGTGTCTTACGTGGTATCGGAGTCATCGATGTCATCATCGAAAAAACCGTTTCGAAACTGCAACGTGACGGGAGTATCATCTCGTCTGCTGCACTTGCTGCAATCGGCGTTAACTTCATGGCAGGTGAACAATACTTGTCTATTTTATTACCGGGACAAGCCTTCAAGAAAATTTTTGAAGAACGGTCAATTGACCCACGGTTTTTATCGCGTGCGCTTGAAGATGGCGGCACACTTGTTAATCCTTTGATTCCTTGGGGTGTATCCGGGGCATTCTTTGCCTCGACACTCGGTGTGCCGGTCACATCGTATGTGCCATTTGCCTTTTTCTTAATTTTATCTCCCCTCTTCACTTTTATCTTCGCCTTTACACGACCGACAAAAAAACAAGTCACGAAAAGTGTCGCGTGACGTAAATCTATTATCAGTAAGGCATACCATTCATAAGTCGAATGGTATGCCTCTTTTTTCTCACTTCTACATGTGAAAGAGTTATATTCAAGCGATTCTCGACTAATTTAGATAAATAAGTGTAAAGATAAAACGAAGTGGGAATATACCAAACATAAGATTAAAATTACAGAGAGCTAGAGAGAGAGACTGCAACCCTTTTAAAATGGTTGCCTTCGATGTAATTGTAGGAGGAGTCCAATATGATCAAACGTGGTACGCTTGAACGGCTTGATGGTAAATATGCTGTTCTTCTCTGGGAGAACGGTTCAAGTTTTATCCCTCGCCGCTATTTACCGACTGAGGCACGATTAGGTGACACAATACTTTTTGATGGTACAACGTATTCAATTGATGCATCGAGTACATCCCAATCGTCCTTTCAGACGTTTTCCTTTCGGCAAATGGGTTGATGATAAATAAAAAGCCATTTAGACAATGAATCGACTACTTGAGCGTCCTTGCCCACGTCAGTCTTTCCATCTTCTAAATGGCTTTTTCGCGTTTAATCATTCCTTACGTACAAGGACTGATGCCTGCATTCGGGACACTTCGCGTGGTCCAAATCGTCAATCGAAATTCGATGTAGTACTGTCTCATCTCGTTCACAGCGATGAATCGGTTCGATGATAGCTGAAGTAATGAAGAGTGCACACCAAAAACGTGTTGAAATCGTATCGCAACAGGGACACTGAAACAAATCGTATTGATGCGGGACCCACCCGCCTTCAATTGCATCGATATGTGCATGATAGTTCTTAATCAACATGGCCCGGTTTTGATCATCGATGCGTGCTCGGCTAATGAGTGGTTCCTGATAAGGCGGCACGAATAAAAAAGGCAACGCTGTTCTGTACTGTTCTAGTCCATAGGTTAGCATCGAAGGGAATTCCCCCCATTCCTCCCGCTGACCGATTTCAGCGACGATGTGATAAGAACAGTCGCGGCAGTAAATCTCCATTCCCTCATCCTCCCTTTTTCCCTACCATCTCTTTTAGCATACTTGATGTAACAGGACCAATGTGTTTTGCGACGATGACTCCATCCGTATCAATGACGTAAGTCGCCGGCATCGCGACTAATCGATAAGCATTTTCGGATTGGCCCTTCGTATCATAGAGCACCCCGTAATCAACAGGAGTCTCTTTCAGAAAATTGGCTACATCTGAAACCTTTCGTTCGGATGTCGTCACGTTGATGCCATAGACGGGCACGTCCACCGCTTTAGCAAAGACGTTCAATTCAGGTATTTCTTGTTTACATGGTGGACACCATGTCGCCCAAAAATTGATTACAATCAATCGATTCGTCAAATCCGATAGTTCCACCATTTTTCCATCCTGTTCCAGCTCGAGATTCGGTGCCTTCATTCCAATCTCTAATCCGCCTTGCGCTTGTTGCGTCGCTTGAGTAAATTCTTTAATCTGTTGTGCTTTATAGGCGTCATAGCTTTTATATGCAATCCCACTAATCGCTAACCCGACAATCACGTATAGTAAATATTTTTTCAACTGCTGCCCACTCCCTCTTTCTATTAGTGTAGCAGAATCAGCCTCTGAATCTATGAAAAACGAGCATACCCTTCCATTTTTCCTGGAAGTGATATGCTCGTTTATATACATCCTTCTTTACTGTCAGTTATAGCGAGGAAGTTGTTGTTTAACGCGACGATTGTCTTTAATGCTTTCAAACGATTCGTCTCCACCAAGCGCTTCATTTAGTGACGTTTTTCCTTGCTTTACCTCTAAACGTCGATTGAAAAGTGCCCGATTATCGACCGATGCCGCCAAAATCGACGCGACATCAATTTCAGAAATCGTTGCATCTTTTACATCTTTTAAATCCTCATCGGCTTCGATTAGTCCAAGACCTTCTCCATCAACGATGTTGACCGGACAAATGATTGTATACGTCAAACCACTATGCTCAATTTGCTCTTCCGCCGCATTTTTTGCGGCATAGAATGGATAGACTTCTTTTTTAAATTGATTTGGTCGATCAGCGCCATAGGCACTGAGGAGGACAAAATGACGGACACGTGCCTTTTTCGCAGCATCAATCGTTTTTAAAGCAACCGTTCGATCGAGCAACTCAATTTCAGTCGCTTCACCATCGACACCCGCGGTCGCTGCACAAATCACAGCATTTTGACCTGCCACCCCGAGATCAATGACCTTTTCAAGCTCAGTTTCAATGTCGACGTAATGTGCTTTGACACCGAGTTTTTCGAAGCGATCGACGAGATGCTTGTGTCGAACGATGACAGTGACTTGATGACCTTTCGCAAGCGACTTGACGACGCGAGCTCCGATTGTACCTGATGCACCTACAACTAATACATTCATATGCTAGGTCCCTCCTCGATAAGCTAGTCACCTCTATTGAACTACTCATACTTATGCAGATAAGAGCTTCCCTCATCGCTTATGCATGTTAAAAATGCCAAAAAGCAATCAAGAATTCTCATCATCCCGACGATTAGGTGTTCGGATTTCGGTACGTCGTCTTTTAAGCCGCTTACTCAAGGATATATTCATTTCGGCCAAAGAAGCATGAATATTGAAGATATGGACAGCTCTTCAGCTATGATATCTTCCGTTCTCAAAAGCGCAACTGCGTACATCAATTTATACCCGCAATAGGGAGAAGGAAACCTTTCAAGGAGGAAGCTATTTTTTAAATATTAGTCATTCGCCAGTACACCGTAAAACGTCGTCTGTAGTTTTTCTCTCAATTGTGTCAGGGCTTTTTCATCCGGAAAATCATAGAAAATGCCATTCAATCGATCACTGACAACGTCAATTTCAAGATGCTCTCGCTCAGACATCAACGCCAGGGCTAAGCCAGCTGTCGCCATTTGACGGAAACTGATGTCTAAACTCATCGCCTCTTTCATGTACGCATGGGCTGATGAAATTTTAGTCCATCCTGTCGGCTTCAACAGATGCGTCGCTACAGCTTGAATGACTTCTGACTGACGATTAGCTCGTGCCCCATCGTTGTCCGTTTTTCGGTGACGGGAATAGGCAAGAGCCATCGCTCCGTCCATATGATATTCTTTCCCTTTTTGAAACGCATATTGATTCGCTTTTCCACTAGCATCTTGTTCCGAGAACGTTCCTGTCGAAACAAGATCAATTCCGCCGATTTGATCAATTAAACCAATGAAACTATCGAAAGAGATGACGATTTTACTGTCGATGTCTACATCAAGTAGTTCACTGACAGCGTTTTGCGTACATTCTTCCCCACCGAACGCAAAAGCATGTGTGATTTTATCTTTCTTACCATCCTCACAACTGATCGGTGTATACGTATCACGTGGAATCGACGTCAACTGAATCGTCCGTGATAACGGTACGAATTGCATGACGGATAGTGAATCAGACCGTGAACCGCGTAACGATTCTCCGGGTCTTGCGTCACTTCCGATCAATAAAAAGGTAAACGGCTGTGAGGCAAATAGGATAAAGCCAATCAATAGAACCAAGAGCAGACCAAACACTTTCGTTTTGAAGCGACGTTTCTTCTTCTCGACAGGCTGTTTCTTTAACGCGCCCTGCCTCGTCTCATCTGGCACCGCTTCTTCCGAACGTCTACTTTTACGTCGATTCGACCGTGTCCGCTCTGCCATAATCGTCCCAACTTGCTTTGCAGATTTTCTGACTAAGGTGAAAAGCCGCCCACCGATACCAGTCCCTGTTCTTTTCTGCGACCCCCGGTGATTTTGTTGAACTGGACGCGACGTCAAAGTTGGTCCATCTTCGACGTATCGATGATTCGGCTGTTGTGGCGCGTCAATCCGCATTCGCTCATCTGCTTGCTGCTCGATTCGTCTATGTGTCGAAGTACGTCGTGCCTGCTCTTCTTCCTGCCGTTTTCTCTCTATTCGAGAACGACCTGATTGAAACTCATCCATAGTAGTACCTCCGTTTTAGTCTTGCGATAACTGCTTATCTTGTAAGAACTTACGTAGATACGTCCGTTTCGGTTCCTTCATCGAGGCAGCCATTTGATAGACCCATCCCTCAGTTCGTACGCCATCCGTCCGTTCTCCGTAATATGACGAGGTTTCTGCCTCATACTGTTCTAGCAACTCACGCATCTTGCTGTCATTAGTATACGTATTACGATGGAAGATTGCCTCCATCGGAAGACGGGGTTTTTTACCTGGTTGTTGATCCGGTAAACCGACCGCAACACCAAATAACGGGACGACATGGCTTGGCAGTTCTAGGAGTTCGCTCACTTTTCGAGCATCGTTACGAAGTGATCCGATATAAACTGTCCCGTATCCTAACGATTCTGCTGCTACGACGAGATTCTGTGCAGCAAGTCCTGCATCGACAGCCCCGACGATTAATGCTTCCGTCGTTTCGACTGTGTCAGCGACTGAGCCATTCGCAATCTCTGCTGCCAGCATGTGCTTATGGTAGTCGATACAGAAGACGAAGAAGTAACTATTGTCCGCTACATAACTTTGACCACTCGCCACTTCGACGAGTTGCTGTTTTTTTTCTAAATCTTCAATCCCGACGATTGCATAGGCTTGTTGGTAAGAAGACGTCGAAGCAGCTTGCGCAGATTGGATCAATACTTCAATCGTCTGTTCATCAAGTTGATGCTCCTTAAATTTCCGAATCGAGCGGTGGTTTAATAAATGTTCAATCGTTTCATTCATCTGAATCTCTCCCTTAAATTAATCTCTCCCTTTAAAAATAGGCAATGATTGCGTAAAAGAGCAAATGAAAGATGTTCGTTTTATGAAAAAAACGGGAAATGATTAATGAAGTGCTGTGTTTTTTGTCGAAGGAGGGCGATCATGAGAATTCGAAAATTACGTCTTTTACTGGAGCAATATGGCGATACGACCCTTCGCGACATTATCGTAGAGATCTATCGCCAGCTTCCAAAACAAACGATTGAAGATAAAGAACTCGACTTGATGTTGTCACAATTCGCCAAATATAAGGATTTACAAAAAGAACAAGAACAACCAACCGTCGAACAAACCATCGAACAGACAGAGCTCTTCATCCAGAACGCCTATGACGGTGAATATCTAGAGCCGAGTACAATCGTTTCAGTGCGCGAACAAAAAAACTGGTACGTCACAGCAAAACGGTTATTAAAACACTTGCGCCATTATGTCGGTCGAAAAAATGGTCCACGCGTCGCTTTCGAAGAATTCTTTTTTTTATTATCGTCCGCCGCCGGTGAAGAACCCCTTTTCCTGAGTAATGACCCCTTCCGATTGATTAAAGTCTCTCAAGTCGAGCTCTTTCAAGAACTTGTTGGTTACTACAAACTCGATACGTCCGACAATGCCTGGATGAAACGGGCTATTTATACCGCATTGAAAGTTCCGATTGATGTCGATACGGAACGTAGCGACCTGTTACTCGCCGTTCTCGGACATTGTGAAACGGGCCAAGAACGCGAATCGTATCTCTCTTTATTAAATATGCATGC
Source organism: Exiguobacterium oxidotolerans JCM 12280 (assembly GCF_000702625.1). Classification (NCBI taxonomy): domain Bacteria; kingdom Bacillati; phylum Bacillota; class Bacilli; order Caryophanales; genus Exiguobacterium; species Exiguobacterium oxidotolerans. The sequence goes on along the minus strand of NZ_JNIS01000001.1, from coordinate 2,169,908 downwards.
AAAAAAACTTCAAATGAATGTTCGCATCGATGCAGACAAGCTCATCCTCTATCAAGAGATTCGCTTCGCAGAACTTCATGCCCTGATTGCCTTACGTGAACTAGAACGGGCCGAAACGATGCTTTTCACAGAATATATCCCTTATTTTTCACACCGTTCGACTCCATTTCGTTATTATCTCGACTTGCTGGAACAGGCGGGTCTAGACGAAGAACATGATCGGATTGAACGCGTTGGTCGAACCAAACATATTCATTTTTAAATACAAAAAAGAGCTTCGGAAAGGCTTCCCGAAGCTCTTTAGCGTGTAGACAAATTCTTATGAAGCGTGAACATGCGATAACGAGACGGATTGCGCCCTAAACCGTCTGCATGACTGGATTTCCGTCACGGTATTACCTAAAAAGCGTCACGTTTCGTTGACTCCTACGGGAAAAGTGCGTGTTTAACGCACTTTCAGAGGCGGGCAAGCCCCTGCTCGTTGTCCGCTAGGATCCGAGGAGCAACGGCTTGCGCCTCGCCCGAGGAAAACAACGAAAAAAGACGCTTGATTTCCCGATAGTACGTTGTCTACAGCCTGAGAGCTTCGGAAAGGTTTCCCGAAGGTCTTTCAATCTGATGTATTGACGATTCCAAGTCCTACAGTTGCAAGCAGTGCGATACAGGCAAATAAAAATGCCATGTCATTTGGTGAGTCAAAACCATCATATGTCGGTTCTTTTCGATCAATGATGAGTTCGTCCATCGTTCCATAGCTTCCATACGTCACAGCTTCTCGAACGCTCGTTTCTTGTTTATCTAAATCTTGTGCTTGAACGGGATGGATACTACTCAAAAATAAAAAGAAGCAGACATAGATAAACTTTTTTCCCAATCTAATCCCTCCCCCGTTTCTACCAAATTGCTTTTACCTTTTATGAAAAAACTATTATTTCCCTTTTATTGCTTATAGTATACTTAAGATATTGTTTCATCCTAATCAGAAAAGGAAGTGTAGCGTTTGAAAATTTTACGTTACGAGCAATTGTCGCACGGTCAACGTCGTCTCGTCCATCAGTTGTTACAAAAAAACCGCTTATCTCCTCTATCCCTCTCGTTCCAACCACCTGAAAAATATCAATGGGTTTTGATTAAGGAGGATGCCGTCTGCGCGACATTAGGGTTTAACCAATTCGTCTCGTCCCTTCAAATCATCAATGCCGCTTACACGGACTTAATCGCTTTCCGCACTTTGGCGCATTTCGTCCATGATTACGCGCTCTCTCTACATCCTCATCAAATCGACGTTCAAATCATTCCACCACATGATTTCGGGTTGGTATCGACTTGGAACACGCTCGGTTATACACTCTCCTCTGAACAATTTCGCTTCATCGGTCTCATCAATGATCATGCCGCATCACTTCAATTCAAGCCACTTACCCTCCGAAACCGTTCCTTGTTCTTAACTCTCAGAAACGAGTCGATTCAATCCTCACATTTTTTATTTAGCTATGACGTATCCCATATCGAATATTTGATTGAACAGGGGGCATTGCCGTACCTTGTCTACGATCAACAAACAATCGTCGGGACAATCATCATCCAAAAACAAAAGCAAACAATTCGTTTACTCGAAATTACGTGTATCCCTGAATTGAAGAATCAAGGATACGGGCGAAGAATTCTTGAGACCTTTCAAGCTAAATTAAAACGCACGACAGTTCGGACATTCGAGACGTATTGTTTTTCAACACATCAAGAAGCCCTTCGTTTATATGACCCCGATACATTCTGTGATATCCAACTCTTCTCACACTGGCATACTTACTCTAGAGAATCTTTACGTAACCGCTCAACGATTTCTTGATATTCCGCCAGGACGTAGGCATCCTCCACTTGTTTGAAATCAATATTTGCTCGGATCCTTAGTTGCTCCCCCATCTGATATAGACTGTCAATGTAGTCGTTTCCTAACGCACTCGCTTGACCTGGTTGGTGGTTATGAAAGGCTAACAGTGCATCTTCTAAAAGCAGTTGTTCCTTCTCCGTTTTTAAAACTGCTTCAAGCAACTGTTCAAATACTTCTGTATGCCGACCGATCATCGCGTAAAAGAGTGGATAGTGTTTGGCATATTTAAAATCAACTTGATATTTTTTAGCCTCGACGATTGCCTGAATGCTTGACGGATTCGACCGCTTTAACTGCTCTACAAAACCGATTGTTGCCGGATGGTCTGTAAAAAATCCTAGGCTTCGTACGTCCATTTCGTCTTCTAAATCAAGCAACAAATAGAGATCAAGCATATTAATCACGTGCGTTTCTAGAAAACGATCACTCCGTTGCAAAGATGTCGTGTAGTCTAAATCAAGACCTGCCTCTATCGCCAATTGAAAAAGTTCATGATTGATTGCACTGTATAGACCGACTGGAAATGCTAACGGTTGACGGACAATGGAACGATGTCCATCAAGCTCTTTTAATTGATTGAGATCTACACCATGTTGTACCAACAAACGGAAAAAGAGCGTTCTATCTTGTATCGACTCCAACTTAAGTAACAGACGATCTAGTTCAATGACTGGTTGGTTCGTATCGAGCGCTAGCGACAAGTGCTCTGATGACTCCAATTCAAAGGCTCGCTTCACGAAATTTAAAGCGACCCGTTCTTGTTCGGACAACTCAGCATTGTAATACTCAAAATCTTTTCGATTCAATTCTTTAAATGCATGCACTGCCTGACCAACTGCCTCATTTTTCACAAATCGTTTCATCATCGGTTTGCCCCCCTGAATACTGCTTCTCTTCGTAGTGTACGCAATATTATCTTTTCTTGAAAGCCAAAAAAATCCTGATGCCTTCCTCACAATAAGGAAATCCACCAGGATCTATCAATTCTCGCCTACTTTTAAAGGCATCGATCGAAAAATCTCATCTTGCTTTCCGACTTTTTCGACACTCGTTCCAATTGAACCGCTGTATTCAATTGTCCGCTCCGGCTGAATGAACTCATAAGTAATGGCCGGTTCTCCACGCAATCGAACCTGGATTACTTGTCGATGTTGCAGGGAAAACGATGCCTTCACTTCTAAAAATGATGCTTCACTGATTCCATGATGTTTTTCAAGCATCGTCTTTAACTGCTTTTCTGAGTTCTGTTGGTTGCTTTGAAGCTCTGCGTAAGAAATTCCGACCGCAAAAGATAAAAGTCCAATCAGACTTAACGCGAGAATGACCAGTACTTTTTTCATAGACTGATTCACCTCCGAATGAAATTCGTTCTGCTCTCATCATCGGTTCACTCCGCTATTTTTTGAAGTATTTCTCGAAAATAAGCGTTCTCTCACGTCTACAACAATTGGGACGACAAGGGAGAGATGTCTTCCCAACCTAGATGAGAACTTTAGTTGCTAGGTAAAGGAACATTCAATACTCTTCTTTAAGCGATAAATGCATATCAAGGTGTGGAATTCCATCCTCCAGATACACATCAGATGTCTCTTCAAACCCAAACGATGCATAAAACTTTTTTAGATGGGCCTGGGCCTGCAAATAAATCCCTGTTTCTTCTTGGGTCCGGATGTGTTCGATTGCTTCATTCATCAAGCGACGTGCAATGCCGTGCGACCGAAAATCAGCATGGACGGCGACACGACCAATTGCTACATCACCTGATTGATTTTTAGGGAGTACTCGAAGGCAACCGATTAACTGCTGATCTGCATAGGCAAGTGCATGAATCGCCTCCTGGTCACGATCATCGAGCTCTGAATAGGCACACTCCTGCTCAACGACAAAAATATCAGTTCTTAATTTTAATAACTGATAAAGCGTCAAACCACCAAGCTGATTAAACCGAATAAATTCTGTATGATACATGAATTACGCTCCTCTGTTTTAATGTTTATCCTCTAAATAGACGGGTTAGTCTGCATGAATAGACGACGACCGGTATCCCTTTAAAGACCGTTTCTTTTTCCCAATCCAATCCGTTAGCGCGTGCCACCTTTTGAGAAGAATGATTTTCTGGATGAATGATTGAAATCAGACGATCGTTCCCACGTTCAAATGCCTCACGCATCAAACGTTTCGCTGCTTCACGCCCGTATCCGACTTTCCAGTGTTTCGGTTTTAACCAATATCCGACTTCGAGTTCTTCTACTCCGTCGACTTCTTGTAGGATGAGTCCTGCAAAACCGATGGGTTCCTCATCCTCTTTTTTTTCAATCAGCAAAAAGCCCGTCTGACGTTCATCTTCATACCGCTCGAATTGTCGGTCGAACCATAAACGGGCCTCCGCCTCATCCAATGAAACACCACCGTTAATATACTGCATCACCAATTCATTTTGAACGAGTTCTTTATATAAGTTGAAATCTTCCTGAGAAAAAGGTCGCATTCTCAAACGTTCGCTCTCCATATCGATTCCCCTCCTAATTTTCCGAACATCCTTCTATATATGTATTTGTAATTCCCCCTTTTCTAACCGATTCATACCCGAAATCCTTATTTTGTCTTGTTCCCCTTTCGAAATTCGGAATTCTAGATATATATTTTCATTACTAAGCGATGACAGTTTTCGGATAAACCTTGCATTTTTCCTGTCAACTCTGTATTTTGGGAACTATGTGCTAAACATCAATTACGTAATTAGTGTAAAATATATTTCGAGCGTACTTTTCGCTGAATGGAATTCATAAAAAAAGGACTGAGAACTTATATGACTGAACAGTTGTTGACTGGGCTTTACGAGGGATTAAACGAAGACTCTGTATTAGTGAATGAACCGTTAAAATATCATACGTATACGAAAATGGGAGGAATTGCCGACCTTTTCATCATTCCTTCGTCTTACGAAGAAACAGCTTTTGCTGTTCGCTATGCTTATGAGAACGATCTCCCATTGACATTACTCGGTAATGGATCGAACCTCGTCGTACGTGACGGCGGGATTCGTGGCATCGTCTTATCATTTGAAAAATTAACGGATATTTCGGTCGAAGAACATGAGCTCGTCGCACAAAGCGGCGCGGCCATCATCCAAGCCTCACGCGTCGCTTATGATCATGCATTGAGTGGTCTCGAGTTTGCTTGTGGAATCCCCGGCACAGTCGGTGGTGCTCTCATCATGAATGCTGGTGCGTATGGAGGAGAAGTAAAAGATTGTCTTCAGAGCGCGACGGTTTTAACACGCCAAGGGGAGCTGTTAAACATCACACGTGACGAACTCGAACTTGGATACCGGACAAGCTGTTTCGCTAAAAAAGAATATATCATTCTCGAAGGACGTTTTTCTTTGACGGAAGGTGATCCTGTTCTCATCAAGGAAGTCATGGACGATTTGACGAATAAGCGTGAAACGAAGCAACCCCTCGAATACCCTTCTTGCGGCAGCGTCTTTAAGCGTCCTGAAGGATATTTCGCCGGAAAGCTCATCCAGGACAGCGGGCTTCAAGGAACACGGATTGGTGGAGCGGAAGTCTCACAAAAACATGCCGGTTTCATCGTCAACGTCGAAAATGCAACGGCGACTGATTATATTTCGCTTATTCACCACGTTCAGGAAACGGTGCAGGATAAATTCGGGATTCTCCTTGAGACCGAAGTAAAAATCATCGGTGAAGAACTTTAATCCGGATACTTTCCTTAAACACAAAAAAGTAACAGGAACGGGTACCCGTTCCTGTTACTTTTTTTCAGCCTCTATTTCGGCTAATCCTTAAATTGACCAGTTTCCGTCACGCATCAATGGCTCACGTGTACCGTCTGCTAGTTCCCCATCAATCGACATATCAGCTGACCCAATCATGAAGTCGACGTGTGTCATCGAATCATTTGCCCCTTGTTCCGCTAGTTCTTCGTTTGATAAGCTTGGTCCATTTTCGAGACAAGTCGAGTAAGCACGACCAATTGCAAGGTGACACGACGCATTCTCGTCAAACAACGTATTGTAGAATAAGATGCCCGAGTCAGAGATTGGTGAATGGTGCGGCACGAGGGCCACTTCCCCGAGATAACGTGCTCCTTCGTCGAGTGAAATCAACTCATCTAATGCCGCTTGACCTTGTTTCGCTTCTGCTTTGACGATTTTCCCATCTTCAAACCAAAGTGTAAAGCCATCAATCAAGTTTCCGCTGTAGCTGAGTGGCTTCGTACTCGAGACATGACCGTTGACTCCTGTCTTCTTCGGTAACGTAAAGACCTCCTCCGTCGGAAGGTTCGCGATGAAATCAACACCGTCCGCATTCGGTCCACCACCACCGAGCCATACATGACGCTCTGGCAACTCGATCGATAATTCCGTCCCTGGTGCCGAGTAATGCAGTGTTTTATATTTTTTCTCCGTCAAGAATGTCGCTTTCGTGCGGAGGTTGTGATCATGTTTCTCCCATGCAGCGACCGGGTCTGCTTGATCGACACGGGTTGCCTTTAGAATCGCATCCCACAGCTCTTCTACGGCGTTTTCCGAGTCTGGGAATACCTTAGCCGCCCAAGCATCTGAAGGCGCAGCAACGACACACCAGCTTACATTATCGCTCATGACGAATTTACGCCAATTGGCTAGTGCGACACCTGCCGCTTTGTTCGCGCGCGCGATGCGACTTGACTCGACTCCATTTAAAAGATCTGGATCTTCACTGACGACAGATAAGAATGCTGTCTTTTCGTCAGCTAACTGATCGAATCGTGCTTTTAACCACTCTGGAAATGCGTCGAACGAATCTTCTGGTGCATCGAAATAACGGATTTTCGTCATTTCATCATCTGACCATTGCACATAAACGTTCGATGCGCCTACTTCGTAAGCGACACGTGTGATTTCACGAACGAGTGGTGCATTTTCGATGCCAGCACGAATTTCTAATTGCTGACCGGATTGCAAATTGATTCCTGTACGTACAGCGAGTGCTGCATACTTTTTGAGTTGTTCTTGAGTCGGCATTATGTAATCCCCTTTCGTCTCTTACTCTTATTTTCACGAAAGAGTTGCAATTTTGCAAGAAATAAGGTGAAACTAGATGTAGAGAAGGAGTGTTGAACATGGAATTCGTACCAGGAGATTTTAAATCCGCTTACACCTATTTCCACCGTCAAGCATTGGCGTTAGTCGGAGATCACAAGGCACAGGAAGACTTATTGATTCGAGGAGAAGTTGGTTTAGCACATTTAACGAAAGATATCGCTTCAGAAGAAGGTTCTGATATCGAACGTGAAGCAGAACTCGTGCTGTATTTCCAACTTAAACAGTTACTTGAGATGTTACGTGCACTTTATCAAAAACGTTTTTCGATGAAGGAAGAACAAGAACAATTATTGTTGACGGCTGTGCTCTATTTTACTTCCCCAGTTGATGCATTACCTGACGAAAATGTACTCGGTCTGTTCGATGATGCTCAAATCGTCGAATCGATTTATGAAGAACTCGCAGCAGATGTCGATCGCTTCCAACATCTCGAATAAAGAAAAAGGTAAGGGAGACGGGAAAATCCGTCGCTACCTTACCTTTTCTTTATGCTTTTTTTTTCGTCACGATGTTGATTGTCGCAGCTTGTTGTTTTGATTGATCCACTTCCAGCTTTTCTTTGTTCAACCATGTGTAAACCATTCCCATGAAGAGTGCTCCACCGATGATGTTCCCGAAGAGAGCAGGAATTAAGTTATGGATTGCTCCGGCAAATGAAATCGCCTCTGGGTGAGGTACGACAAGCGCGATTGAGAACAATGCCATGTTGGCAATGACATGGTCAAAACCTGATGCGAAGAAGACAGCCACTAAAATCATCATCATCATGATTTGTGCCAATTCATTTTTCATGTTTTTCGGAATGAAAATCGCTAAACAAACCATCCAGTTACAGAAGATTGCTCGCGTAAAGATTTCCCACGTCGAGTGATGGATTTTCGATTCAGAGACAGCGAACAACCAGTTGTTTGCGCCTAACTCTTGAATGATTCCAGTTTGCGAAAAGAGTAACGCGAAGGCAAGTCCTCCGAGACCATTACCGATTAAACAAATCGTCCATACTTTAAACGTATCCATTTTCGTAGTGTATCCACGCATCGTCGCCGTCGTAAAATACATCGTATTTCCTGTAAACAGTTCTGCACCGCCGTAGACGATTAAGACGAGCGCAACACCAAATGTTAATCCACCGACAAGTGTCGTCGCAGCCGATTCATTTAGATAAAGTCCGTTGATTGCTTTGAGTGTAAATATGATAGCAAAACCGATGAATACCCCAGCAAGCATGGCACGAACTAAATACTCGAGTGGACGCATTTGTAGCATTTTAGTTGATTTAACCGCTTTATTTCTTAGCCCTTCTAATGCTTCTACTTCATTCATTGTAGAAACCTCACTTCCCTCTTGTTCAACACTTCACAATGTTTGTTCACTTATTATCATACTTCCATCTTATAAGATGTTCAACCCCTGCCTACCCTTTATTTAAGGTTTTTACGAAAGAATGACATGTAAACGATACCATTGTGTCAAGTTTGTGAAAAAAGCTTTTTCTTGCTAGATACAACTACTTTACGGGTATATTTTGAGTTGTGAACGGAAGTATTCCAAAAAGGATTTTCGTCTTGATTCAACTAATACATAGTCGTCAATGACTACACGATTAAAGCGGTTAGTGGACGTCGAAGCTCGCTCAATATCGCGTGGTGTATACCCTTCAAAATCAGTACGCGTGATTTTAAATTGAAGGATTGATACAGGATCGGTATATTGAATTTCAACTGTCATTACATTAGGAATCGCTAGAAAAAGAGCAAGCGTATGGTGCATGACGAGTTGCGAAAATCGACTTTTGATAAAAGAGGGTGAAGACGGGTCAATCCATTCGTGATTTGTCCCGACCCATTCTTTCCTGGATTTACCCGTCACTTCATAACGTAAGAAGACGGTAGTCCCTTCAATCTGTACTTGTTTAAGTGCGTCTGAAAATGGAAATCGTTCAATGAATCCTGTCATTGCATTTGTATTTGTAACCGATGTTCCGACATATCGGGTGACCAGTGCTCCATCACGCCACTTATTGTCAGGGGATTCCTTCGAGTAATGCAACATAAAAATGGAACCTGTACTTAATCCAATGAGCGCACAGCATAAAAATAAAAGGATTTTTTTCAATTCACTCAATTCCTTTCGACCCGCGTCACCTTTTTACGACATTTTTCAGTTGAGGGGTTGAATTTAATGCTATATAGGCGTACTCTTGCAGGCAGATACTTTACTAAGGAGGAGCATGAGGATTTCTCATCAATCACAATGAAGACTAAACAAAAGAGCAAGAAAAAACGAACGGAAAAAATCAGTTTCCTTTTAATCGGTACACTTCTTTACTCCCTTTATATCAGCCTTTTATTATCTCCAAATGACATTGGATCTGGCGGCATCATGGGAATCACACTTATTTTCCAAGAGTTGTTCAATACGCCCATCGGACTGACCCAACTTGTCTTGAATATCCCGCTTTTCTTACTTGGTTTTCGCTTCTTAAGAAAACGATTCATGCTACTTTCAGGAATTATCGTCCTTATTTCTTCATTTTTAATTGATTGGATTCCAACACAAGTGGTTCCCGAGTCATTAAACGACCCTCTCGTCGCCTCCATTTTTGCAGGGTTAGTTTCTGGACTCGCCATGGCATTAATCTTCTTTGGCGGCGCTTCGACAGGTGGACTCGACATCCTCGGAAAGTTCTTTTATGCCCGCTTCCATAACTGGCCGCTCCCGCGTATTTTTTTAATGCAGGATTTAGTGATTTATATCTTAGTTTGGTTAGTCTTCGACTTAAAACATGTTATGTATGCATTAATTATGAGCTTCGTTCGCGCCAAGGCGTTGCAAACGGTCTATAGTTTTTACTCTGCTTCTAAACAATGTATTATCATTTGTGAAAAAGCAGATGAAATCAACGACGTCATCACAAAAGAACTCGGTCGTGGTGTCACGATTCTCGATGCGCGCGGTGGCTATTCCAACCGGACAAAGAAGATGGTTTATGTCGTCGTGCAGAATAATGAAATCGTTCGTCTTCAGGAAATTGTTTCCTCTGTCGAACCTAATGCCTTCGTCACCTTCTCTGAGATTCATACCGTCTTTGGAAATTACAAAGAACATTCCTACTCTTTTTAAATGAACCGCACACGATGAAACGACAACCCCCTGTCATGAGGTGGGTTGTTTTTTGTAAACAAAGGCTGACCCATCATATACGTCTACGTTTGGTAACGCTCCAGGTTTCATCTCAAATCACAAAACGATTGAATCCCTGTAACTATAAGATGTTCCCCTAAAAAGTAGATAACTCTTCACTTTTTGGGAATTAGTGGTTAAGCTAGTGACATTACCAGTTAGCTTACGAAGGAATGATTGCATGAATAAACTTTGGCGCTACCGCATCTCTCTCATTCTTTTAGTCAGTTTGTTCGCTTCGATTCCTCTCATCTATGCCTTGACAGGTTATCGTACCATTTCAAAAATGACAGAAGAAATGCACGCCCATGATATCCCGATGATTAAACAAGTCGACCAACTCGTCGAATACAATCGAGATCGGGCAAATGCCGTTCGCGGCCTATTGCTTTATGAAGACGACCGCTACATTGAACAATACTACTTCTGCACGACCAAAATTCATGATTTACGCCGTGTGCTCAATGCTTCGAACGAAACACCCGTACCGATTAAAGATTTGTTAGCCCGTAACAATGCTTGGGAAAAAGAAATCGATACCGTTTTTAGGCTTTATGAAACAAATGGTTCACAAGCAGCTACCGTTTTAGCGAAACAATCGACACAGACCACGCAGACCATTCTTGAAGATCTTGCTCAAGTTAAAGATCAATTGTATACCGAATTAGATCAAGAACTCGAAAATACGGCGCTCGTGACAGCATCCTATAAACGGATGTGCTTTAGTCTATCCATTTTAGCCTTTCTACTCATCAGTGTGACCATCACGCTCTTCCATCGAATCAAATGATCTGTTGTTTCATACGATTAGCTTCGTGAAAAAGCTAAAAAACGCACCGCAGTTCTTTATCGGACTGCGGTGCGTTTTTTTATATTTTTCTCAAGAAGAAGCCTTTCCTTCATTCACATGCTCCATTGCCAAATGAACTAACGACGAGACATGATGGTCATCAAGTGAATAATAGACAACTTTTCCTTCTTTACGATATTTGACGAGACCTTGTTTCAATAACGTTCTTAAGTGATGCGAAGCCGTCGCAATCGAACAATCAACTGATGCCGATACGTCACAAACACACAGTTCTTGCTCGACCGTCAATGCATAAGCGATTCGTAGACGCGTTGCGTCTGATAACACTTTAAACAATTTCCCAATCTCAAGCGTCGGGATTTTCTCAACGGCATGACCAATTTCAGTCGCACGTTTTTTATCGATCGCAATCGTCTCACAGCGTGGTGCCTCCACTGTCTTCACCTCTCCTCCAAACTATTGCACCATCCTAAAACAACAAATGCAAGTAAGATGACTACGATGATTCGCGAGGTGAAGATTCATTTCCGATGCTTTTTTTGGATTGTACGAAAAACTGCCCATCCCCCTAATCGATTCCCGATATCCCAAACGATTCGATTAGTATCGACAGCCCGTACACCGATATCGATAATACTTGTATTTCGCAATCGCTCCTTATATCGATTCGATAGGAAGCGTGGTAACGGTACTTGTAACATCACCCGATAAAATAAATCGAGATGTGTATGGCCCCAGATTTCCGTAGCGATGGATGCCGTTTTAATCAACAGCGGCCGTTTATATCGTTGTCGGTGTTTGTTTTTTAACAAAACCGCCAATTCAAATGCATAACGATTCGGATAGGGAAACAATTTCCAACCTAAATGATACTTTCCGCGATTGTCGATTCGAATGATTTGTGGTTCGATGCGATACCGAATCCAGCCTCCCCGAAAGCGAATGACCTGCCATTTCACGTGCATCACCTCTTCAGTGATTATACCCGGTCTGATACTATTTGACGCGCAGTCTGAACCGCCTCCTTGAACTCTCGTGCCGCACGTTCAATATCTGGTGCTGCGAATAAGGCAGAGACGACAGCATATCCTTCAAGCATCTCGAATAAGTCGGGCACCACATGATGTGTGATTCCACCAATTCCGACGAGCGGAAGGGAAACAGCCCGGCGAATCGCCCGGAGTGTTTCGTTTGTCATCTGACTCGCATCGTTTTTTGTCGCCGTTGGATAGAGTGACCCTACGCCAAGATAAGTTGCCCCGTCTTGCTCTGCTTCGATCGCCTGTTCAACGGTCGAGACAGAAACCCCAATCGTGGCTTCCGGTAACAGCTTACGTGCCTCCCGCAAAGGGATGTCCTCTTGCCCGATATGCAGACCTGCACCGACGATTTGTGCGATATCAATCCGGTCATTGATGATGAGTGGGACGCCGTAACGAGACATCATTTTCTTCAAGTCGCTCGCTTGTTCGAGAAATTCTTTCCCTTGCGCCTGTTTTTCACGAAGCTGGACCATCGTCGCGCCACCTTTTATTGCTGCTTCGACCGCATCAATCAAGGCAACGTCCGGGTGAAAGCGCCGATCTGTTACCGCATAAACCGTGTAATCATTCTCCACTGGTCAATACCCCTTTCAAACTTTCTTCTGTAGTTAAGCTGATTGCGTTGAACAACCCCATCCGGAAATCACCGAGTCCCGCTGCTTCATCTGCGACTTCACCCGCTTTTCCCATTAAATACGTCCCATAGGTCGCTGCTTCGAATGCATCATACCCTGCTCCAAGTAAGGTTCCGATGAGCGATGCCGTCATGCAACCGGTCCCTGTAATGTATCCGAGTCGTGGCGTTCCTACGGTTAGTTTTACTTGTCGCTTGCCGTCTGTAATGAAATCAACTGGTCCCGTTACGACGAGAGTCGTCCCGAGCCGTCCAGCAAACTCATGGACGACTTGAAAATCTAATGTCTCTCCTGAAGCGACATCGACTCCTTTAGAACGTCCGACTTGACCGATGAGCGTCTTGATTTCAGAGACGTTCCCCTTAATGACCGTAAAATGAATTGCTTCGAGTAACTCTTTTGTGAATTGTGTCCGAAGTGTAGTCGCCCCCATTCCGACTGGATCTAAAATAATCGGTTTCTTCAATCGGTTAGCCGTTTGACCTGCCAACAATTGCGACGCTCGTGAAGCTGCGTTCAGTGTCCCGATATTGATAACGACAGCATCTGCATGTCCAACCATTTCTTCGACTTCTAGGATATCTTCAGCCATGACAGGTGAACCCCCGAGCGCAAGGGTCATATTGGCACACTCATTAATCGTGACCGCATTCGTTAAATGATGAATTAATGGTTTTTTATCGTGAATGGTTGTAAGCATCCGTTTCCCTCCAAATGTCATAAAAGTGATGTGTCGGTCCGATTCCGTTCCCTAAGGCAAATCCATGCCGGATTGCTTCAGTTACGTACCGTTTAGCATAAATCACGCTATCCTTCAGGGAATCTCCCAGCGCAAGACGTGCCGCAATCGCGGAAGATAATGTACATCCTGTCCCATGTGTATGCTGGCGTTTTAATCGTGCCTCTTGAAACAGATGATACATCCCTTCCGTGTATAAAATATCCGAGGCATCAATACTTTCGAGATGACCGCCTTTTAACAAGATAGCGATATCTCGTTTTTGTGCGAATTCCGTCGTCGCCAGCTTCATTTCATCAACTGTCGAAATCGCTTGCCCTAACATGCGTTCCATTTCCGGAATATTCGGGGTCGTCACGGTTGCAAGCGGCATCAAGTGCTCCATTAATGCTTGTTCAGCATGTTCCTTTAACAGGGCATGCCCCCCTTTTGCGACCATCACGGGGTCTAAAACGACCGGTCCCTTATAATGCTTCAAACATTTCGCAATAACTTGAATCGTTTTTTCATTCGAGACCATCCCAATTTTAACGGCATCTACACGAATATCGCTAAAAATCGAGTTCAACTGGGCTTCGACAAGCGTTGGTGATACATCTTCAACTGCTTGTACGCCTAACGTATTTTGCGCTGTGATGGCAGTAATTACACTCATCCCGTAAACCCCAAGAGCAGAAAAAGTTTTTAAGTCGGCTTGAATTCCAGCTCCACCACTAGAGTCTGATCCAGCAATCGTCAGTACATGTTTCATCGATAGACCTCACTTTCTATGAGAGCACAAGGAGAAAGCGGAACGAAAAAAAGCGCCGTCCGCTGTAAAAAAGCAGACGACGCCATGAAAAACCAACGAGTGTGGTCACTTATTCATGTCTTCGATCTCAACTTTCCTACGCTGGTATTATCCAGATCAGGTGATAGGGTCGAAAACAGAATGGTTTTCCTCTCAGCCAGATTCCTCCAGCTCCCCTAGTTGCTCATGATTTAAATTTCCCTTTCACTGTAGCATAGCGTCATAAAAAAAACGAGCCGAAGCTCGTTTTTATAAGTACGCTAATGGATTAACTGTATTGGCTGGTCCTGTCGCACTGTATTGGTAACCACCAATATGCAACTCAAAATGAAGATGTGCCCCTGTCGAGTTTCCCGTATTTCCGAGCGTACCGATTTGTTGTCCTTGTGAGACTGTTTGCCCCGCATGAACTGACAATGAATTCATGTGCGCGTAAACTGTTGTGTACACTTTTCCATTCAAGAAATGTGAAATCATGACATGATTTCCGTACGGCCCACCACTTCCTGCTGTGATGACCGTTCCTGAAGCTGCTGCGACGATTGATGATCCGACTGACCCTCTAAAGTCGACACCGTTATGGAAAGTATACCCATTCGCACCACTTGCTGGTCCGAATCCTTGTGAAACACTTCCTGAAGCCGGGCGAACGAACTGCGCCGAACCGCTCGGAACACTAGCGACTGGCGTAGCACTTACAATCTCATCAGACGTCTTCTTGCTGTTTGATTTTGCCGCTTTCGCCGCCTTTTCCGCTGCCGCTTTTTCAGCTGCTGCCTTTTCCGCTGCTGCTTTAGCTGCTGCCTTCGCTGCTGCCTTCGCTGCCGCAATCGCACGTTCTTGCGCTTCTAATGTCGCTTGAAGTTCTTTTGCATTCAGAAGTTTTGTCGTAAATTTTGTTTTACCTTGACGTAATTTTTTTAAGGTTGCACTACGTGCTTTCATTTGCTGTTTGAGTTCCTTTTTTTGAACTAAAAGGGCTTCTTTTTCTTTCACTCGCTCTTCCTTTTTATCCACGAGCGTCGCTTTAGCATCCGCTAATTTTTTTTGCGTTTCAAGATAAGCAGAAATCATCTTGTCATCTTGTTCAGCAATTTTTTTCCCTGCCATCACACGACTAAAGAGATCACCAAGGTCTTTCGAACCAAAAATGACTTCTTCCCATTTAATAGAATTTCCATCATTTTCTTGAAGCACACGAAGACGGTCTCCTAACAGCTCTTCCTGGCGTTTCAACATTTCTTCATAATGAATAATGTCTGCCTCAAGCTCTTCGATTCGTTCATTCAACTGACGAATCTGTTTATTTTTTTCCGAGACACGGAAAATATTTTCATTGATTGCTGCATCAATCACATTGATTTGACGCTGCTCTTTTGAAATTTTAGATTCTTGTTTTTTGATTGATTTTTCTAGCTTACGTTGCTCAGCTGCATTATCTGCTTTCTTTTCTTTAATTGTAGCCGCTTGAGTGATTGGGGTGTTCGTCAATAATAACGTCCCTAATAGTACGGTAGAAAATAACTTTTTTAGCATATGTGAGTTCCTCGCTTATGTATGAATTCGATTTTTGAAGTCATGTTTCGTAGTAAAACTATCTGAAATTGATTATAGCATCGTAATAGTTTCAGAAAAATTTCATTTACGTTTCAAATGAAAACGTTATTTTGTAATATAACAACTAATTATTTAAGCTGTACAAAAAAAGAACCGCTACAATGTAGCAGTTCTTTTACGATTTTATAACATTGACATAGGATTAACACTATTTGCAGGGCCTGTTCCACTGTAGATATACCCGCCGACATGAATTTCGAAGTGTAAGTGTGGTCCAGTCGAGTTACCCGTGCTACCAAGTGCACCGATTTGTTGTCCCTGGCTGACACGTTGTCCTGCACGCGCATTCAATGAACTCATGTGTGCGTAAACCGTCGTATACGTTTTTCCGTTCAATTGGTGAGCAATCATAATGTGATTCCCGTAAGGACCACTGCTAGAAGCCGTAATGACAGTTCCTGTTGCTGCTGCGACGATTGGTGTTCCAACCGGTGCACCAAAGTCGATGCCATTATGGAATCCGTATCCATTTTCACCACTTGCTGAGCCGTATCCTTGTGTAGTCGCACCACTTGTCGGATGAATGAACAATGCTGAAGATGCAGCTGGAGCCGGAGTTGGCTTCGGTGCTACTGGTGCTGGTTTTGGTGCTACCGGCGCTGGTTTTGGTGCTACCGGCGCTGGTGCCGGTGTTGATTGTTTTGTTGAATTCGTTGTTGCTTTTTGACGAGCTGCTTGTTTTGCTGCTTGCTCGGCTGCCGCTTTTTCTGCTGCTGCTTGCTCAGCTGCTGCCTTTTCTGCCGCTGCCTGATCGGCTGCTGCTTGTGCCGCTTGAGCTTCAGCACGAGCTTTTGCTTCTCGTGCTTCTTGTGCCTTGCGCTCTTTTTCAATCCGTGCTTCACGTTCACGTGCCGCTTTTTCTGCCGCGATTGCTTTTTCTTGCGCAATCAAGATTTGTTGAACTTCCTTCGCGTCCATCAACTGTGTCTCAAATTTCTTTTTTTGCTTCTTAAGTTCTTTAATGCGTTTGTTTCGTTCACTGATTTGCTGTTCAAGTTCTGCTTGCTGACGTTTTAATTCTTTTTTCTCTGTCACAAGTTTTACTTTTTTATCTTTTAACTCTTGTTGAGCATTTGCTAATTTTTTTTGTGTATTGCGGTAATCCGTAATCATCTTATCATCTTGTTGCGAAATGGATTTTCCGGCTAACACACGGCTGACAAGATCGCCGACATCTTTTGAACCAAAGATGACTTCTTCCCATTTGATTGAGTTACCATCGTTTTCCTGCATGACACGTAAACGGTCACCTAACAATGCTTCTTGGCGTTTTAATTTTGCTTTATACTTCTCGATTTGTTTACCGAGTTCAACGATTTCAGCTTCTGTCGCCTTGATTTGACGATCTTTTGCTTCGACGGCAAACATTTTTTCATTTAATGCTTCGTCTAAACGATTCACTTCTTGTTGTGTCTTCGAAATCTTCTCACCTTCGTGATTCACAGAAGACTCAAGATTTTTTTGTGTATTTTGGTTTTCTTGTTGCTTTTGTTCGTTTTTGGCTTTTTGTTCACTTAAATCATCTGCTGATGCAAAATGAGGAGTTGATGAAAGGACAAGTGCGGAAACGATGAGCGACGCGAACGTTTTTTTCATGTAGTATTCCCTCTTTTTCTCTATAATTTTATTGTAGTCAAAAGTATGCTTTATTTAAATTTCATTTTAATGTTTAAAATTTATAAGAACGTTTTTGATTATAGCATTCATTTTGCCTCTATTATATTTCAGTGAGATTTCATTTTGTATAAGTTTGTTGGTTAATTATGTAATACGTTGAAAATCTTTTAGTGAAGATGCCTGCGCATTGCACCTCGAGGGAAGTTTTGTCACACTAGTGGTGTAAGGGAGGAATTATAGTGAAACTTGATCATACTGGTATTGCCGTCCGTGATATGCAAGAAGCCATTACTTTTTATACAACAATTTTAGGCGGGAAATTAGTCCGTGAATATTCAAATCCCGCTCCAGGCGTGGCTTCGAATATCGCTGTCATTGAATTTGAAGATGCACATATTGAACTACTGACACCAACAAGCGCTGACAGCCCCATTGCTCGTTTCTTAAAACAACGTGGTAAAGGGGTACATCACATCGCCTACCGCGTTGACGATTTAGATCAAGCGATTCTCGATGCAAAAGAACAGGGACTTACGTTCCTCGAAGATACGTACCGGTCAACGCCTTTTGGCCGTCGTTTAATTTACATGAATCCGAGGCATTCGCACGGGGTCATCACTGAGCTTTGCGATTATCCAAACGCTTAACGCAAAAATAAATCCCCTTCACGACCTGTGAAGGGGATTTATTTTGCATGAACTTATGCGAGTTTCGCTAACATTTCACGGTTGAACGCCGGAATATCATCTGGTTGACGACTTGAGACGAAATTATCATCAACGACGACTTCAGTGTCTTCAAAATCAACCCCAGCATTCTCTAAATCGACCCGGATTGATTTGTATCCTGTCATCTTGCGTCCCTTAACGATTTTAGCGTTAATCATCAATTGTGGACCATGACAAATCGCAAAGACCGGTTTCTTCGACATATCGAACTCTTCTACGAAAGAGACAAAACGGTCGTCTTCACGTAATAAATCTGGTGAGAATCCGCCCGGAATCAACAGCGCATCATAGTCTGCCGGCGATGTTTGATCAATCGTTACATCAACCGTGACTTTTGCTTCCTCTTGTTTACCGACGAGTTCTGCGCCTTTTTCTGAACCGATGACTGTCACTTCATGACCTGCCTCTTTTAATGCGTCGACTGGTCCTGTGAACTCGACATCTTCAAAGTGGTTCGCGAGTACAACTGCTACTTTTTTACCCATTAAAATCATCCCCCAAGTTATAAAATCAGTTACCTTGTTCTCTTGCTATAGCTGGATCATCCGGCATTTGTTCTTTGCCTTTAAGAATCTCTTCTTGTTGTTCTGGCGATAATTCACGTTCTTGTTCCGTCAAACGCTTCTGTTCATTTTCTAATAACTCACGTGAACGATCCGTTTCATGTGCCATTATGAACCCCTCCGCTACGAAAACTTATTCGCTAAGTGCGTCGACTACTTTAACAGATAAATCGACATCGATGTTACCGCGCGTTGCTTTAGAATATGGGCAGAAACCGTGTGCTTTTTCAAGTAACTCTTCTGCTTCTTCTTGCGAAACGCCAACGACTTCTACAACGAGTTTCGCTGCGATCTTAACGCCGTTATCTGCTTCGTCTTGTAAAAGACTCACTTCTGAGTTCGTCCGTGTTTCGACACGTTTTTTTGCTTGGCGTGCCATTAAGTTATATGCACCATCGAAACATGCCGCGTATCCTGCCGCGAATAGTTGCTCTGGGTTTGATGTCGGAATATCTTCTTTACCTTTTGTACCAGGCATTACTAAATCTAAATTAATGACGTTATCGTCAGAAGAGACTTTTCCATCACGGCCCCCTACTGCCGCCGCGCGTGAAGTAAGAATTGTTTTAGTCATGAAATAGAACCCCTTTTCCTCTGGTTTGAGTAACTTTTTTTTGCCACATAAACAGTAATACCACTGACTGCCAGAGTATAAACAAATTCTCTAAGCCTTTTATCAAGAAAAAAACAAGGTCACCCTGTGGGCGCCTTGTTTTACATAATTTCTTCTTCAGTTGGTGTAGTGGATTCTTTTTCAGGAAGTTGTAGATAAATCGATTTTACTTGGTGATTATCGACTTCCATCACTTTGACCGTATAGTCTTCATAACGGAACTCTTGACCGCTCGACACTTCCGTATCTTGCGCCATCACCCAACCACCGATTGTATCGATATCTTCTTCCTCGATTCCGAGGTTAAACCGTTCGTTCAAGTCATCGATTAGGACACGTCCGGAAATTCGATACAGTCGCTCATGAATCTGTTCGATGTCGGCTTTCTCATCTTTATCGAATTCATCACGGATTTCCCCGACGATTTCTTCTAAGATATCTTCCATCGTAATGACACCCGCTGTTCCACCATACTCGTCAATGACTAGAGCCATCGGTGTCCGTTCGACTTGCATTTTCAACATCGCATCTTGCAAAGGTGAATACTCCGAGACGATCGGCAAGTTGTGGATGTAGTAGCTTAACGCTTTTCCTTTGTTTGCCATATGATCAGTAAAGAGTTGTTTCGCATTAATGAAACCAAGAATTTTATCCTTGTCCCCTTCTTCGGCGACCGGGTAACGTGTGAACTGGTATTCTTCGACGAGCGAAATGATTTCATCCATCGACGCATCATTCGAAATCGTGATCAAGTCCGTTCGCGGTAACATGATATCTTTTGCAATCCGTTCATCAAAAGAAAAAATGTTCTGCATGTAAGACAGTTCCGTCTGATTGATTTCGCCACTCTTATAACTTTGTGTCATGATGATTTTGATTTCCTCTTCCGAGTGCGCTTCTTCGTGCCCTGCCGGTTCTACACCAAACAAGCGAAGAAAGACTCGTGCTGACCCATTCAAAATCCAAATGAATGGCTTCATTACTTGTCCAAACCAATAAAGAGGTGGTGCAAGCAACATCGTAATCGCTTCTGTTTTTTGGATTGCTAACGACTTTGGCGCTAACTCACCTAAAACAACATGAAGGAATGTGACGATTGAAAAGGCTAAGACAAACGAAACAATCGTAGAAACCGAATCGGGTAACGCTATTTCTGTGAAGAGCATTTCTAGGATTGCACCTACCGTTGACTCTCCTAGCCACCCTAGACCAAGTGCTGTCACCGTAATCCCAAGTTGACATGCTGATAAATAATAATCGAGATTTTCTAATAATTTTTTGGCGATGACTGCTGTTTTATTTCCTTCTGTAATCAATTGATCGATTCGAGACATCCGCATTTTTACGACCGAGAACTCTGCCGCTACAAAAAATGCTGTCAAAACAATTAATAATCCAATAATGAGAAGCCTGATAATAATCGTTGTTGTGTCGAATGTCTCCATTGCATGTGTACTGTCCAATCGTTTCCCCGAGAGAAGGGGATTCACCTCCATTTAATTAAGCTCGGCTTGAGCTTTTGCATAAAAAAGAAGCTTTCATAAAAATAAGCTTCTCCTCTTTTTTATATTCATACTATAACGGAACTTACACTAAATGTGTACTTGAAGCAACCTTTCTTTTAGGTCAAACAATGTACAAGATAAAGACGACGATCATTAAGAGCATGGCAATCCCTTTTAATAATGCACTTGATAAAATGCCTAAAACCGTTCCGATACCAATCGACATTGATTCATTCCACGTCTTTTTACTGATGATTTTTTCTGTTAAAATCGCAAAAACAAACGGGAAAATCAACAGACCCACACCAGGAATAATGAACGGTCCTGCAATCAATCCGACTGTCGTTGCAATTTTAGCCGCACGTGATCCACCACGCCGGTCGACTGTATAAGAACTTACTAAATAGTCGAGCGTGAATAATAAAATGATAAATACCGACTGAATGACCCAAAAACTAATCGTTAACTCGGTAAATCCGAAACCGAACCCATAAATCAAAAAACCGACGATGAGTAACGGCGCACTTGGAATGATTGGGTAAACAAGTCCTACAAAACTAGCTATGAAACAGACCGCAATCAGAATCCAAAGTAAAATCGTCATACATATCTCCTACTTTCTTTGTTCTCTCCTCTTAATTTACGCGTAAGATACGAATTAAGTTTCAAGCAAGCGCTTTTTCTAAGACCTTTTCGAGATGCACACGATCCCAGTCATTCAAAGAAGACCAATCCAATTCTGAACAAACGAACGGGATAAACGTTTGAATCGTCGCCCGATGTTCGGACAAGGCATTTCGTTTCGCGCTCTCGAGTGACTCTAACATCGTTGCAAGCACAGAAATATCTTCTTGTCCGTAGTGTCGCAGTTGATAAAACGTCTCGTATAGTAATTCCGAGAAAGTAACGCGTTTAACGATGACAGAGCCTTCACCGCCGATTAACAGACTACCATCCGGAAGCATCGCAAAATTGCGTAGCAGGTCACCGATTTGTCGAAGTGCGTGTCGCGCCGTATTCGGATCGTTAATTCCTGGAGAAATTGCGCGTAATCCGACTTCAGATAACTTTTGGATGACGAATGTAAAATCTTGCACGGAAGAACGTGTTGGTCCAATGATAATTCCCGATTCGACACCTTCTTCGTTCGCCGTACCGATTGCCTGTCCTTTTGTCACGTAACTTCCAATCGTAATATCGATTTGAATATTCATTCCTTCTTTCGCCAATGCTCCGTAATCAAGCAATTGTAAGTAACCAGACTCTGACGCGACGATTGGATATTGAAGCGAATCATACCCATCAGAAATAAAATGATGTTTTTCCGCTTTCAAATTATCGATTTGTTCCTCAATCAATTGAATGCCTTCTCGATGCAAACGATCCAGTAATGTCGTCACACGAATCGATTGGCTAACGATATGGATGAAAGCAACGAAGGCAATGATTGAAATTAAGACGACGAGGACAGCAACAGCAGACGCAACGACACTTCCTCGTAAAGAGGGGCGAACGAAAAACAACATTGTAATCGAATACGTAACTGCACCAATGAAAATCCCGAAAATATGTTGAACTTGTCGATTTTCGATGAAGTTCGGTAATGTTCGTGGTGAGAACTGTGAGGAATAGGTCGTCAAGACAACGAGGATTGTCGAGAAGGCAAAGGTCATCATCGTCAATAAACCAGTAAAGACAGAACTATGAATTGTTCGTCCTAAATCGAGCGTTGTTTTCCAATCATCCGGAAAGTAGTTTTTTAAATATAAATCTGTCGCGAGGACACATGCCGTCAAAAAGGCGCCACCTACCCCATACAGCAAAGGCCACCACCAGTTTGTCTCTTGATAAATCAGCTTCAATCGCTTCATCAGCCCAACTCCATTCTTGATATATTGCTATATTTTTTAATTCCTGTTTCTTCATCTACTGAAACCTTTATCCTTCTTCTTTTTCAATTAAAGCTGAGTCACTTTATTTTGTGAAAGTGTCAGATTGTGTTTTACTTCTTTTCATAACGTGAATAACTTAATTGTTATCAAAAAAGAATTGGAGATGAAAACTCATGCAACAGACAAACGAGAACGCTCTGAAAACTGATTTCACAAAAATCTTCATCAATGGTCAGTGGCGCAAAGGCGCAAGTGACAGCAACATGGAAAATACGAATCCTTTCACAGGGGAAACACTATTTGAAATTTCAGCTGCAAATAATGACGATTTGGACGAAGCTTATCAAGCAGCAAAAATCGCTCAAAAAGAGTGGGCAAAAACACCGGCTCTTCAACGCCAAGGATTGATTGAACAGTTCTTGAAAGTCATGTACGAAGAAAAAGAAACAATCATTGACTGGTTAATTAAAGAATCAGGTAGTACACGAATCAAAGCTGAAGGCGAATTCCTTGCTTCGGTTTTAATCGTTAAAGAAGCAGCAACGTTCCCACTTCGGATGCATGGTGAAATTCGCCCATCTGTCGTACCGGGTAAAGAAAACCGCATCTACCGGAAAGCACTGGGTGTTATCGGTGTCATCAGCCCTTGGAACTTCCCATTCCATTTAGCAATCCGTTCAATCGCGACAGCAATCGCAATCGGGAATGCCGTCGTCGTCAAACCAGCGACTGATACACCTGTTTCAGGTGGATTAATCTTCGCTAGCCTATTTGAAAAAGCAGGTCTTCCAAAAGGTGTCTTAAACGTCATCGTCGGTCGCGGTTCTGAAATCGGCGATTCAATCGTTGAACACCCAGTTCCACGTTTAATCTCATTCACTGGATCAACTGAAGTTGGTCGCCATATTGGTGAACTTGCTGGGAAACACCTGAAGAAAACTGCATTGGAACTCGGTGGTAACAACGTCTTCGTCGTTCTTGACGATGCTGATCTCGATCGTGCCGTCGAGTCTGCTGTCTACAGCAAATTCTACCACCAAGGTCAGATTTGTATGTCAACGAACCGAATTCTTGTCGCAGATTCGATTCACGATGAATTCGTTGAAAAATACGTCGCTCGTGTTAAAGAACTACAGTTTGGCGATCCATCAAAAGACCGTACACAAGTCGGTCCATTGATTAATCAATCGCAAGTCGATCGTATTATGGAAGAAATCGAAAAAACAAAAGCTGCAGGTGCTACAGTTCGCGTCGGTGGTGAAGCAAACGGAAACGTTATCGCGCCAACAGTCGTAACTGGTGTAACGAACGATATGCCACTCGCTAAAAACGAAATTTTCGGACCTGTCGCAGTCATCAT
Organism: Exiguobacterium oxidotolerans JCM 12280; assembly: GCF_000702625.1. Taxonomy (NCBI): domain Bacteria; kingdom Bacillati; phylum Bacillota; class Bacilli; order Caryophanales; genus Exiguobacterium; species Exiguobacterium oxidotolerans. The sequence goes on along the minus strand of NZ_JNIS01000001.1, from coordinate 2,145,808 downwards.
CCCATTCAAAGATGACGAACATGCGATTGAACTTGCAAATTCACTCCCATACGGGTTAAGTGGTGCGGTTCATGGTTCTTCAATCGAACGTGCAACAGAATTTGCGCTTCAAGTTGAAACAGGAATGATTCACATCAATGATCAGTCCGTCAACGATGAACCACATATGCCGTTTGGTGGCGAAAAAGACTCAGGTCTTGGTCGTTTCAACGGTGAATGGGTACTCGAAGAGTTCTCAACGGTTCAATGGGTATCTGTCATGCACGAACGTCGCCAATACAAACCATTCTTCGAATAAAATAAAAAATGCGGGCAATGCCCGCATTTTTTACATACTATCTAAAAGGAGTGTCACGAATGCCATTATTACGTTTTGATGTAATTGAAGGACGAAACGAAGAAGAACTCAAACTGCTCCTCGATACAGCGCATGATGCGATGGTCGAAGCTTTTGATGTACCGGAACGCGATCGTTACCAAATCGTCCATACACATAAAGAGCACGAAATGATTATTCAAGATACAGGACTCGGTTTCGAACGGACACATAACCTTGTTTTGATTAGTGTTACAAGTAAATCGCGGACGCAAGAGAAAAAACAAACCCTCTACCGCTTACTCGCAGAACGCCTTGAAGCAAACTGCGGTCTCGCGCCAAGCGATTTGATGGTGTCAATCGTCGAAAACGATGCCGCTGACTGGAGTTTCGGGATGGGTGAAGCACAATTCTTAACTGGAAAGTTGTAAATTCCAAATACTTTATTTCATCAAAAAGCCCTAATTCCTAAAAGGAAATTAGGTCTTTTTTACTTGTATGAATCATCCATCTCAACCGTTCGCATGTAAAATCAGAGACCGCTCTCAATCAACCGTTTCTTCATCATTCTCTCGTTCTTTTGGATTCTCTCGCTGCAGCGGTGCTTTCCAACTAAACGTTTCCGGAACAAAATCGAGTCCACCCGGATGGAACGGTTGGCAACGTAAAATGCGACGTGTCGTCAAGTATCCACCTTTAATGGCACCATGCTGTTCAATTGCTTCTTTTCCATAATGCGAGCATGTCGGATAAAAGCGACAGGTCGCTGGTTTCATCGGAGAAATTACTTTTTGATAAAAGTGAATGCCTCCAAGCATAACTTTTTTCATAATACTCCACCCTCTTTTTCTCCATCTTAACGCATTCCTGCACTTATATCAGTTTAGATGATTTATGTTAAATCCATTACTACTAAAAGGATGTGTTTCATATGAAGGCTCTTACGTTCAGTTCATTCGGAGACTCCTCCGTCCTCACGTATCAAGAAGTTCCTGCTCCCATTATCCAATCTCACGAGGTCTTAATTGAAATGAAAGCAATCGGGCTTAATTTTGCTGACATCTACCGCCGAAAAGGGAATTATCACTTAGAAGGAGCCGCTCCCTATATTTTAGGATATGAGGGTGCTGGTATCATCACTCAGATCGGGGAAGACGTTTCCGGACTTAACGTCGGTCAGCGTGTTGCCTTTGCCGATGTACCGAATGCGAACGCAGAACAGGTTGCCGCTCCATCCGACCGTGTCATCCCGCTCCCTGACGAGATTTCTTTTGAAGTCGGTGCTTCCCTGCTCCTACAAGGATTAACAGCCCATTACCTGACACGTGACAGCTACGCGATTCAACCACGCGATCTTGTTTTGATTCACGCAGCAGCTGGCGGTGTCGGACAACTCCTGACTCAAATCGTTCATTCGCATGGAGCCGTTCCAATCGGACTGACTTCTTCCAAAGAAAAAGCACTCATCGCAAAAGAAAATGGATGCGAAGAAGTTTTTCTTTATTCGGACGACTGGGTTGAGCAAATTCTGACAGTAACGAATAATCGTGGTGTCGATGTCGTCTATGAATCCATTGGTACAACATTAATGAACAGTTTTGACGTCACAAAAGTAAGAGGAACCGTCGTGTTTTACGGAATGACCGGTGGAGATCCCGTCGCAGTCGACCCTCGCTTTTTAATGGATACATCAAAAACACTTACAGGCGGTGATTTGTGGAATGTTCTCACATCAGACGAAGAACGGATTCGACGGGCGGGTGAGCTGTTCAGTTGGGTGATTTCAAATCAGCTCCATGTATCAAATCCAACTTCATTCCCACTCGCTGAGGGAGCACGTGCCCATGATTATCTTGAGAGTCGAAAAAGTACAGGGAAAATCCTCTTGATTCCTTAAAGACGCTCGTTTTTTGAAGCATGTCTCATTTTTTCCTACATTAAATACTATCTCTTTTAAAATCAATCACAGTCAGTCATTACAAAATAGTAAAGATTTGATTAAATGAATTGCTTTCTATTCTGAAAGAGAGTAGAGTAAATCTCATCAAAACCGAAAACTCAAATTAGTTTTAAGTTTTCAAAAGGGGATTTATATTCATGTTTCGCTCAGAATGGAAAAAATTAAAAAGCCCGATGATGGTGATTGTCATCTTGGCAATCATTCTTGTTCCCTTTCTTTACAACTCCATTTTCCTATCTGCATTCTGGGACCCGTACGGTCAGACAGAAGATATTAAAGTGGCCATCGTAAATGAAGACAAGACGATCAAGTATGAAGGTGAAAAAATTGATATCGGGGATCAATTCATCAAAAAATTAAAAAAGAACGATGACTTTGATTGGCAGTTTCTTTCAAGTAAAGAAGCCGAAAAACAGTTACGTTCCGGGGAAATCTATATGACGGTCGTCATTCCAAAAAACTTTTCAAAGAATGCGACAACCTTACTCGATGAACATCCTAAAAAAATTGAACTCGAGTATTATTTGAACCCTGCGAAGAACTACTCAGGGACACAGATTTCAAGTAATGCCGCTAAACAGTTAAATGAAAAAATTCGAAAATCCGTAACGAAACAATACAGCAGTGCCATCTTCGGAGCCCTTAAAAAAATCGCGCAAGGTCTTGAAGATGCCTCAGAAGGTTCGTCGAAGCTTGAAGATGGTGCCAACAAAACGACAGACGGTGCCAAAACGCTTACGACGAATCTCGGCAAACTGACAGATGGTACAAACGACTTGTCAACGAACTTAGCAAAGGCAGCGGATGGTTCGTCTCAACTCTCGACAGGTCTCAACACACTTAACGATGGTGCTCAGACGCTCGCTGAGAAATCTGGTGAGTTATCGAGTGGTCTGAACCAACTGGATGACAATAGCGGTAAACTCATTAAAGGATCAACTGACCTGCAAGCTGGTTCTACTAAACTTCGTCAAGGTCTTGAATCGGCTTCTGCCGGATCAACTCAACTGCGTCAAGGTATTGAGAGTGCTTCTGCTGGTGCATCAGAGTTAGATAGCAATCTTCCGAAATTTAATGCCGGACTCAATCAACTGAATGAAAAAGCACAGGAAGTTGATGCGACGATTACAAACTTGAACAGTGCCGCTGCAACTTTAAAACAAGATTTAAGCGATCGACGTGAAGCAATTGAAGCTAATGTCGCGACAATCAAGGGGGTCATTTCTTCTTCTGAGAATTTATCGGAAGAAGAAAAAAGTACGTTACTTGAATCGATTGCGACGATGGAACAGAATGTTCAGAGTCTCGCGCAACAAGAAACGGCTCTCGATGCTAGTCTTGCTGCTGCCAACAATGCGACAGATAAAATTAATCAGTTAGCAGTCGGTGGACAAAGCATCGCATCTGCCGTCTCGCAACTTGATGATGGTCTAGTAAAATTACTTTCAGGCGCAAAAGATTTGGAACAAGGTCAAAACAAACTGCTTTCAGGTGCAAAAGACTTGGAACAAGGTCAAACTGATTTCAACCAAGGTTTAACGACGTATACAGATGGTGTTCATAAAGCAGCTGACGGTAGTACACAGTTAACTGCCGGTGCCCAAAAAATTGCGACTGGTACAAACGATGCCAGTACGGCAATGGGAAGCCTGAACTCAGGACTTGGTCAACTGACAGACGGTGCGGTAGCACTCTCATCTGGGGCCGGTCAATTGACAGACGGTGCTTCACGTTTAGCAGATGGTAACTCCAAACTCGCTGACGGGGCAAAAACGTTGAAAGATGAGCTTGGAAAAGGTGCAAAAGATGCGACGGTCAAACCTTCGAACGATCGCGACAACATGCTCGCTGAGCCTGTCGTATTAAAAGAACATGACTACTCGACCGTTAGTAACTACGGTTCTGGATTGTCTGCTTATATCTTAAGTATCGCGTTATTCGCAGGTGCGTTGATGTTCTCTTCGGTCTATCAAATTCGTCCAGCACACGGAGAGACGTTATCATGGCGCTTCCTCGTTGGTAAACTTTCATTGATTTTACCAATCGGTGCATTGCAAGGGGTTGCCGCCGCGACTGCTATCGTTTACGTCCTCGATTCAACTGTCGCAAGCGTTCCTGCCCTCTATGGCTTCGCCGCCTTGACCGGGATGACGTTCATTACCTTGCTATTCGCTCTGACGATGTTATTTGGCCGCGTTGGACAATTCGCCGCGTTCCTGCTATTACTCCTCCAAATCGGTGGTAGTGGTGGTACGTTCCCAGTCGAAATGACACCAAGCTTCTTCCAGTATATTCACCCGTTCCTACCGATGACGTATTCAGTCAGTGGGTTCCGTGAAGCACTTGGACTCGGTGTCACAGATGCCCTTGCTTCTAATAGTCTAGTCCTCGGATCGATTCTAGCCGGAGCGTTAGTCCTTGTCTTCGTAGGTGCTTTAAGTGCTAAACGTATTTTGCTTTCGACGAAAGCGAGAAAAGCACATGACGCAGCTTGAAAAAGAACAAGTCATCTTAAATGCGGCAATGGATTGTTTCTCTGAGCTCGGTTATAAGGGAACAACGATTGAACGTGTTGCAAAGCGGGCCCATGTTGGAAAACCAACTGTTTATCAGCTGTTCGAAAGTAAGCTTGATTTGTTTGAATCTCTCGTAACCTTCGTGTTACAAGAGATGCGAACGGAAGCTGAGAATGCTTACGTCGAAGGTGCAAGCGTGGAAGCCAATAAACAGGCGATGATTGATGCAATTGTTAATCATCAACAGCAACATTTATTCATCTTAAAAATTACAGAAGAGACGCACAACTTAAAGCTACAAGAGATGCAGGAGTTACGGACCCGCATTGAAAAACATGTTGTTGACTATATTAAAAACTTACTCGAAACACGCCTCGGGCTAGATGTCAGTTCCTCTGGAATCCCGATTGATGTAACAGCGTTTCTACTGTTTCGAACGTATATCGCTTTGATTGCCGAATGGCCATTGATCGGCGATGAACTTGACCTAAAAATCATCAGTCAAGCGATGCTCAAGCTACTGTAATCAAAAAGAATGACTTCTCCTGTTAAGGAAGAGTCATTCTTTTTTTGTCTGTGTTCACTCTTCTAAGTGACATACTGTTTGACTAGGCGGAATATCTTTTTCATCCTTCAGAACAAGAAAAAAATCACGATACAGCTTCTTCACCCAATTCCGCCTATTCTTATATCGATTCGCCTGATTCAAAATGAATCAGTAATTCCTTTTTCCGAAACATTTATTTTTGATTTAATCGTATACTTAAACTATCTTGCTTGAATGGAGTGTTACCCTGTATGCAACCGTATATGCTTCTCCCGCTTTATCTCTTGATTCTGCTTGTCTACGTCATCATTTCACTGATTGATATGTGGAAATCCTATACGGCAACCAGCAACTCGTCGGACTTCCTGTTTTTCATCTTGACGCTAGTCGCACTGTTCGCAGGCTTTCTGATTGCCCCGATCCTGTCACTACTCTTTCATTGGAAACGCAACCGCCTCAAACGAAATATCGGGCTCGTTCTCTTCTTCATCCTCATCATCACGTACATCGTAAGATTTTTTATTTCGTAAATTAAAGCGGCGTCGTCTTTCTCGGCGCCCTCTCTTTTATCGACTTCAACTTCTTCCCCCTAAAAACAATTTCCGTAACAACTCTTTTGACGGCATGTCTGACGCATTAAATGATTCGAGGTACGCCGCGTCATCATACGGTACATCCATAAATTCTACGTCCCAGTTCTCACTATCTCCTGACACGACCGCAAATGGTGCGATTGCCTCCGGTTGGCACCCTAACGCTCCCGGATTCACATATGTCGTTCCGTTTACTTGAACGAACTGTCGCGGATGGTGATGCCCAAAACAAATCAGGGTAGCACTCGTATCAGCAAATAACTGCGGAAGTGTTTCTTTATTACCATCAATCGTCGAACGAAGCGGTTCTTCTCCAATCATTGCCCGCACGTCCCGATAGGCATAATGCGTGAACAGGATGCGCCGTGATTCAACTACTTTTGAGATTGTCCGCGGCAGTCGCCCTAAAAAAACTCGATTTTCTGCCGTTAATTGATTCGCAACCCAACTGTGATGTGCTTTCGCATGAAGATAACTGTCCGGATACCGTTCCCCATTCAATAATGCCAAGACATTTTCATCATGATTTCCACTGATTGTCTGAATTTTTTTATCACTTCGAATCAAGTCAATCACTTCATTGGTTTGCGCACCAATTCCGACCAAATCACCGAGGCAGTAAATCGTCTCGATTTCTTGATCCCGGTGGAGTATGGCAAGGACCGCTTCTAAGGCTGACGCATTGCCGTGAATATCTGTAATAAGTGCAAATTTCATGTAACCGCCTCCATTCCAGGTTTACTAACGTTTCTTCTTCCTTTCCTCTTTTAAGCTGAAAGTGAACTGAAAAATAAATTGTCAGAAAATATTGATTATTCATTTTATGCATGTTAGGCTTAGAAAAATTCAAGCGAGAGGAGCACGACACGATGTACCTTCCACAAATTGCGGGCCGACTGATTATTCTATGCACGAGGGACTGAAAACTTTTCCGAGATTTTCCGGAATCGATTTTTGGGCCCTCCTTTCGATGCATCGAATGAGGCGCCCGCACTATTCATGGCGCCTATCCAGTTAACGGATAGGTTTTTTTAATGGAAAAATAGAGAGGATGAAGAAGAGTGAAGGATTATGCGATGGATCGAATGGTAAAGGTATCAGCCGGGATGGCGAATGCAGTACTCGTTACGCTTGGAGTGGGCTTGTTGATTGAGACGTTCGGAAACTTATTACATATCGAAATGTTACTGACGATTGGCGGCATCGCAAAAGTGTTACTCGCCCCGGCGCTCGGTGCTGGAATCGCCTATCAACTTGGTGGTAATACGCTTGTTCTCTTCAGCGCAATGATTGCGGCAACAATCGGTGGTGCTGCCCTCCAGCCGACTGAAGCCGGTCTCGTCTTAATTCCCGGTCAACCAATCAGTGCGTTGATTGCTGCTGCCGTCGCCGTTTATGTCGGAAAACGAATGACAGGTAAAACGAAGTTCGACATGATGGTGATTCCGATGTGTGCCGTCCTTGCAGGAGGCATCACTGGTCTTGGTGCTGCTGCCGTAACGACACCTTTACTTACAAAATTCAGTGCAATGGTCACGTCTTCTGTCGAAACATCGCCAATCGCGACCTCACTCGTCATCGCACTCATCTTTAGCGTGATTTTAATGTCTCCCGCTTCATCTGCAGCACTCGCCATTGCACTTCAGCTTGATCCTGTTGCAAGTGCCGCTGCGCTTATCGGCTGTTCCGCACAGTTCGTCGGTTTTACTTTGATGGCCTATCGCCAAACCGATCCCGGCGGTTTGATTGCCTCGTTCTTCGTGACACCAAAAGTTCAGTTTCCGAATATCATTAAAAATCCGCGAATTGTAGCCGCACCGTTTTTAGCAGCTATGATTTCAGCGCCGGTCGCAACACTCGTCTTGTCATTAAAAGTTCCATACGAGTTAGCTGGACTCGGATTAAACTCAATGATTGCGCCACTCAATATTTTCGTCAATCAAGGGTTTAACGCGTTCGCTGTCTTCGTTGTTACGGGCATTCTCTTACCCGGCGTCCTCACATTCGTCTTCTACCGGGCGACAACATTGTTCGGTTGGACAAAAGTCGGCGATCTCCACCTTGAAATCCAATAAAGTATAAGCTATTCCCGTTCAATTAAGGGAATAGCTTTTTTAACGACAAAAAAACTCGCTCATCAAAAGATGAACGAGTTTTCGGTATGATTCTGACTGGGCTCGAACCAGCGACCTCTACCCTGTCAAGGTAGCGCTCTCCCAGCTGAGCTACAGAATCATGATATCGTGTTGCTGGGTATGTCTTTATTATATCAGCATATCGAAAAGTGTAAAGTGTTTTTTCTAACTTTTTTATAAAAATTAAACCGTTTTAAAGTTGCAGCCCTTTAAACCGTCGTCTAGTATGTAATTAAGCACATATAAAAATAAAGGAGGGACATCTTTTGAACTTTTTAACACGTTTTAGCTTAAAAAACTCTGTCGCTGTATTTATCATCGCTATTCTTTTAGTGTTAGGCGGGGTCTATTCATTTACCCAACTCAAGGTCGACCAGTTTCCTGAAATCGAATTCCCACAAATTTCAGTTGAAGCCGTTTATCCCGGTGCATCCCCTGAGGATGTCGATCAACAAGTCGTCTCAAAACTCGAAACCGCTCTCAAAGGGATTGAGGGGTCAACAAAAATTTCGAGCTCTGCGTACGAAAGCATCGGGATCATCAATATCGAATTCCCGTTTGATACCGACATGGACCAAGTCGAGCAACAAATCGATGCGGCCATCCAGGACGCAAACTTACCTGAAGAAGCAAGTACTAAATTAAACCGCTTCTCCTTTGGTTCGTTCCCCATCTATAATATCTCCTTCTTTAGCAAAGACGGAGAAGACATTGAATCCCTATTAAAAGATCAAATTGAACCAGAATTGAACAAAATCCCAGGTATCAACAGTGTTTCGGTCGGCGGTTACAAAGATGACCTCGTCCAAATTACCGTTGATAAAAAGAAGGCAACCGCAGCCGGTCTGTCGCTCTCAAGTATTAAAGATCAAATCAATGCCAAATACGTCTCCTTCCCATCTGGACAACTTGCGGAAGGTGATTCCAAGATTCCAATTCGTGTCGAAGAAAAACTTGAAAATCTCGACAAAATCAAAAATCTACAATTAACATCGTCCATCGGTACCGCAGCTGCTCCAACAGGACCACCTACTGGTGCTACCGGAGGAACAGGTGCACCAACTGAAGCAACTGGTCAGGAGGCACCTCAAGAACCAGCAGAACCGATTCGTTTAAAAGATATTGCGGACATTGAATCCGTCTCAAAACAGAGCGAAAAAACGCGTTATAACTTGAAAGATTCACTCTCGATGGCAATCACAAAAAAACAGGATGCCAACACAGTTGAAATCGCTGATCAAGTTACAAAAATTCTCAACAAATATGAGGATCAAATCGATTATACAATCGGGATTGATTCAGCAAAAGATATCGAAGAGTCCGTTTCGACACTCGTCAAAGAAGGACTTCTTGGTGCATTATTCGCCTCGATTGCCGTGCTTCTGTTCTTACGAAATATCCGTGCGACAATCATCGCAATCGTCTCGATTCCACTTTCACTATTGATTGCTGCGATTTTCTTGAACTGGCAGGACATTTCACTGAACATCATGACCCTTGGCGGGATGGCTGTAGCAGTCGGCCGCGTCGTCGATGACAGTATCGTCGTCATCGAGAACATTTTCCGAAGGGTCCGCAAGTCAGAACAAGGGATGACTAATGAAGTCATCGAACAGTCGACGAAGGAAATCTTAAAAGCAATTACTTCATCGACATTAACGACCGTTGTCGTGTTCCTACCCATAGGATTCGTTGGTGGCATTACTGGTAAGTTCTTCTTACCATTCGCTTTAACTATCATCTTCTCGCTACTCGCTTCACTGCTCGTCGCGATTACGATCGTTCCAATTTTAGCGAAGTTTGCATTCAAAAAGGTTCCGGCGGAAGAAAAAGAAGGTGTCCTTCAACGCTGGTACGGGACATTGATTGAAAAATCATTATCCCATAAAGCGATTATCTTGATTGTCTCCTTCTTACTACTTGGTGGATCACTTGCGATTGTACCGCAACTTGGCTTTACGTTTATTCCGAATGAAGCTTCTAAAACACTGACAGCATCGCTTGAGCTTCCGGCTGCGACATCACTTGAAAAAACAAGTGACGTCTCACTGAAGATGGAAGAGATGTTTGACGATGAAGAAGCGATTGACGATGTGACGACGTCTGTCGGAGCGCGTGACTTCACGACAGGTCTTCGTCTCGATAATAAGGCAAGTTATTTCCTTAACTTAAAAGCAGATGCTGACGTCGAAAAAACAATCAAGTCACTTGAATCACAAATGGATGAGATTGCAGCCGCAGACGATGTTGATGCTAAAATCAGCATCGCCGAACTTTCGACTGGTGGTCCTCCTTCGAACAATAACGTGGACATCGATTTGTTCTCGAATGATCTCGAAGCGCTCCAAACAGCAGCAAAATTAGTCGAAGACAATATGAAAGAAAACAGTGATTTAAAATATGTCACAAATAACTTTAGTGAAAAACAAAAGCAATTCCTCGTCGAAATTGATTCAGAGAAGGCAAGCGACCTCGGTCTATCTGGTTTCCAAATTCTCGGTACCGTCAATGACCAAACAAAACCGGTCACGGTCGGCACATTGACACTCGATGATAAAGAACAAGATGTTCAATTGTCTTATGCAAAAGATTTGACTTCACGTGAAGATCTTGAAAACGTCCAGTTATTCACAGCGACTGGCCCTGTTCCATTAACAGATGTCGCCACAGTCAAAGCGGTCGATACGTTCACATCGGTTCAGAAACTCGATGGAAAAGTCTACGCACGTGTCTCAGGACAAGTGAAAGGCGATAACGTCCAAACGGTTTCGAGTGACGTTAAAGCAGACGTCGAGAAAATTGAGTTACCCGATGGTGTGTCTCTCACAAGTGGTGGCGGTAATGATGATACGGTCGAAATCTTCCAGTCACTCGGAATCGCAATCGTCGTTGCGATTGGTCTCGTCTACTTGACGATGCTGATTACGTTCGGCAAGGCGCGGATCCCATTCATCATCTTGTCATCGCTCATTTTCGTACCAATCGGTTCACTCGTCACACTCTTCTTAGCGAACGAACCATTGTCCGTCAGTGTCATGATTGGATTCTTAATGTTGATCGGTATCGTGACGACGAACGCAATCGTTCTCGTCGATCGAATCGGTCAAAATATCGATCGTGGTCTACCAATTCGTGAGTCACTCATCGAAGCCGGTAAAACGCGACTCCGTCCAATCTTGATGACGGCATTTGCAACCATTATGGCACTCGTGCCACTCGCTCTGACGACTTCGTCCGGGACATTGATTTCAAAAGGTCTTGCGTTGACGGTTATCGGTGGCTTAACGACTTCAACACTCTTAACGTTAATCATCGTACCTGTCGTCTATGAGTTATTCTTCTTTAAAAAAATCAAAAAAGAACGTAAAGCGTAACAAAAACCCTTCTCGCATGTGCGAGAAGGGTTTTCTCTTAATTTTATTATTTTTCAAGGTATTCATCGGTTCGTTCAATCGTTCCGTTATGTTTTGCGACTAACCCGTCGAGCACTGACGGTTCAAATTCTTCACCAATCGCGATCACTCCTGTTTTCCCAGGTGGTATAACCCCTAACGTCCGTTTGAACGTCTCTTGAATCGCTTGATTTTCTTTTAATTCTTTTGATCCACCAATCAGCATTCCTGTCATCGAACCGAGCAAAATTCCAAACGGCCCGCCCAGTATCCCGACTGCCATCCCAATCAGTGAACCTTTAAATGCTTTATTCGAACCACTTAAATCAACGGCATCCTCAAACGAAAATGCTCCATTCTCGCTTCGTTTAATAATCGCGATTTGCTCAAAATCGACTTGACCATTCGCATGGTATTTTTTCAGTTCACTGAACACTTGATAAGATGTTGCTTCCTCTTCAAAGGTAAAGGTAATGATATGATGCTTCTCATCTTTTTTAGCCAAAACTTCCACCTCTTTCGTATAAGACGGCTCGTGACGGCTGACCAATGAATGATACATCATTATTTACCATTTTTTATACCATCTAAAACATTCAATCGACTATTGGACGATTGAAATCCTAACACTTTGGGTAAATAGTAACGTATCTGCTTTTTCTAAATAATGAATCATGTAAGGGGCGAATCTGTGATGTCTATTTTAGATTATGCCTTCATCCTCGTATCACTCTTTTGGCTACTCGAGTTGTTTCTCTTTCGAAATCGTCAAAAAGAACCATCTCCATACGCTGAACAACGAAGTTTTTATTTGATTTTATTGACCTTGTCTCTCTCGATTTTGTTTTCGTTACTGTTCAGTAACACCAATCAACATGTTTTTTGGAAAGTGCTCGGTTTGAGTTGTTTAGGAGGTGGCGTGTTTTTACGCTACTGGGGTATTCTCCATTTGAAGCAACAATTCACGCGACATGTCACCGTCAATACTGGTGATCGCCTCGTCAGTACAGGTCCGTACCGGACATTACGTCACCCACTCTATACCGGACTATTATTTATCACGATCGGTTTTCCACTCTTCTTCGGAAACGGATTCGTAACGCTAGGTGCGGGAACCGTCATGTTCTTCATGTTACGTCACCGGATTCGGATTGAAGAAGCATTACTCACGGCAGGTTTCGGTCCAGCTTATACAGAGTGGGCGACGACACGAAAACGTTTGATTCCTTTCATTTACTAAGAAATAAGGAGAAGTGATTCTATTGAAAAAACAAGCAGTGGTTGTCGGAGCAGGTTTAGCAGGAATGTCAGCAGCGATTCGTCTCGCAGGAGACGGTTATGCCGTCACGATGCTCGAGCAGAACGGCAATGTCGGTGGTAAGTTGAATCAACGAAGTGGTAAAGGATTTACGTTTGATACAGGTCCTTCTATCTTAACGATGCCTTGGGTCCTCGAACAACTTTTCTCAAGCGTGCATCGTCGCCTCGAAGACTACTTAGAAATCGAACGGATTGAACCCCAATGGCGGACGTTTTTCGAAGACGGGACAGAACTCGACGTCAAAGGTGACTTACCTGGCATGCTCGATGAATTTAAAAAAGTTTCGGATCAAGCCGATTTCGTTGAACTCTTCAGTTACTCTAAAAAAATGTATGACCTGTGTTTAGATAGCTTTTATAAATATAGTCTTGAAGATTTAAAAGATTTAAAGAAATACCATACGATGTCCGAGTTACTTAAGATGGATCCGTTGAATACAGTTGCGAGCGGAACAAAAAAACATTTGAATAACAAACATCTCGAGCAATTGTTTAATTACATGGTGATGTATGTCGGTTCTAATCCATATGAAGCACCTGCTGTCTTCAACCAAATGATTTATGTCCAGATGGGAATCGGGATTTACTACGTCAAAGGCGGTATGTACAAGATTGCCGAAGCGATGCAAGCATTGCTTGACGAATTGCGTGTCACTGTTCACGTCAACAGTCCGGTTGAACGTGTCGTCGTCGAAGGAAAACGCGCAGTCGGAGTCGAGACTAAAGACGGTACGTTTTACCCGGCTGACGTCGTCGTCTCGAATCTTGAGGTCATTCCGACTTACCAAAACCTGGTTCCGGACAAAAAAGCAGGCAAACAAGCTAAAAAGTTAAATGATTCGTTTGTCCCTTCTGTTTCTGGTCTTGTCTTGTTACTCGGAGTCAACCGTGAATACGAATCATTAAAACATCATAACTTCTTCTTCTCGGAAGATCCAGAACGCGAATTTGCACAAATGTTCAAGGATGGTGTACCACCTGAAGACCCAACGATTTATGTTGGTGTCTCGTCGAAATCTGATGCTTCACAAGCACCGGAAGGAAAAGACAATCTATTCGTTTTGACGCACGTACCTCCACTTACGAAAAATCCAGATGGTAAAACCGATTGGGATGCGTATCGCGAAGTCGTCCTCGATAAACTCGAACGGATGGGGCTAGACGGTTTACGCGATTCGATTGAATTCGAATATCGTTTTACACCGGAAGACTTACAATCACTCTATGGACCGAATGGCGGTTCGATTTACGGTGTCGCTGCAGACCGGAAAAAGAACGGCGGCTTTAAGATTCCTTCGAAAAGTGACCTGTACGAGGGACTTTACTTCGTCGGTGGTTCGACGCACCCAGGTGGCGGTGTGCCGATGGTCACATTGTCCGGCCAACTGACGGCAGACTTGATTAAGAAACATGAAGGCGCCGTCAACGTCTAAGTGTGACCCTATACAAAAGAGGCAGTGATTTCCGGTACGTACACGGAAGTCACTGCCTCTTTTAGTTCACCTTGTTACTTGCCGACTTCCGCTATAGCATTCGCCTTCGAAGTCGAGTCGGTACACCGCTGGCATCGGTAACGTTTGCCAAAAGGCATAGTCATACTGCGCATCAAAATGCTGCATCAATAAGGCCATGATGTTTCCATGTGTTCCGATGACAAGCACCTCGTCTTGATGTGTCCGCAGTAACTCGATCGTACTCGCAACGACACGTTCTGTCGCCACTTGATTCGACTCACCACCGTACGGATTATCATCCGGATGTTCCCAAACGACACGGACTGCTTCTTGAAAATCAGCCAAGGCTCCTGGAGCGAGCACTCGCTCCGCGAAATTTGGTTGTTCCTTAACAGCGAGCCCCCGATTTGCTGCTAAAGGTTGAACTGTTTCACGTGCTCGCTTGTATGGACTCGTATACACATGATCTACTGCAATATTTTGAAACACTGAAACTAATGCTTCGGCATCTTGCTTTCCTTGCGTCGATAACGGCCGATTTCGTTCATCGGTCGAATACGTTGAATGCGCATGGCGCACAAGATAGATAGTCGTCATGATATTCCCCCTTATGTTGACCAATCCGGGTAATCAGTTAACCGATAACCGATTCCCCGAACCGTCTCTAAATACCGTTCAATCGGAAATCCCGCGTCGCGTAATTTTTCTCGGACATGCCGAATATGCGAATCAACGGTTCGAGGTTCAAGCATATTTTCATAACCCCAAACAGATTCCATTGAACTACCTCCACCTACGCTTCGCTTAAAGGTGGAGAATTCCTGAGTGATCCGACCTAACGGTCGAAAATTGATCAGGCTAACCCCGTCGTCCCGACGGTTGAAGAAGCTAAGAGGCGTTCAGCTTCTTGTTTAAGAATAAACTAAAAAAGTCCCGTTCATCAAATGATGAACGGGACTTTTGGTATGATTCTGACTGGGCTCGAACCAGCGACCTCTACCCTGTCAAGGTAGCGCTCTCCCAGCTGAGCTACAGAATCATGATGCAGTACGTTATGTACTTGCTAGGACATTTATTAATATAGCAAGAAACTAAACAGCTGGCAAGTAGTTTCCGTAAAAAAAATAAAAAATTCGCTAAAAACAATCGGGCTGACTCAAAAAGGAATCATTTTTCTCACGCACTTTTCGATCGGAGTCGCGTGATTCCTTTTAAACAAGACAAGTATGGCAGATGTTAAATCCACCACACTTGTCTGTGAGAGATTGACTTTCGAGTCAGCCTTTTGTTTTTATAAAATAGTCGTTACTTGATCAACTGGTAAACGAAGTGCCGGGCGTTTTTTCGCATCTTCAACAGCTTTACCAACAGCAATCAACATAACAGGTACAAAACGTTCTTCCGTAATGAACGTATCGGCGAATACTTGATGATCGAAACCGCCCATCGCAAGCGTCGAGAGCCCTTTCGCTTCTGCCACGAGCATCAATTGCATCGCAGCTAAGCTGGCATTCGACATTGCCGCGTCACGGCCGTATGCAGCACTTTGGTAAGCACCTTCTACTTGCCCTTTGATTGAGTCGAATAATTCTTCCGTCATCCCGCCCGCTTCGACAGCCGGTCCATACACCGGATTGTAATTACGGTTTGCTTGCGTATCACCAAGCACGGCGATGACGACTGAAGAAGACGTAATGGCTGGTTGATTGTAAGCGATCGGTGCGAGCTGTTGTTTGGATTCTTCTGAATGAAAGGCAACAAAATGCCAATGCTGTAAGTTCCAAGCACTTGGTGCAGCTGTTGTTAATTCGATTAATTCTTTTACTTCCGTTTCCGTTAATGTAAATGACGCATCATAATGACGAACAGAACGTCGTTCATTCAATGTTTGCAGTGTTTCTGAAAAAGTTTGGTTCATGATGTAATCCCCCTTAATAGTATCTAATTTACTTTGATATCGTATCATCCTGTTTCCCGACTGTCATACGACAAGACTTACTTAACTTCATCTGTTATAAAACAATTATTGACTTTAAACATCTGTACTAATACAATAAGGTTATATAAACAACGTTGTATACACATTGATCACCATTAGGAGGAGATACAAATGGAACAGCCACTTTACCAAGAGACATCTGCTGAATTTTATCGTCAACTCCCTGCAAAAACTTGTGCTACCTGTGGAAAAGAGATGGATGAACAATGCGAATCTTACCAGTCCGAATGTACGGATTGCACAGTCACTGAACAATAAGTGAGTAATATTGAACTACCTCCACCTACGCTTCGCTTAGAGGTGGAGGATTCCTGAGTGATCCGACCTAACGGTCGAAACCTGATCAGGCTAACCCCGTCGTCCCGACGGTTGAAGAAGCTAAGAGGCGTTCAGCTTCTTGTTTAAGATTCAATCCTGCGTTCACATCCCGGTCGTGATGGATCCCGCAACTCGGGCATGTCCATTCACGCAAGCCAAGATGTTTCACGTCTTTGTGTTGATGCCCGCAACTGGAGCACAGTTGACTAGAGGCGAAGGTCTTGCCGACTTTCACGATGGTCTTCCCGTACCATTCCGCCTTGTATCCGAGCATGCGGAAGAACTCCGACCAACTGACCTCGGAGATGGACTTGCTTAACTTGCGATTCTTCTGCATGTTCTTCACTTGCAAGGTCTCGATGCCGATGACGTCGTGGTTTTTGACGATCTCGGTCGATACCTTGTGCAGGAAATCGGTTCGCTTGTTGGCGATCTTCTCGTGGATGCGGGCGACCTTCCGCTTCTGCTTCTGATAGTTCTTCGCCTCGGAAAGTTTTCCTTTCTTGTCCAAGGCCAACCGTTGACGACGAGAAAGCTTGCGTTGCTCGCGCGCCAGCTTTTTCTCAAGCGAACGGAAGTAACAGTCATTCTTGTACACCGTGCCGTCCGACAGGATGGCGAAGTGCTTCAACCCGACATCGACGCCGACGGATGAGCCCGTCTTCGGCATTTCGTTGCTCTCCTGCTCGACGAGCAGGGAGACGAAGTATTTTCCTGAAGCGTTACGCCGGATGGTCGCGTTCAAGATGCGTCCGACGACCTGCCTCGAATTAGCGAAACGGACCCATTTCAACTTCGGGAGTTTTAACTTGTTGCCAATTATAGAGACTTCGGGAAGTTGAGATTTCCCTTGAATGTTCGTCTTGTACGATTGAACGAGGTTACGCTTTGACTTGAAGCGAGGCCGTTCGTTCTGCTTCTTGAAGAAGCGGTCAAAGGCATCGGCAAGATGCTTGACGCTCGTCTGCACAGACGTGCTATCGACTTCTTTCAACCAGTCGAACGCCTGCTTCAACACCGGGAGTTCTTTCGAACAAGACCCGTAGGATAGTCCTTTACCTGTCGCTTTATACGTCTCATCCCACTTCGCTAAGAAGTGGTTGAAGACGAAGCGCGAACAACCGATCGTCTTCGCAATCAGGATTTCCTGCTCTTTTGTCGGGTGTATTCTGAATTTGTAGGCCTTGTGTGTCGGCATGATGTTCACCTCCTTACAAAGGAGTATACCCGAAAGAGAAGGGGACGATTCATCTCCCACTTTCACTAGGGTTTCACCCGAATCGTTTAGAAGTGGGCGTATTCTCGCCTAATTTAGATAAAGAGGACAAACAGATCCAAACGGGTCTGCTTGTCCTCTTTTTCATGTTTAATTTAAATCAAATATCATCTGTTTTAATCTAACTTAAAGAGTCATAATTTGAAAAATCTTACTCAGTTATCTTTTTGTAACATGTTTGTTACAAATGAAACAGACAAAATGTTACAGTTAACCTATACGATTTTCTGCAAAGGAGCTATAACAGCGATGGATTCATACAACACTGGAAATCCGATTGGTCTTGGACCACGAAAACGACATTCTAAAAACAAATTTCTTCGCAAGCTATCGATTTTATTCACCTTACTTTTACTTTCTGTCGGTGGATTCATCGCCTATCAATACATCAAGCCGAAACAACAGCTCGCTACTGTAACGGTCACAACGCTCGGACAAGTCCCTGTTGCTAACATGGAAAAATCCCGGGTCGATCAATGGAATGGTGTGACAAAAAAAGTCGCCTATTTAACGTTTGAGGATGGCCCTAGCGCCTTAACCACAGACATTTTAAATGAACTGGCGCAACAACAAGTCAAAGCTACTTTCTTTTTCATCGGAAGCAACATCGACGCCCAGCCGACGCTTGTAAAAGATGCCGCAACGGCAGGACATTACATCGGGCTGCATAGTGAGACCCATGACTATGAAACGCTCTATAAGAAAAAACAATATGTCAAAGAGATGCTGAGCGTCCAAAAAAAGATTAATCAGTTAACGGGACATTCGCCTCTTCTGACGCGTCCTCCTTATGGCTCGTCTCCTGGTATTTCAAAAACGATCGCGAATGATGTGGCGTCTGCGAATCTACGTGTCTGGGACTGGTCGATTGATTCGATGGATTGGTATTACAAAGACAGTGCAAAAGAAGTCGCAAAAACTGTCATCGACCGGGCAGAAGATCCTTTCGAAATTATTTTATTACATGAACAACCACAAACGTTACGCGCACTTCCGGCAATCGTTGCCGGTTTAAAGAAAAAAGGCTATCAGTTTTCGATTTATGATGAAGACTTCCATATTCCGTTTAATTTTGTTCAGCAATCCAATCTATAAGGAGTTTCGTTCATGAAAAAAATATACCTGTCTCTCACTTTTCTCTCGAGTTGTGCTGCGTTACTTTTAAGTGGTTGTTCAACAGATTCCTCTATGGACTTTTATGACAAACTCGAAGAGCACGCAACATACGAACAAGACGCGACCACGCTCGCAGAGTCTAGAAGTAGAAAAGATGAAATTTCCGTTAATACGTACCAAGCAGTTCTCGATGCAGGAGCTGAGGAAATCAAACGGTCACAAAATGAACGTGAGGAATTAATGGCTTTAAACGAAGAACGATCCTCTTTGCTTGAACAAGAACAATCGTTGCGCCGAGAGGCTTTCGCCAAGTTAGATATACAAGAATTAAAAGATTACGTCGCAGAACTCGAAACCGGACCGAAACGTGAAGGATTTCGCGTGATTGAAGTCATCGAACAGCGTGAACAAGCATTCACTACATTCGTTAAGCAATATACCGCTTCAATGGACGCGGAGGAAAAATTACTCTCCTACTTGACCGAGAAACCGAACTTCGTTAAGATTGATGAAGCAACAGCCGACTTAAATCGTACTACGCGTCAGGCTACGGCTACGTTAAATGATTTTAATCGTTTAACTGCTCGCTACAATGAATTAAAACCCGCCTTTTACAAAGAGGTAGGTCTCAACATTAAATAACTCACACAGGTTGCAACCAAACCCTGTCCAAAAAACCTGGACAAGGCCCTGTTGCAACCTTTTTTGTGCGTTCTAAAACATGGAGGCAACTAAATGAATCGATCAAAAGCAACACTTTTCGTTTTAATCGGCGCTATCAGTTACGGTGTCCTTTCAACGATTGTCAAACTAGCTTATGCTGCCGGCTTCGACTCTGCTACAGTTTCAGGAAGTCAGTTTCTCTTCGGATGGCTCATGATTTTCATCCTTGCGCTATTTACAAAAAATCTACGTCTCGCACCTACGACCGCTATGAAACTGGTCATTATCGGCATCTCCAGTGGGACGACAGGTTACCTTTACTATCAGAGCCTGCAGACAATATCTGCTTCCGTCGCAATCATCTTATTGTTCCAATTTACGTGGATTGGTGTTGTTATCGATTCAATCATTTCGAAACGCTTACCTTCACGGGCACACTTCTTGTCAGCAATCCTCTTGATTGGCGGAGCCATTTTGGCAAGTGCTGCTTACACGAGTTCGCTTGACTTCCGCGGAACACTGTTCGGATTAGGCGCAGCGGTCAGCTTCTCCATCTTTTTACTCGCGAGCGGACGTGTCGCAAATCATCTTCCGGTCATCAAAAAGAGCTTTTATATGATGACAGGTGGGTTACTTTTCGTCATGATTATGTATCCACCTACTACTTTCTTGAGCGAAACAAATTTTGAAAATGGAATGTTGCTTTATGCCCTTCCACTCGGCTTATTCGCTTTAATTTTACCACCACTTTTATTTGCCGCAGGTGCACCACATCTCAGTCCTGCCAGCGTCTCATTGCTCGGAGCTGCCGAGCTCCCAACAGCAGTCATCTGTTCTGTGCTCATTTTAGGCGAACATTTAATGGGCTCACAGTGGATTGGTATCATCATCATTTTAGTCGGTATTTTTTATCCGATTTATGCCCACGCCCCAAAACAAAAAACAGTCACTGCGTCGCACAATCAACGTGACTTTTCTTAACAGTGTATCTCCCTTCAAAACAAAAGACCAGCGCTCATGAGCGCTGGTCTTTTGTTTACTTATTTTTGTGACGTTTCATGGCATCCGCGACGAATTCAACATCTGTCCCGATGATGATTTGGACGTTTGTCGCCCCCATCTTCATGACACCTTTTGCACCAGCGGCTTTAATCGCTGCTTCATCAATTACACTTGTATCTTTGACTTGTAAACGTAAACGTGTCGCACAATTATCAATCGCCGTCACATTATCCGTACCTTGTAGACCTGCAAAGATTTTTGCTGCTTGTTGCTCATACTTATCATCTGAAACCCCTGTTACGATACCCGTGTCTGTTACGAGCGATTCATCTTCACGACCTGGTGTTTTTAAATCAAACTTCGTAATCATGAAGTAGAACAGGAAGTAATAGATGACCGCGAACGCGAGACCAACCGGAATCAGCAACAACGGTTTTGTAGCAATTCCAAAATTCAAGGCATAATCAATGAACCCTGCTGAGAACGAGAACCCATGTAAGATGCCAAGCAAATTGACGACGGCCATCGAAAGACCTGTCAAAACGGCATGCATGACGTACAAGACGGGTGAAAGGAACATGAATGAAAACTCAATCGGCTCCGTAATCCCCGTTAGGAACGAAGTCAATCCTAAACCAATCATCGCTCCGGCAACAGCTTTCCGATTTTCTTTCCGTGCTGCCATGACCATCGCAGCAGCAGCTGCCGGAAGTGCAAACATCATAATCGGGAAGAAACCAGCCTGATAGATACCCGCTGTCGGATCTCCGGCAAAGAAACGAGCGATGTCTCCATTGACGATCGTCCCGTCTGCTTTTTCATACGAACCGAAGACGAACCAAAAAATATTGTTTAAGACATGATGCAGACCGACAGGAATCAAGAGACGGTTGAAGAATCCAAACAGTGCGGCACCGCCTGCTCCGAGGCTGACCATCCATTCTCCGGCACCATTGATCCCATCTTCGATGAACGGCCATAAGTAACCAAAGATAAAAGCTAAAACGAGCATTACAGCAGAGGTGATGATCGGAACGAACCGTCTTCCACCAAAGAATGCCAACCAATCCGGGAGTTTAATGTTATAAAAACGATTGTAAAGCAAACCGGCTGTAATCCCGGCAATGATTCCGCCAAAGACTGCCATGTTGACCATCGAACCAAGACTCGCCTGATTCGCAATCGCACTCAAGGTCGCACCGTCTGCTTTCGTCGAGGAATCATTGACAATGGCTGCTATCGCATCATACTTTGCTTGAATTTGGGCATTGGAATAATCTTTGTTCATGGAATCAACACCATTTTTTAAAACGAGATAACCGACTGCCCCAGCTAATCCAGCTGCCCCACTGGCATCAATCGAAAGTCCGATTGCGACACCAATCGCAAAGATAAGCGGCAAGTTATCAAAAATTGCCCCTCCCGCTGCTACCATCAATGGGATATCCAGCATGTCTGCCGATCCGAGTCGTAAGACAATCCCTGCGGCTGGTAATACGGCGATTGGCAGCATTAAAGCTTTACCAATCCGTTGAAGAAATTGCAACATACACTTCATCCTTTCTTAAGTAAAAAAACAATTGCTGACGAATCAATGAAAACGCTTTTACAACTGTCATTATTTCATATAAACATCTAAATGACTAGACCTTTATACAAATTTATTCATAAAAAAAGTACCCGAACGTTCGGGTACTTACGGTCACGCATTAATGACGATTCGTATCCTCAAGATTTTGCTGGGCATTCCCGACTGTCTTTTTCGCGCCACCTTTTAATTGATCTTTCTTCCCATCACGTTCTGTTGATTTATCCCCTGTCGCTTTACCAAGTGCCTCTTTTGCTTTACCTGCTGCTTTATCGACTGCACCATCGAGCTTTTTATTCAAACCACTGTTTTCTGACATATTCATTACCCCCTATTTTTTATGCGAATATTAGTATTTTCCCATCTCCAAAAGAATCAAACATAAAAAAGAAAAAGACTTCCCGTCATAATCGACCAGGAAGTCTTGATCTATCAATTATTGCGTTACCGAGGCGCCTAATACTTGTTCGATTCGTTCAAAGGCCCAGTCGAGCTCTTCTTTCGTGATGACGAGTGGTGGTGCAAAACGAATGACCGTCTCATGCGTTTCTTTACAAAGCAGTCCTTTTTCCTTTAATGCTTCACAATATGGACGAGCCGCTTCTGTCAATTCAACTCCGATGAAGAGTCCACGTCCACGGACTTCTTTAATGATCGGGTTGTTGATTTGTTTTAATTTTTCCATGAAGTACGTTCCGAGTTCAAGCGACCGCTCAGGTAATTTTTCATCTTCGAGCACTTCTAACGAAGCAACCGAGACGGCACATGCTAATGGATTTCCACCAAATGTCGAGCCATGCGAGCCTGGATTAAAGACATTCAGCACGTCGCGATTTGCCGCTACACATGAAATCGGGAATACTCCGCCGCCTAGTGCTTTTCCGAGAATATACATGTCTGGCGTCACTTCGTCCCAATCCGAAGCAAACCACTTACCTGAACGTCCGAGACCTGATTGGATTTCGTCAGCCACGAGCAGGACGTTCTGCTCTTTACAGACAGCTTGCGCGTCTTTTAAGAAACCATCGTACGGAATCAAGATTCCCGCTTCCCCTTGAATCGGCTCAACGATGAAGGCTGCCGTGTTTTCAGTAATTGCACCTTTTAAGGCTTCCAGGTCACCATACGGAATCGTTTTGATTCCAGGTAACAGTGGTCCAAACCCGCGTTGGTATTCTGCTTCCGTCGACATGGAAACAGCAGTCATCGTCCGCCCGTGGAAGTTTCCTTCGCACACGATAATCTCTGCGTCGCCCGGAACTTGTTTTACTTCATACGCCCAACGTCGTGCAGCCTTCACTGCTGTTTCGACAGCTTCTGCACCGGTGTTCATGGGTAGAACCATATCTTTATTCGTCAACTTCGCTACTTTTTCATAGAAGAAACCTAACTGATCATTATGGAACGCACGTGATGTCAACGTAATCTTATCAGCCTGGCGTTTTAAAGCTTCGATGATTTTAGGATGACGATGCCCTTGATTGACGGCTGAGTAAGCACTGAGCATATCCATATACTGACGTCCTTCTGGATCTTTGACGAAGACACCTTCCGCTTCTGAAATGACGATTGGAAGTGGATGATAGTTATGTGCCCCGAACTGCTCTGTCTGTTGAATAATTTTTTCTGTTTGATTCATAAATAGTCCCCCTTTGACTCTTTAGAAAACGCTTTCAAATCGATTATAACAGATTCCTCAAAATAATCTTCATACAAAAGTTAAACATCCAAAAGGGTTTATCTGCATGTTGATTGAATATATGTTTATCTGCATGTTGATTGAATATATTGGGAATAGACAAGACAACTGAACTATCAATTTGCGTAACAAGGAGTGTGCATGTAATGGACCGTTCGACCATTGATTCCTATGAAGTCGTCATGAGTAAGTTCCCCTTACCTGCCTTCATCTTAAATCTGGATTTAACCGTTCGTATCTGGAACCCTTCGGCTGAAGACTATTGGGGATGGTCTGCAGATGAAGTGTTAGGTCGAACACTCCCGTTATTAAATCCGGAAGACGTTGCTTTTAGTGAACAGATTTGGAGATCGTTTTTAGAACGTCGCCAGGTCATTCAACTTCCGAACACGTATTTTTTACACAAAACAGGTACAAGCATGACCGCGACAATGTTAATCACACCATTGTTTGACGATAACGATGAATACGTCATAGGTGCTTCTTTTTGTAGCCTCCCTTCAACCGCTCAACAATCCGACACGAAACCGCTCTTTCAAGGATTGATGGACTTACGCTACGCGTTTGATCAAATCGCTTGTGTCCTCGTTTTGGATGCACGGGGGACTATCACTTACGCTAACGCCAACATGGTCGATTTCACAGGTTTTTGTCCGAATCAGCTCATCAAGCGTCCTTGGACGCAGTTGCTCAGTGCAGCCGAAAACGAAGTATTGATGACCATCCGCTCGCAAATCAAACAAAAAAAAGCCTGGTCCGGAAAAATGCCGATCGAAACGTCATCGTCCGAAAGAAAGTTTCTCCAAGCGACACTTATTCCGATTTATGATGCGGACGGTGTCCGGTTCCAACACTTATTTATCGGGACTGATGTGACCGAAACAACCCGTCTTGAAGAGGAACTTGATTTTCTAGTCCACCATAACGAAATGACGCATTTACTCAATCGACGTGGATTTTTAAGAGAAGGTGCAACGATGTTCGATCACGCTTCACCCACTCAGCCACTCGCTTTAATCTTATTTGATATCGATCGTTTCAAAGTCATCAATGATTCGTTCGGAACGCACATCGGTGATCAACTTTTACAAGCACTAGCCCTTCGTCTCTCACAGCAGACGGAAGGTACCTTAACCTTTCATCCGACGAGTGACTTATTCGGCCTACTCATTCCCGCTTCCGACAGAAATACGTTATTCCAACTCGTCCGTAAGCTCCAACAAGTCATTCAACGCCCTTACTACATTAATGGTCATTCGTTAATCATTTCCTGTACATTCGGAATCACGCTCTATCCGTCAGAGGCCAGTTCACTCGAAGACTTATTCCGGAGATCAGAAATGGCATTGTACTCAGGAAAAGCTGTCGGAACAGGAACGATTCAATATTTAACACATGAAATGGATCAACAATTTACACGAAAAGTACAGCTTGAACGTTCTTTATTTACAGCTTTAGAAGATGGCGCGTTCTCACTCGCTTATCAGCCCATCATCAACTTGAAAACGAGACGTGTGAACGGCTTCGAGGCATTGCTGCGTTGGAATCATACAGCACTTGGAAGTATTCCGCCGGCTGAGTTCATTCCGCTTGCCGAAGAAGCAGCACTCATCACCCCCATCAATAACTGGGTCGTCCTCGAGGCGTGCGAACAATTAGCCGAGTGGCAACAGACGATTGACCCTAAGCTGACGATGGCCATCAACATTTCCCCCCACCAGTTCCAAAGCGATTCCTTTATCCGGACGCTCCAACACTTGATTTCAAATAAAATAATCTCGCCTCGCTCAGTGACGCTTGAGATGACAGAAAACATCGCCATCCTACAAACACAGCGAACACTCGAACGGATGCAATTGATCAAGTCACTCGGTTTCCGCCTGTCCATCGATGATTTCGGAACAGGTTATTCTTCACTTCAATATTTAAGTGCTTTTCCGATTGATGAACTCAAAATCGACAAAACTTTTATTGATGGGATTGACGTTGGAAATGTAGGATTATTAGATTCCATTATTCAACTAGGTCGGAATTTGAACCTTAATTTAGTTGCGGAAGGAGTCGAAACTTCCAGCGCTGAAGCGTATCTAAAAACAACGTCATGTCAACAGATGCAAGGATTCATCTTCGCAAAACCTTTATCCGTCGATGAGGTCGACAAACGATTTAATTCCTCAACTAGCTGATATCGCTTGTTGAAAATATAAAAAGGGCTGACTCAAAAGTCAGCCCTTTTTTACGATTACAACTGGATTTGACCAGCGACCATACCATAAATGGCGATCCCCGCTAAAATTACGAGCACACCGCTCGCAATCATCTCGTAACGTGACATACCACTACGTTTTTGCTCACGTTCTGCTAACGAGTAGGCAATGATACCTGGAGCATAAACCAATGCTGCAATGACGATGTACCAAATACCCGACGCATAAACGAGCCAAATCGAATAGAAGGAAGCAATAATAGAGAAAATCAACATCTTCGTATTGCGTTCCGCTTTAGAGAAACGAACACTATAGACTGCCGACAACAAGTACGGTAAAAGTGCACAAATCCCGGCAATACTTGATAAAACAAGATACGTTTGGGCCGAGAACAAAGCAACCGCCGCAACGAGTTGTGTCGCAATTTGTGTGATAAGCAATGCGCCGACGGGTGCTCCGTTCCGGTTCGTCTTCGCGAACACTCTTGGAAAAGCTCCATCTTTTGCGACAAGATAGGAAATCTCTGATGCTAAAATCGTCCAACCGAGCAAAGCACCCGACAACGAGATAATTAATCCAATCATGATGATGGTTGCACCGACCGGTCCGATCGCGGCTTCCAAGACATACGCCATCGTCGGTTCATTTAATCCGGCTAGTTGCTCTTGCGTCAAGACACCGAGTGATAACACTGAAATCAAGATGTAAATGACGAGTACGCCGATGAGACCTGTCACGGTCGCCTTACCGACATCACTCCGCTTATTCGCACGCGACGATAAGACGACGGCTCCTTCAATCCCGACGAATGCCCAAAGCGTGACAAGCATCGTTCCCTTCACTTGTTCAAAAATCGATCCAAGCTCCGTTCCCTCTCCCCAAAAATTGAGATTGAACGTGCGTACATTAAACGCAATCCCGACGAGCAGAATGAAGATTAGGATGGGGACAAGCTTAGCGATTGTCGTAATCAAGTTAACGAGTGTTGCTTCTTTAATCCCACTCGAGACAATCCAAAATAGTCCCCACACGACGACGACACTCATCATCAATAAAAATAGTCGATTTTCCGCTGAAAAAATCGGGAAGAAATAACTGAGTGCGTTAAAGACTAACGTGATATTCGCAACGGTACCGATCCAGGCGGATACCCAGTATCCCCAAGCGCTATTGAAACCAACGAAACGACCGAAGCCTTCTCGTGCATACGCATAAATACCACCTTCAAGCTCCGGCTTACTATTCGCCAAGTGTTGAAAGACTAATGCCAACATAATCATACCAAGTCCTGTGATGCTCCAACCGATTAAAATCGGACCAGCACTTGCTTTTTGAGCCATCGCTCCTGGCAGGTTAAAGGCACCCCCTCCAACCATCGAACCGATGACCATTGCTGCTAATGCAAAAAAACCAATCTTTTGTTGATTCATGATGTAAACACTTCCTCCAAATCTGTATATCTATTCATATCAAACGTATATTCATTCGAAGACACAAAGTTCATTATAACAAAACCCACTTCAATGTAAAGAAAGGATTTGATGATGATGGCATGGGTGCATTCGTTCCAACTAGAAGACTTATATAAATTAATGATTGCCGCAACATTTGGAACCATTATCGGATTCGAACGTGAAGTCAAAAACAAGCCAGTTGGTATACGTACTAGCCTCGTAATTACCCTGATCAGTTGCCTGTTAACCATCGTTTCAATCAACTCCGTTATTTTTTATGAAGATATTGCCTCTCATGTCCAAATGGATCCGATGCGAATCGTCGCCCAAATCGTCGCCGGAATTGGATTCATTGGAGCCGGCGTCATCCTCCGACGTCCACATGATATCGTCAGTGGTTTGACGACAGCAGCAATTATCTGGGCGGCGAGCGGCATCGGGATTGCCGTCGGTGCAGGATTCATTATTGAGTCAAGCTTTCTCGTACTTTTTCTATTCGTTTCGCTCGAAAGTATCACCTGGATCATGAAACGATTCAACAACAGCCGGTTTGAAGCAAACGTCATCGTCGCTCATTTGACTTTACCGGAAACCCTCGATGCAGAGACGGTTAAAAAAGCGCTCGAACAACGGGGCGTCCGGATTACGAATATTCGTTTACGTGGCACGCCACAGCAATTGACATTACGGATGTACTCGCCTCACCGTGTCACGATTTTCATACTTTATGACTACTTGAAATCGCTCGGAATTGAGCAAATAGACCTCGACCAGTGAGAATTATCAGAAAATTTATGTTGCATTTTCATTCATTTTCACTTAAATTTACATTATGTTCAAACTTTTCTGAAATTACTTTAAATTAATCGGGGGGGTCATTTTTCACATGAAGAAACAGACTAAAATCGCCTTTGCTGGCTTATCGAGCATGGCGCTACTCGCAGTAGCAGCTTGTGGTCAGGATAATGAATCGAACGGTAGCTCGTCATCAGATGGTAACAAAAAACAAGAAGTGACATTCATCTCTACAACGGATGTCCCACAACTCGATCCAACGAAAACGACGGACTCGACATCAATCATCGTGACAAACAACGTATTCGAAGGCCTTTATCGTCTGGATGGTGAAAATAAACCAACGCCTGGGATGGCTGAAAGTGTTGAAGTATCCGATGATAAACAAACATATACCTTCAAACTACGGAAAGACGCAAAGTGGTCGGATGGTTCATCCGTCACAGCGGATGATTTCATTTACTCATGGAAACGTGCACTTGATCCGAAAACAGGTGCTGAATATGCGTACATCTTACAGGATTTAAAGAACGCCAATAAAATCATGGCGGGTGAAGCAGAACTCGACGAACTCGGCGTCAAAAAAATCGACGACCAAACGCTCGAAGTTCAGCTCGAAGCACCTGCACCGTATTTCCTTGGTTTGACGAGTTTCCCTACGTACTTACCACTTAAGCAATCATTCGTCGAAGAAAAAGGCGACAAATTCGCGATGAATGTTGAATCAATGAACTTCAATGGACCTTTTATCTTGTCAGATTGGCAATCGAACGCCGGATGGACATACAAAAAGAATCCAGATTACTGGGACAAAGCAAACGTCAAAATGGATAAGATCGACGTGAAGGTCGTAAAAGAAATCTCGACCGGCGTCAACTTATTCGAGTCAAAAGAAGTTGATTTCGCACCGATTACTTCTGAATTCGTTTCACAATACGAACAGTCAGAAGACTACAAAACACGTCCAGACGCACGGATCAATTTCTTACGCTTCAACCAGAAAAATAAAGCACTCCAAAATGAGAACATCCGTAAAGCTCTTGCGCTTGGTTTCGAGAAGCAAGGCATCACAGATGTCATCCTGAACGATGGATCAGAACCTGCGAACTTCATCGTCGCAAAAGATTTCACGTTCACACCGGACGGCGAAGACTTCCGCGCGAAATACCCAGACCTTCAAAGCTTTGACGCTGCAGAGGCGAAAAAAGCCTGGGAGGCCGGTCTAAAAGAGTTAGGTGTTAAAACAGTTGAACTCGATATGCTTTCACGAGATGAGGATGCCTTTAAAAAGGTATCTGAATTCTTAAAAGGTGACCTCGAGAAGAACTTGCCTGGCTTGACGGTCAAAATCAAGCAACAACCGTTCAAAAACTTCCTTGACCTTGAGTCAAAAGGTGACTATGACATCTCCGCTGCCGGCTGGGGCCCTGATTACCAGGATCCAATGACGTTCCTCGACATGTGGTTAACGGACGGAAGCTTTAACCGGATGAACTACTCGAATAAAGAGTTTGATCAACTTGTTAAAGATGCGAAGAAAGAAACAGATGAAGCAAAACGTTGGTCTGATCTTCAAGAAGCTGAAAAAATGCTTCTCGCAGAAGATTATGCAATTGCTCCAATCTATCAAAAAGGTGAAGCTTACTTACAACGGGCTAACATCGACAAATTATACCGCCACCCATTTGGTGCTGACATGAGCTTTAAATGGATGGAAGTTAAGTAAACAATATCTGCAATCCAAAAATCCATTCCGGTGGGTTTTTGGATTTTTTTATTTTGTAAAACAACAAAGACCCCTTCTGCCGGAGCCGTCTGGGGTCTTTACTGTGCGATTTGTTTATAGAATTCAATTTTTTCATGCTGTCCTTCTTCTACTGCTCTGAAAAACTCGGCGAAAAATTCATACAACACCGTTCGCTCTTGATAGGTCGGACCTGCTTGACGGATGACAGAAAATGCAAGGTTTCGCAGTTGACGTTTTGTTCGTCGTCGCTCTGGTAACTCATGAAATTGGTCGATGAACGAGCGATAGACGCAAGCAATCAGTTCTTCATGTCCTTCAAAATACGATTTATCCATACTATCCTTCCTTTCTTTTTTCTTTTATATTTTACGAATCAAGGGTTAAAAAGTTTCACTGAAAGTGATGTTTTTCACAGATGATATAAAAACAACTATAACAAGGATCAGATAATGATTCAACTTGAAAAATATTAAGATTCAATAACAAATGTAAAGGAATGATGGGATTTGAGGCGGGAAGGAAATCAATAAAGCAGGTGAACACTAGTCGTAGTGAGTGTTCACCTTTTTTAATCCGGGTTTCTTTATCTTAGCGCCTGTGTCTTAATATGTTGGAAGGTTTTGACGTCAAACAGTCCACTGTCCGTCAATTTCAAATTCGGAATGACGGGTAGGCAAAGGAACGACATCGTCAAATACGGATTGAATGAACG
The DNA here is from genome assembly GCF_000702625.1 of Exiguobacterium oxidotolerans JCM 12280. Classification (NCBI taxonomy): domain Bacteria; kingdom Bacillati; phylum Bacillota; class Bacilli; order Caryophanales; genus Exiguobacterium; species Exiguobacterium oxidotolerans. The sequence goes on along the minus strand of NZ_JNIS01000001.1, from coordinate 2,114,999 downwards.
ATCCGCTTCTAATACATCCAGCGCATCGTTTAACTTTTCTAACGTAGCTCCGACTTCCTCGAACGGACGACTCGTCATCAAACCGGCGATCTCAAGTGGCAGTTCTGCCAAGACATCCTCACCTTTGACCGCGATGACGCCTCCTCCCGCTTTAACGAGACGCTCTGCTGCAAGCTTCATCTCCGCATCTGAAGTACCGACGATGACGAGGTTATGTGAATCATGGGCGACCGTCGCGGCAATCGCTCCACGTTTCATACCGAAGCCTTGGACGATGCCAACTGCTGAGAAGTCTGTTCCGTTATGGCGTTCGATGACAGCAATCTTTAATAAATCTTGCGCTGTATCCTGCACAAACATTCCATCGACGACGGGCACATCCAACACGAGATGATTCGTAACAATGCTTTTCGGAATAACTCCGATAACATTTGCTTTCGGGTGCGCGAGTGGCAGTTCAAACACTGTGTCCGTGATTTCTTTCGTTTTTAATTCACCGCGCAAATTAGGTGGGACCGTTACTTTCGGAGACGTAATGATTGTTTTACCATCTCGAGCGACCGGCTCGCCTTTCACGAACACTTCACGAATCACTACACGATCAGGATCCGTCAAAAGAACATAATCCGCCCGGCGTCCTGGGACGATTGCCCCGCGATCTTGTAATGCATAGGCATTTGCTGCATGGAGTGATGCCATCGCATATGCCGTTTCCCATTTAATCCCATGTTCGATTGCATAACGCACGTTGTAGTCGATCGTTCCCTCACGTAATGTATCATCCAAATGCTTATCGTCTGTACAGAATAAGAAGCGACTCGCATTGCTTTCTGTTACGGCATCCAGTACTTCTTTTAAATTTCGGGCTGCCGATCCTTCACGGACTTCGACATACAGCCCTCTGCGTGCACGTATGAGCGCTTCTTCTTTCGTAACCGCTTCATGGTCCGTCCGAATGCCGGCAACTCCGTAGATGTTGACTTCACGTGCACCAAGACCTGCTGCATGACCATCAACGAGCTTCCCTGCTGCTTCAATCTGCTCGATTTTCTGTAGCATGTCCGCATCGGCACGTTCGACCGCCGGGTAATCCATCACTTCCCCTAATCCATGGACACCCGGATGATTGACGAACGGCGCTAAGTCGGCTGCCTTTAACGACGCCCCTGCGTGTTCGAACGACGTCGCCGGAACACAGCTCGGTAACATCATCCGTACATCAAGACGAAGCTGTTCCGCATCATCTAACATGAACTGTAGACCGTCTGCACCTTTGACGTTAGCAATTTCGTGCGGATCGGCGATCACCGTCGTCACTCCGAGCGGTAAGATGGCTTGTTCATATTCACTCGGCGTCACCATCGAAGATTCGATATGGACGTGTCCATCGATGAAACTCGGTGCGATATATTGATCCGTTCCATCAATGTTCTCTTCCCCTTCATAACCGTCCCCAACGGCTGCGATGTAGCCTGAGTCGATTGCGACATCCGCTTGATAGGTCTCACGTGTCATCACGTCAATGACCTGAATGCCTTGATAGACAATTGCCGCTTTCTGTTTTTTCGCCGCAATCGCGATAAGTCTTGCCCGAACTGTAGTATCCATCCTATATCCTCCTATAATGACCGGTATTTTTACCATCTTACAATTAGATTGTAAGCAGTTGCAATTTATTTTTCGGGAGTTCAAGATAAAAGAGGTAATTCTTAATCGAAAGTGAGGACAAGCAATCATGAAGTATCGTGTCGGAAACTTAATTCCAAAGGTCGATCCAAGCGTATATATCGCAGACGGTGCAAAAGTCATCGGTGAAGTCGAAATCGGGAAAGATTCAAGTGTCTGGTTCAACACCGTCATCCGCGGAGATGAAGGGCTCATCTCCATCGGGGAGCGGGTTAACATTCAAGATGGTTCAATGATTCATCAATATGAGGAATACTCAACGATTATCGAAGATGATGTCACGATTGGGCATATGGCCATGATTCACGGGGGCATCATTCGAAAAGGCGCATTAATCGGCATGTCCGCAACGATTTTAGACGAAGCAGAAATCGGAACAGGTTCGTTCGTCGCTGCCGGTAGTCTCGTTCCACCTAAGATGGTCGTCCCTCCGAATTCACTTGTCATGGGCGTCCCTGCAAAAGTCATTCGCGAAATCAATGATCACGACCGGTTCATCATGGAACGGACGGTCAAAAAATATATCAAGCGCGGACAACAGTACGCTGCTGATTGCGTACCAGTATCTGAAGATATGACAACCTTGTGAAAACGTTTACAAAGTTCACCTGTTTTTAACATTTCCCCTCTCGTTCGTTTACATGTTGCGCGTACACTAAAGGTGTAGCACATGAATCGAGATTGAGGGGGATATGAGATGATTCCATTATTCGAAGAGCGATGGATGTCTGATTTATTTTTATCGACGAGCAATCCAAGTTACGGTCTTCCTACATTACCTGAACACGAAGCAGATTGGTTGACGATTGAAGTCCAACAGCGTATTGTTAATGATGCCGAGCAAAAATCTTTGAGTTCAGGAACAACTCAACCAAGAGAGGAAGAACGTGTATGATTCAGCAAAACACTGTTCGCGCTTGGCTCGCTAGTCGAATCAAAAAATAATGATCTTATTTTCCAAAACGATATAGCGCGTCAGCGCGCATATAAAGAGCCGAAGCGGATTCCCGCCTCGGCTCTCTTTTTATTATTTTTTAATCATGCCTTCTTCAATCAAGAACTCACGTGCGACATCTTCTGGACGTTCTTTTTCGACGTCAGCCTTAAAGTTCAATTCTTGCATCTTCTCATCCGTGATTTTATCTTTTAACAAATTGAGAATTTCTTTTAACTCTGGGTGTTCATCCAACGTTTCTTGACGAACGATTGGAACCGCGTAATACGGTGGGAAGAATTCTTTATCATCCTCAAGGACCGTCAAATCAAATTTCTTCAATAATCCATCTGTCGAGAAACTATCGATGACGTTCGTTTTTCCATTCGTCAATGCTGTATAACGAAGCCCACCATCAACAGGCTGGACATCTTCAAATTTCATGTCCGGATATTTCTCTTTTAAGCCGAGGTATCCGTCTTCACGATTCGCGAACTCAATTGTTGAACCAAGAATCAGACGATTACTGACAGCAGCCATATCCGAGACTGTTTTCAAATCATACTTTTCGATGTCTTCTTTTGTCATCGCTAATGCGTACGTGTTATTGAAACCAATCGGATCGAGGACATCGACCTGACTTTTCGCTGGAATCATTTTTTTAACTTTTTCATACACGACTTCTGGATCCGTTTCTACTTCTTGTTTGAGTACATCGATTAGAAGCGTCCCCGTATAGTCTACATACGCGTCAATTTCTCCAGTCTCAAGCGCACCATAGGCAACTTTTGTACCACCGAGGTTTAATTGACGTTCGACTTCTAAATCTGTCTTATCTTCGATTAAATCAGCCAACATGTTCCCTAAAATCAATTGTTCCGTAAAGTTCTTTGACCCGATGACGATTTTATCCGGCTTCAAGAACGAATACGCAACCGTTCCACCAATTAATAAAACGACGATACTTGCGATGGCAATTTTTTTAGCACCAGACATCGCTTGACGACGTTTACGTTTCCGGTTTTTAATACGACCGTCAGCAAGCGGAATGCCGCTCGGTGCAACCGAATACTCAATCCGGCTGACGATGAAGTCAATCGCAAGTGCTAAAATACCCGCTGGAATCGCACCGGCTAAAATCTGATTGTTATCTACCGTTTGAATACCGGAGAAGACAAGATAACCAAGTCCACCGGCACCGATGAAGGCAGAAATCGTCATCAATCCAACCGCTGTCACGGCAGAAATCCGAATTCCGGCCATCATGATCGGTAAGGCAAGTGGAATCTGGACTTTTCCTAAAATCTGACGTTCTGTCAGACCGATTCCTTTAGCCGCTTCAAGCATGTCACCTGGAATGCTTGAGAGACCCGTATATGTGTTCTTGACGATAGGTAACAAAGAATAAAGTACAACCATGATGATGGCTGGTGTCGAGCCGATCCCGATGAACGGAATCAAGAAACCAAGTAACGCGAGACTCGGAACCGCCTGAACGACACTCGTCAAGGCGAGGACTGGTTTAGCGAACCGTTGATAACGTGTAATTAAAATACCGAGCGGAATCCCTAAGATAACTGCGATGACGACCGCAAATACGGTCAGCTGTAAGTGTTCAAGTAATAAGTTCCAGATTTGATCGGTGTTATTTTTTACATAGTCAAAAAATCCACTCATTGCACTTCCTCCTCCTGAATGAACTGCTCACTCAAGACGGAAAGCAAGCTACTTCGTGTAATCAAGCCGCGTAATTGACCGGCTTTGTTCGTTACAGGTAAATAACCTGTTTCTTCATGGTTCATTACTTCTAATACATCAAGCAGTGAATCCTGTTCATCGACGGCAACAAGTTCACCTTCCATGAGTTCTTCAATTCGTTGACTCTTATCTGAAACCGTTTGGATGTTTTTTAATTTAACGATTCCCTGTAATGTACGATCCCGATCTGTAATCAGCAGGCTATCTACTTTTCGTCCACGCATGATTTCTATCCCTTGTAGCAACGTCCGCTTACCACTGATTGAGACGGGATCTTCAATCATGATATCTTCTGCTTTGATGAACGCCGGACTACTCCAAATTTTATTTTTCCCAATGAATGATTCAACATATTCATCTTTTGGATGTCGTAAAATTTCTTCGGGTGTATCAAATTGAACGATTTCCCCATCACGCATGATACATATCCGATCGGCTAGCTTGATCGCTTCATCCATATCATGGGTGACGAATACGATAGTTTTCTTTACTTCTTCTTGGAGATTAAATAATTCTTCTTGGAGGTCATTGCGGGTAACGGGGTCGAGCGCACTAAACGGTTCGTCCATCAAAATAACATCTGGATCATTCATCAATGCGCGGGCAAAACCGACACGTTGTTGTTGTCCACCACTGAGTTCGCTTGGGTAGCGGTCAATGAATTGTTTCGGGTCGAGGCCGACCATTTGGAGAAGTTCTTCTGTCCGTTGATCCATTTGATCGTGATCTTTTCCTTCTAGACCGGCAATCAATTGAATATTTTCACGAACGGTCATGTGTGGGAATAGACCGGTTTGTTGAATGACATAGCCCATATGGCGTCTAAGTTCAATCGTATCCGTCTTCATGATGTCCTTCCCATTCACTAAAATCGTTCCTGAAGAGGGCTCAATCAAACGGTTGATCATCTTGAGCGATGTTGTTTTTCCACAGCCACTCGGACCGATGAATACAACGAGTTCGCCCGCTTTGATTTCTAGCGTCAAGCCTTTTAAGACGACGTTGTCCTTAAATTGCTTCCCAACATTTTTAAATTCGATCATCCATATTTCACTCCTTTTACTATTTCCATATATTATGTTTTCCCTGTTTTTTTTGAATTCAAACAATATTTTTCGTTTTTTTGTTTAAATCTCGAAATAAACGGGAATTGTTCTGTTTTTTTGTTAAAAAAGGGTAATGATAAGTAAAGCGTTTGCGGAAGTGTCAGCGGACTGAAAAGGAGGAACTCATGATGGGTAAAAAATGGCTTCGGTTACTTGTTGTTTTGTTACTGATGTTCATTCCATTGTCCAGTTATCAGCTACCAGTCGAAGCAGCTAGCTCAACATTCGTCACGAAAGGTTCGACAACGAGCAAAGTGGTGGCATTGACGTTCGATGACGGAGCGGACGGTACAAACATCGGTAAAATCCTCAGTATCTTAAAAAGTAACAATGTCAAAGCAACCTTCTTCCTGACCGGTGCCGGTGCCGCGAATCACCCACAGTCGATCAAAAATATCGCGAACGCAACACCGACGCATCAAATTGGAAATCACTCCTACAGTCACCCCGATTTTACGACTTTGTCTGCAAGTCAGATGACAAGTGAATTGACACGGACGGAAAGTCTGCTTAACTCATTAACAGGACGGACGACCAAACCAATTTTCCGGGCTCCATTTGGTGCAAGCAACAGTTCTGTTTTAGCAGCCGTCGGTAATGCCGGTTACACGAAAACGATTCAATGGAACATCGATACGACGGACTGGAAAGGAATCAGTTCTACCGCAATCTTGAACCGCGTCATTTTGAACATCGTTCCGGGATCGATTGTCTTAATGCATACGGGTGCCGGTGCATCCGGAACCCCAACCGCCCTTCCTTCAATGATTACGCAACTGAAAGCTAAAGGGTATACGTTCGTTACGGTTTCTGAATTACTGCAACTCCCGACTTCAGGTAGTAAAACGTATACCGTCAAGTCTGGCGATACGCTCTACAAAATCGCAAACCTCTATAACATTTCTGTCAGCGCTTTAGCTAAAGCAAATAACATCACCAACTTTAACCTGATTTCTGTCGGACAAGTCTTGACGATTCCCGGTACGTCAACGACACCTCCCCCAACCTCAACGACTTCTTATACCGTCAAAAGCGGGGATACACTCTATTCTATCGCTCGGAAGTACGACGTTTCCGTCAGTGCACTCGCTTCAGCAAACAACATCACTAACATCAATTTGATTTCTGTTGGTCAAGTATTGAAAATTCCCGGTACGTCAACAACACCTCCCCTAACAACGACGTCTTATACCGTCAAAAGTGGAGATACACTTTATGCGATTGCCCGTAAGTACAATGTCACAGTCAGCTCGCTCGCAGCAGCGAATAAGATTACGAATGTCAGCTTGATTTCAATCGGTCAAGTATTGGTCATCCCCTCCAAATAATTTGACTTGATGCTCCCTCAAAACGTTTCGAAACACCATCTTTCGGCAGATAAACCTGTCTCCCAAAATTTAAAACAGCAAGCCTTCCTCGTTTCGGTCGACGGGGAAGGCTTGCTGTTTATTAAGATCGTACGTTTTCTAGACCGAGATCACACGTAACGAGATCCGCATATGTTTGGCGTCGGACGACTTCACGCGCTTCCCCTTGATTGACGAAGACGACTGCCGGACGTAAAAATTGATTGTAGTTGCTCGCCATCGAGAAATTATAGGCACCCGTCCCGAAGACCGCCAGCGTATCCCCGCTAGCCGGTTCCGCCACTTGCGCTTTTTCTGCGACTAAATCGCCGGATTCGCAAGCAGCACCAACGACCGTCACTTCGCGCAGCGTTCCTGTCACCCGATTGGCGATGACTGTTTCGTAGACTGCACCGTACAGCGCAGGACGGATATTGTCTGCCATGCCGCCATCAACAGACAGATACGTCCGAACCCCTTGGACTTCTTTAATCGCCCCGACCGTATAGAGTGTCGTCCCGGCATTCGCGACAACCCACCGCCCTGGCTCAATCCCAATCCGTGGACGTTCGATTCCAAGTCGTGTCGACTCTTCCTCAATAATTGTCATGACATGCTCCATCGTCTGTTCAAAATCAAGCGGGACATCGTCTTTCGTATACGCGATCCCGAATCCACCGCCGACGTTGACTTCGCTCGCCGTGAATTCCGTTTCTTGGCGAATCGTTTCGACAAACCCCATCATCGTCCGCGCCGTCCGCTCGAACAAGGTACGATCTTGGATTTGCGATCCAACGTGACAATGAATACCGAGCAGGACAAGATGTTCCGACGCTAAGATTGCCCGAACGGCTTCAAGATACGAGTCATCATGGGTCGAGAACCCAAATTTCGTATCGACGCCACCCGTCTGAATTTTAGTATGTGCCCCACCGATGACCTGGGGGACGATTCGAATCAATACGTTTACCGTCTGACAAGCATCTGCTGCAATTTGTTCGAGCTGTGCAATCTCACCGTAATGGTCGATGACGATTTTTCCGACACCTTCTTCAACGGCATACCGTAAATCCTGCGTCGATTTATTTGATCCGTGGAAATAGATTCGTTCAGCCGGTACACCCGCTTGACGCGCGATGTAAAGCTCGCCCCCCGTCACGACATCGATTCCGAGTCCGTGACGTACGACTTGCTGATAGACGGCACCAATCGTCAACGCTTTTGAAGCAAAGGAAGCATACGTATTCGGGTATTTCGTTAAGAAACCATCTCGTACGGTCGCTAAACGGTCTGTCAGTTCACGCTCTGCCATCACGTAAAGGGGTGTTCCATATTGTGCTGCTAAATCTGTTGCTGCGACACCATCGATTTGAAGCGTGTTGTCTTGTTCCGTCAAATACGAGCTTCCGTACATAAATAGTTCCTCCTTATAGATAACGGTGTGCCAATCGCCATGAGCGTGCACACATCTGTTCCGAATTATTTGCCGTTCCCGTTCGTGTGATGTCGTCGATTTCAATCCCGTCCCCGTACAAGACGACTTCATCCCCGACTTCGACTGTCGAATCAACGGCAACGAACGTATGGCTCATGAATAATTTACTAATGATTGAATACGGTTTCCCGTGAATCAATACAGGTAAAGCGGACCGTCCTCGCACGACACCATCACCATAACCGACCGGTAAGACGGCGACACGAAGCGGTTGATCCGTCGTGTAAGACGTGCCGTATCCGACGTGTTCGTCCGCCCCAACTTCACGGATTTCAACGACTTCTGTCGTCATCCGTAATGTAGGGACTAACCAGTCCATCTTTTCAATCGGTGAATAACCGAACAAAAAGATACCGGGACGAACATAGTTACAAAAGGCGAGGCGTTCGTCATGTTTGACGATCGTCGCACTATTTTCAGCATGCATGTACGTAAATTCATGTTGTGTCCGGACGACGTTCGCAATCGCTAAGAAACGCTCGACTTGTCCATCATGGTCCGCTCCCGGCTCGTCTGCGAGCGGAAAATGTGTATATAGCCCTGTCAAACAGAGCTGTTGCTCCTGCACTACTTCAAGGACTGCTTGCGCTTCTTCAAGTGAACTGACACCAAAACGGTTCATCCCGACATTGACCTTTAAATGGAGTTCGATGTTCGAAAGGTCTGCTTGATACCGCTTCAACCAATCTACCGACGGGATTCCAAGCGCGATGCCATAGTCTCGAGCAGCCTCGAACTGAGTCGCTGGATTCATCGCTAAGACATAACTGTCTGGAAAATTCGTTTTAATTTCAATTGCCTCATAGACTTCAGCAACCGCAAAATGATGCACGCCCGCTTCCATCAATGTCCCAACCATTTCAAGCATCCCTAGGTTATAAGCATTATTCTTCACCACGGCGAAAATCTGTTTTTGCGATCGAGCGAAGACCGATGCGACATTTTGTCGCACCGCTTCCCGATCGATTGTTACGCGTGTACGTGTATTCATTCAGCTACCGCTGGTGTGACGTGTGTCAACCAGTCTGCATATTGTGGGAGTTGTCCTGAGACCGTTTGTCGGTAAAGCTCGAGCAATTCATCCGCGACAGCCCGTGTTCCGCCGTTGATTGTAATATGGTCGATTTCACCAACACTCGTGATTTCTGCCGCTGTCCCTGTTAAGAAAATCTCGTCTGCGACATACAGTTCGTCTCGCCCGATGTGGCGTTCGACGACTGGGTACCCTTGATCTTGCGCGAGGCGCATGATGACTTGACGCGTGATGCCGTCAAGGACAGAACAGTCGAGTGACGGCGTGTAGATCGTCCCGTTTTTCAACATGAATAAGTTCGCGACACTCGCCTCACTGACATTACCGTTCATATCGAGTGCGATTGCTTCGTCAAATCCATCACGAAGGGCTTCGCCTTTTAAGAGTTGTGAGTTCATATAGTTCGCAGCGGCTTTCGCTTGCATCGGCATCATCGTTGACGATACCCGACGATAAGAAGCGACTTTCGCACGAATGCCGACACCTTTATCGAAGTATTCACCAAGTTCCCAACATGAGATGCCGACGTGAACCGTCGTATCTTTTGCCATCAAGGCTTGCCACGGTGTTCCGAGGAAAACGAATGGACGGATGTAACAAGACTCAAAGCCATTTTTCGCAACGAGATCAATCGTTGCCTGGACAAGTTCTTCCACTGTATATGGAATCGTGACGTGATAGAACGCGCAACTCCGGAAGAGACGTTCGATGTGTTCCGTCAATTGAAAAATTGCCGGACCGTCAGGCGTCGCGTACGCACGAATCCCTTCGAAAAAACCACTTCCGTAATGAATCGCGTGTGACATGACGCTCGTATTCGCTTCTTTTGGATCATGAAAAATCCCGTCTAACCAAATCGCTTCACCATACTGTGTATCCACTGCCATGTGTTTTCCTCCTCTTCGACGTCAATCAGAGTGAACGTAAATCATCCACTAGTTGCGTCTTCTCTGCTGTTTTTTCGTCTTTCTGTTTGATGACGCGTGCTGGTGTTCCAGCAACGACGCTACCTGCAGGGACGTCTTCTGTGACGACACTGCCTGCTGCAACGACTGCATCTTTTCCGACACGGACGCCTTCCAAGATGACGGCGTTCGCTCCAATCAAGACACCATCTTCGATGATGACCGGTGTTTTTGAAGGTGGCTCAAGGACACCTGCGACCACGGCACCTGCACCGACATGAACGTTTTTCCCAATCGTGCCACGTGCTCCGACGACGGCGTTCATATCAATCATTGTACCATCTCCGATCGATGCACCGATATTGATGATTGCACCCATCATGACGACTGCATTGTCACCGATGACGACGTGATCACGAATCCACGAACCCGGCTCGATACGGGCGTTCAAGTGACGTGTGTCAAGCATCGGTACAGCACTGTTCCGACGGTCGTATTCGACGTGGACGTCCGTAATCCGGTCTGAATACTTTTCTAAGAAAGTCGCAGCAAGTCCTGCATCGGCGAAGAAAATTTTTGATTCATCCGATCCAAAAGCTGTCGCCCCTTCAATCGTCAAGCCCGCTAAATCGCCATTGACATAAAGTTTGACCGGTGTCTGTTTTTTAGCATCTTTAATGAATTTCGCAATTTCGTAAGCATCAGTTAGTAACATGTGAATCCTCCTGTGAGTAGAGCGTCTCTAACGTGTAGAGTCCCGCCGATTTTTGAATGAGTGCTTCGGCTGCTTTAATCGCACCTGAAGCAAATACTTTTTTTGATAATGCCGTGTGCTTGATTTCAATCAATTCATCGACCCCGGCGAACAACACTTCATGTTCACCGAAAATTGTTCCACCACGCATCGAGTGCATGCCGATCTCAGACGCTTGGCGTTTTTCCCGTGTCGATTCACGTTCATAGACCGGCTGGACGTCACGGAGTTCTTGAATCGTCCGCAATAAGAGTTCTGCCGTCCCGCTTGGTGCATCGACCTTTTGATTGTGGTGCTTTTCTAACAGTTCAATATCGAACGAACTGGCGAGTGGTACGAGCACCTGTAACAATTGCTGCATCATCGCAATCCCGAACGACATGTTGTACGACTGAAAAATCGGAATCTCAGCCGAAGCGTCTTTTATCGTTTGTAACTCCGCTTCCGAAAATCCGGTCGTCGCGATGACGAGCGGTGTTTTCGTTTTGAGGCCATACGCCAGTAAATCCGGCAACAAGCTCGGGTGCGAGAAATCGATGATGGCATCGACTTCTTCCGTCAACTCGGATACGGTTTGATACGACGGCACTTTCTCTGCTGACTTCGTTCGGTCGATGACAGCAACGACTTCAGCGGGTGCCAATTCCTCGACATAATGCCCTGTCGCACCATATCCATGAATGGCAAGCTTCATCGAACCACTCCTTTATAAGCATGCATCGTCTCGAGTAAGTGTGCGTGCCCGGCATCCGATTGGCGAACGAGCGGCAAGCGTGGTGCACCGACTGCAAACCCAATTTCTTCGAGTGCTGCTTTAACCGGAATCGGGTTGACGTCACTAAAGATGGCTGCGATGACAGGCATTAAATCGCTTTGAATGCGCCGTGCCGCAGTTAAATCATTCGCAAGCATCGCTTCAGCAAGCGCTTGTGTTTCTGCCGGGTACGGGTTCGACAGGACCGAGATGACACCTTGTGCCCCCCATGCCATGTACGGCAGGATTTGATCGTCGTTGCCACAGAAGACTGCAAAACCTTCGGGGAGTGCCGTCATCAATTCACCCATGAAACTGACATCCCCGCTCGCTTCTTTGAATGCTTGAATGTTCGGATGCTCCGCGAGTGTCACAGCTGTCTCAACTGCAATCGCGACACCGGTCCGTGAAGGAACGTTGTATAACATGATGGGTAATTCGACAGCATCCGCGACTGCGGTGAAGTGAGCAACCAAACCGGCTTGCGACGTTTTATTGTAATACGGTGTCACGAGCATCGCTGCGTCAGCTCCAAGGTGTTGCGCCGTTTTCGTTTTTTCGATCGTCTGTGCCGTATTGTTCGTTCCCGTACCGGCAATGACCGGAACACGGCCTGCCGTGACACGAACGGCCGTCTCAAGTAATGTCTCGAATTCTTCACTCGAAAGCGTCGATCCTTCTCCTGTCGTCCCCGCGACGACAAGCGCTTGGATATTGGCTGCAAGCTGCTGTTCAATCAGTTGTTCAAAAACGACTAAGTCGAGTTCACCTGCTGAATTGAACGGTGTCGCTAATGCTGTTCCTGCTCCTTTGAACATGTTAAATTCCTCCTTAGTATGATTAAGAATGGATGCCGTTTTCTAAAGCATGACGCGCGACCTGGACTGCATTTGACGCCGCGCCTTTTCGAATGTTATCCGCGACACACCAGAGATGGAATGTGTTCGCGAGCGTTTGATCTTGACGAATCCGCCCGACGTACACTTCGTCCGTCCCGCTTGCATCAAGCGGCATCGGGTACTGATTTCGCGAAACATCATCAACCAGTACGACGCCTGGCGCGTCAGCAAGTGCTGTGCGAATCGCTTCGACCGTCGTCTCGTTTGAAAACGTCACGTTGATTGCAACTGAATGCGAATTTGTGACGGGAACACGGACACACGTCGCACTGACCGGTAAGTTCGGTTGGTTAAAAATCTTCCGTGTCTCGTCAATCATTTTTTGCTCTTCTTTCGTGTACCCGTCTTCTAAGAAGACATCGATATGCGGCAAGATATTATCATGGATCGGGTGCGGATAGTTGACCGGTTCTTCACCGCGACTGCCACGTGCTAAATCCTCGATTCCTTTTTGACCGGAACCGGAGACGGCTTGATACGTCGTATACGTGATTCGTTCAAAACCTAAGTGTTTGAGCGGTGCCAGGGCAACGACGGATTGAATCGTCGAGCAGTTCGGGTTAGCGATCAGTCGGTTGGTGCTGCTGACCGCTTCCGGATTGACTTCTGGTACGACGAGCGGAATTGTCTCTTGCATCCGGAAAGCACTTGAATTATCGACGACAAGTGTTCCGTGTTCTGCCAGCAAGGGGGCATACTGTTCACTGATTGCTCCACCGGCTGCGAATAATGCGACGTCGATCCCGTGATGGATGATGTCTTCCGATAAAGCTGTAATCGTCACGTCCGTTCCATTAAACGAAACGACTTTTCCTGCTGATCGTTCTGAAGCATACGCCGACAGTTGACCGACTGGAAAATCGAGTTCCTTCAAGACTTGTAACATCTTTTGTCCGACGGCGCCTGTCGCACCGATGACTGCTACGTGATACATGTTCATTCCTCCTTACAGGCTAAACGCGTTCGCGATCGCCGCGACCGTTCGTTCGATATCTGCTTGTGCGATTGTATACGAGATGCTGATTTCTGATGTCGTGACTTGATAAAACGTGATGTTCTCGGCACGGAACGTCGCGAATAGTTTTGATGCGACGCCCGTTGCGTCACGCATTCCGATTCCGACGACCGATAACTTGGCATGCTCGTTATGACGATCGACTTTAACGGTCGGAAAACGATCGATGATATCCTTCAGCGCCTCTTCGAGAAACTCTTCTTCATCGAGTGGACAAGAGAACGAGAGGAACACGTCACTATCAAAGGTCGTTTGACTGATCATGTCGATATTGACATGGCGATTCGATAACAATTCAAAAATGTCGGCGACTGCTGAATTGGTTTGTGGAACGTGTTTGATTGAAACCGTCAAAACATTTTTCGTTACACTGACGCTCGTGACTGCTTTTTGTTCCATCGTTTCTGTTGCCTCCATGATCCAAGTCCCTCTTTCCGATTCAAGTGTTTTCCCAACAAAGATATGCACGCCGTATTTTTTTCCGAGTTCGACGCTGCGCATCTCCATGACCTTCGATCCCAGTGCACTCATTTCCATCATTTCATCATATGAAATTTGCGGAATCGGCTGTGCCGCTTGATGAATCCGTGGATCCGCCGTATAGACGCCGTCGACATCCGTATAGATTTCACAGCGCTTATCAAGGACGGCCGCTAAGGCGACAGCCGTTGTGTCTGATCCACCACGACCGAGTGTTGTAACATCCCCAAGCTCGTTGACGCCTTGGAATCCGGCGACGATGACGACATCATAGGTTTCGAGTTTCTTTCGTAACAAGTCCCCGTCAATTTGTTTAATCTTACTTTTCGTATGAACCCCCATCGTGCTGATTCCTGCCTGCGCACCTGTTTGTGATAAGGCTTTTACTCCGACGGAATTTAAGGCGATGCTGAGTAACGAAATCGTTTGTTCTTCGCCGATTGCGAGCAATCGATCGAGTTCACGTCGTTCAGGACGATCCGTGATTGCTTGTGCTTGTGCGATGAGCGAGTCTGTCATCTTCCCCATCGCAGAGACGACGACGACTAGTTTTTCACCTTGTTCTGTCCGATTTTTTAAATAATTCGCAATTGACTGAATCTGTTCGACAGTCGCGACCGAGCTTCCACCAAATTTAAGTACAGTTGTCACAATCCTATCTCCTTTGTCCCGAAACAGAAAAAAACGACGGGCCGGTAGGAGCGTTCCTACGGCCCGTCGTTATCACGATCGGACAAACGAAGACAAAGTCTTTCGTTCTTTTACGTAAGATAGCGCTCCGAAACATCGGTTTCGGCAGTACAACGGATCTTAACCGTTGTACCAGCAAATAAGAAGAAGCATCTTTCTCATTCACTTCGGCGGATTTCCCCTTTCACATCACTCAGCATGCTCGCTTCAATAAATGATGTTACTGATGTCATCCGCGCCTCTATCTGTCGGTTGTTAGTTACAGTTATAGCAAACATTTTTTGTTAAATCCAGTCATTTGCTAAAATTTTTTCATTTTTCCGTTAATCAGTTAGTTTCGCCTTCGCTTGAGCGAGTTGTTCAGATACAGCAGCAAAGCCGGTTCCGCCATAGCTACCACGTCGTGCGACAGCCTGGACAGGATCGAGGAGCGGATAAACATCTTCCGCGATGACGGAGTGGAACGTTTGATACGTTTCAAGCGTTAAATCTTTTAAGAAACAATTCGTCTGCACACAATGGAGGACCGCTTTTCCGACGATTTCATGTGCTTCCCGGAAAGGAACACCTTTTGTGACGAGATAATCTGCTAGTTCCGTCGCATTCGAGAAGTCTTGCATTGTCGCCTTCTTGAGCGCTTCTGTCTTAAACGTTGCGGATTCGAGCATTCCTGTAAAGATTTGAACGGATTGTAAAACGGTATCTGCCGTATCGAAGACCCCTTCTTTATCTTCTTGCATGTCTTTATTGTAAGCGAGCGGTAATGCTTTCATCGTCGTCAGGAACCCCATCAGGTTTCCATAGACACGCCCTGTTTTTCCGCGAATCAATTCAGCGAAGTCCGGGTTTTTCTTTTGTGGCATCATGCTCGAACCCGTTGAAAATGCATCGGACAATTCGATGAATGAAAATTCTTGCGACGCCCAGATGATGATTTCTTCACAAAAGCGTGAGAGGTGCATCATGACCGTCGAAGCAATCCCGAGGTATTCAATGACGAAGTCACGGTCCGATACAGCATCGAGGCTGTTCGGATAGACGTGCTCAAATCCGAGCAGTTCCGCTGACTTGAAACGGTCAATCGGGAATGTCGTCCCGGCGAGTGCCCCCGCACCGAGCGGCGAAATCCGAATCCGTTTCAAATTATCCGTCAGGCGATCAACGTCACGGTCGAACATCCAAAAATACGCGAGTAGATGGTGTGCAAGTGAAATCGGTTGTGCCCGCTGTAAATGGGTATACCCCGGCATGACGGTCTCGACGTGTACATCCGCCTGTTCCGTAATCACCGTCTGCAAGTTGCGTAGGCTTTCGATTAAGTCAACCACATGTTGTTCCATCCATAAATGTAAATCCGTCGCAACCTGGTCATTCCGACTTCTCGCTGTATGCAATTTGCCTGCGACCGGTCCGATTTGTTCCGTCAGCAACCGTTCGAGATTCATGTGGATGTCTTCGTCAGCAAGCGAATAGACATGTGTTCCAATCGAAGCTTGTAACGTCTTGAGACCCGCTTCGATTTTTTTCCATTCCGCTTCTTCTAATATGCCTTGTTGATACAACATATTGGCATGGGCGAGACTTCCTTCTAAATCAACTGCCGCAAGCTTTTGGTCGAATGAAATCGATGCTCCAAACGCTTCAGCCTGAGCGGAAGCCCCTTCTGTAAACCGTCCGCCCCAAAGTTTCGTCATTTTGTCACGCCTTCCTGCCGATGAACACTTGCGTGTGTCGCAATCGCAAGACCATGCAATTTAATGAATCCTTTCGCTGCTTCATGATCGAACGCATCTTCTTTCGTATACGTCGCAAGCTTCTCATCATAAAGTGACACCGGTGACTGACGTCCTGTGACCGTCGCATTGCCTTTATAAAGTTTGACCCGTACTTCGCCCGTGACATCTTGTTGTGTCGCTTTCAAGAAGGCTTTCAAACCTTTTGTCAACGGGGCATGGAACAAACCATTATAGATGGTTTCTGCATATTGTTGACTTAAAATCGGTTTGAAGTGTGCGACGTCTTTCGTCAATGTGATGGTCTCGAGTGCGGCATGGGCTTTTAGCAAGACCGTTGCTCCCGGACATTCATAGACTTCCCGTGATTTGATTCCGACGAGACGGTTCTCGACGTGGTCAATCCGTCCGACCCCGTGTGCCCCGGCGATGATGTTGAGTTCTGTAATCAACTTCGCCAGCGGATAGGCCGTTCCGTTGATTGAAGTCGGAACACCTGCTTCAAAACCGACAATGACTTCTTCTGCCTGATCCGGTGCTTCTTCCGGTGCGACCGTCAGTGCGTAAGCATCTTGCGGCGGTTCCGTCCAAGGGTTTTCAAGGACACCACATTCGTTACTCCGTCCCCAAAGGTTCATATCGATTGAATATGGGCTGTCGAGATTGATTGGAATCGGAACATTGTTGTCTTTCGCATAAGCGATTTCCTCTTCACGTGACCATTTCCATTCCCGCACAGGGGCGATGACTTCCAGTGAAGGATCGAGTGCTGCGACCGAAACTTCAAACCGGACTTGGTCATTTCCTTTTCCCGTACAACCATGTGCAACGGCCGTCGCGCCATGTTGATGCGCAACTTCGACGAGCTTTTCAGCAATCAGCGGGCGAGACAGTGCCGAAATCAGTGGATACGCGCCTTCGTAGTGGGCACCGTATTGAAGTGCTGGTAAGACGAATTCATTTGCGAATTCTTCTTTGACATCAAGAACGATCGATTCAACGGCTCCGACGAGCAACGCTTTTTCCTTGATGACAGTCAGGTCTTTTCCTTCGCCGACGTCCATACATAAAGCGACGACATCATAATCCTTACTCAACCATTTGATTGCCACCGATGTATCAAGTCCCCCAGAATACGCTAAAATTAATTTTTGTTTCGCCATTATTAATTCCTCCCTGATTTCGAATTCATCTGTCTGTATAAAAATTCATTATGAATTATATATATACATAGACTTTCAAAAAAAGAAACCCTTTTTGCAGGATTTCTTTAAAATTTCTCAATTAAATTTTCTTTTCCATCGTTCGGTGCGGAATGCCGGCATCGTCAAATTCGTCGGACATGATGTTGTATCCTAACCCTTGATAAAAAGGAATCGCTTGAACTTGAGCACCAAGCGTCAAGATGCTTCGACCCTCTCGTCTCGCCACACGTTCCATTGCTCGCATCAGCTCACCGCCGTAACCTTTCCCACGTGTCGCAGCTAGCGTCGCAACACGTTCGACCTTCATCCGTTGATCGTCGTAGGGACGTGTCCGCCCTGTCGCGACAGGCCGATTTTGTTCGTCAAGGACAAGCAAGTGAATCGCTGTTTCGTCATGGGTATCATATTCAAGATTACGAGGAACCCCTTGTTCTTCGACGAAGACCCGTTCGCGAATCATTCGGACTGCTTGGTGCTGCTCTGCTGTTTTTACTTGAATCACTGTCATGTTACTTGTTCCTCCTTCAATCGTTCTATGTAAGCAACTGCATCCTCATGCGTGTTGAACATCGCCTGTGCGACGTGCTCACTACCACCACCACGTCCATTGAACGTCTTCAAATGGACTTTGGCAAATTTCCCGAGGTGGACCGGACTTGATCCTTGCATCAATAATTTTTTAGCTGATTCGTTCCAAATGAGTCCGAGACGTCCTGCTTCCGCAATCGCTTTGACTAGCTTTTCAGAGAATGGCAATGCCTCGTCAGCATGGTTTACGAAAATCCAATCATCCGTCGACGCCAGTAGTTTATTGAGTTCCGTACGGACATGTGCGGCTTGAACTGTTTCAATCATCCGATTCAAGCGAACGACATCTTGTTTTAATTCTTCGACGGCTTGTGGCAGCTGTTCTTTTTTAGCCGATAACAATTGAGCGGCGTCACGCAAGGCACGTCTTTCCTTCGTTAACAACTCAAATGCGCGCCCTTTCGCGACGTACATCAGTCGAATATTCCCCCGAATCCGCTCCTGCCCTGTCAAGACAATCAATTCTAAATCAGCTGTCGATTCGAGGTGCGTTCCTCCGCAGGCGCTATAATCCAGTTCACCGATTTGGACGACACGAATCTTTCCTGTCACTTGGGGCGTTTTACGTAAAGGCAGTGCGAGTGCCGCCGCCTCGTCGTACTCGTTCGCCGTAATCGGTAACGCCGATGTGATGACCTGACGCAGTCGTTTTTCAAGACGTGCTTGCAAGGCATCATTCCATTCATCTGTTTCAATGTCGAGCGTCGATTCTTCAGAGCCCGTCCGAAAACTTAACGTCTTGATATTGAACTCGTCTTGCAAAATCGCTGAGATTACGTGTTGCGCCGTATGTTGTGCTGCATGATCCGTCCGAACGGCATCATCGATGACGCCCGTGATAGTACCTTCGATTTTTTGATCAACTTGATGCCACACGATGCCGGCTTTAAGTTGAACGTCACGGACCTCCAAATCATTTAATGTCCCTCGATCCGCCGGCTGTCCACCACTCTCCGGATAAAAATAACTTTCCTCTAAGGCAACCCAGTATCCGTGTTCTTCTTTAACATCCATCACGCGTGTCACGAACTTTCGGACCGCAGGATAAGTTTGCTCCAGTCGCATGTCTACCCCACCTTTCTCAATCTATTCATTTGCTATTATGCCATATTTCGCCTAGTATCGTTTGTCGACTTGTCCATTTCCTAGTACACTAGATGAAAGACTATCGACCGCGAAGGGACGAAATGCCGTGATTCAGCACATCAATAAAAATTCACCACTGCCCATCTACTATCAAATTGAAGCTGCATTAAAACAACAAATCGAAGGCGGGGTGTTACAACCCGGCGATTTAATTCCTTCTGAACGCGAATTTGCTGAAGCCCACCAGATTAGCCGAATGACAGTACGCCAAGCTATCACGAATCTTGTAAACGCCGGCTATTTGATTCGTCAAAAAGGACGCGGCACATTCGTTGCGAATAAAAAAATCGTCATGCAATTATCTGGACTGACAAGCTTTTCGGAAGAAATGGAGCATTTAGGGCTCGAACCTGCAAGCGAATTGTTGTCGTATCAGATGATTGCTGCCGAAATGACGATTGCCAATAAACTCGGAATTCGTGAAGGCGCGACCGTGTATGAATTGAAACGACTCCGGATCGCGGATGAACAAGCGCTTGCGCTCGAGACCGTCTATATTCCGGAACAGTTGTTACCTGGATTAAATCAAGATGTTGCGACGGCGTCACTCTATGCTTTTGCTGAAGCAAGCGGACTCAATCTCGGTCGTGCAAGCCAGACGTTCGAGTCACGCCTCGCGACAAAAGAAGAAGCGCAACACCTCGGACTGACGACAGCTGCGCCCGTCTTGTCAGTCGAACAATTGACTTTCCTCGTGACGGATCAACCATTCGAGTATGTTATTTCTGCTTATCGGGGCGATCGCTATACGTTTACTGTTGAAATGGAACGCCGCCGCTAATGGTTAATATCACAAAAAGACCCTGCCGCAAAAGCCGGCAGGGTCTTTCAGCGTGTAGACAAAGTGATATCTGAAAATAAAAGTGTCTTTTTTCGTTGCTTTCCTCGGGCGAGGCGCAAGCCGTTACTCCTTGGTCCTCACGGCCAACGAGCAGGGTCTTGCCTGCCTCTGCAGTGCGTTAAAAACGCACTTTTCCCGTAGGAGTCAACGAAACATGACGCTTTTTAGGTAATACCGTGACGAAAAGCCGCGCATGAAGACGGTTTAGAGCGCCGCGATTCGTCTCGAATCGCTTTTAAAGCGAAAAGCAATCGGTCGCGACCCTGCAGCTTTGCTGTAGCGGCGCGGAAGATTGCCGCTTTGAAGACGAGGCGAGACAGGGAAGCGCGAACTGTTGCTTCTCGATATCACATTTTTACGTTTCATAAGAGTTTGCCTACAGTTTAAAAGACCCTGCCGCAAAAGCCGGCAGGGTCTTTTAAATCGTTATCGAGAATCAAACTTACACTTATTGAATCGTCGAATCGGTTTCTGTCGTTTGGTCCGTTTCCGCCGGTAACTCTGTTTCCTCTTTAATCGGCGCAACTTCTTGCCCTTGCATGGCTTGCGCTAAATTATTTTTGACGAGTTCTAACTGATTCGGATCCAGATGGTACTCCCATTTCCCACTGATTCCGATATAGCCTTCTCCAGCAAGCTGGTACTCCGTCGTATTTTGTAAAGCTGCCGTGAAGTCCGCGAGACGCGTGTAGTCATTTGGACCGAGATTTGTCTCGACATTGTCTCCGACCGCGTTCAAAATATCACGGTATGCACCAAGTGAGCGGAAGCTTGCTGCTTCTTTTGCAACGGCTTGGATGACTTGCATTTGCTTTTGTCCACGACCGATATCACCGAGTGGATCATCATGTCGGTTACGAACATAAGCGAGTGCTTGTTCTCCCGTCAAGTGCTGCATCCCTTTCTCCACGGTAATCGTATCTGCTTTACGTGCAGAATCTTGTTCTTTAAATGCATAACGAACGTCAAGATCGACACCGTTTAATGCATCGATCAATTGAACGAATCCTTGGAAATTCACTTTAACGACATGATCAATTTGAATCCCAAGAAGATTCTCCGTTGTCTCACGCGCTAACTTAATTCCGTTGTATGAGTTCGATTGATCCATCGAACCAAAATAATGTGCATGGGTAATCTTATCTTGTTCGACCCCTGTTTTTCCATAAGGTATATCATAGTTCGAGTAGTCGATGTTGACGAGTGAATCACGCGGAATACTCGTTAAAACGAGTTGCTCCGACTCTTTATTCAAAATACCGACAATCATGACGTCAGAACGTGCCGGTTCATTCCGATCTTTACTTGCTTTTGTTTCATCGGTTCCTAAAATCAAGAAGGATTCAGACGGGACATCATCATATTTTGAACTCACTTTTGAGCCGGGGATTGTAATCTGTGTTTTTGCTAAAGTTTCTTGTGTTTTTATAAAAACCGCTCCAGCATAACCAGAACCAATCACTGTTAGAAGTAATAAAAGTGCTGCTACCACTTTTATGAACATCTTACCAGCGCTCGGTTGCCTCTTTCTTGCTGATCTCGTTTGCATGTTCAAGCCCTCATTTTCACGTAAATTTTCTGTAAAGTGCGCTAATCTCCATTATCCCTACATTTACTGAAATGTCAATTTACGATTCGATTAAACTATGACGCTTGCAACAGCATGCACTAAAGACACCGTATCTCCTAGCGAAAAAAGAGGTCCAGGAAACCGCATAGCGGAATCACGTACCTCCTGTCGTCAATCATTTTTTGAACTACCTCCACCTCCGCTTCGCTTAGAGATGGAGGATTCCTGAGTGATCCGACCTAACGGTCGAAACCTGAACAGGCTAACCCCGTCGTCCCGACGGTTGAAGAAGCGGTCAAAGGCATCGGCAAGATGCTTGACGCTTGTCTGCACAGACGTGCTATCGACTTCTTTCAACCAATCGAACGCCTGCTTCAACACCGGGAGTTCTTTCGAACAAGACCCGTAGGACAGTCCTTTACCTGTCGCTTTGTATGTCTTATCCCACTTCGCTAAGAAGTGGTTGAAGACGAAGCGCGAACAACCAATCGTCTTCGCGATCAGGATTTCCTGCTCTTTTGTCGGGTAGATTCTGAATTTGTAGGCCATGTGAGTCAACATGATGTTCACCTCCTTACAAAGGATATACCTGAAAGAGAGGGTGGCGATTCATCTACCACTTTCACCCGGGCTTCACCCGAATCGTTTAGAAGTGGGCGTATTCTCGCCTAATTTAGATAAAATTCGTATAGGCTGCGCGTCCAGTACGTTTCGCTTCTTCAGACAATAAGGCGGCAGCTTCCTCGTCCAGGACAATCATCACGTCAGCATGACGTTGGAGAATCGTCGCCGGACAATCGGTCGTCGCCGGACCTTCCATCATATCGCGCACGGCTTCTGCTTTTCTGGCACTAGAGGCTACGAGCAAGATTTTTTTCGCCTCCATGATTGTACCGAGCCCCATCGTGATTCCATGTGACGGAACATCTTCTAACTTGTCGAAGAACCGCTGATTCGCTTCACGCGTCGATTCTGTCAACTTCGTTACGTGGGTCGTCGCGTCAAACGAGGTGCCGGGTTCGTTGAAGGCAATATGTCCGTTCGAACCGATTCCGAGCAATTGAAGATCGACACCAAGCTTACGAACCAGGTGTTCGTAACGTTCACTTTCTGCATGGGCATCTTCCGTGTCTCCGAATGGAAGATATGATTTCTTGAAGGCAACTGCATTAAACAGATGTTCCTTCATGAACGTGTGATAACTTTGCGGATGCGTCGGGCTAAGTCCGACATATTCATCAAGGTTGACCGTCGTTACGTGCGAACAGTCTAATGTATCTTGACACCACTCTTCATAAACGCCGACAGGCGAACTCCCTGTCGCCAGCCCAATCGTCAACCCTTCCTCTTGCCGTTGAATTTCATTTTTGAGAAGTTGATACGTGACTTGTGCCAATTCTTCAGCCTTTTCGACAATCATCCATTTCATAAAAATAGACTCCCTTCATTTTTTAAATGTATGGACTGCTCCACGATGAATCGTCCGCTCGACAAATAATGATTCATCCAACACAACGAAATCAGCATCTTTACCAATCTCGAGCACCCCTTTTTTCGTCAGACCAAATTCTTCTGCCTGATTGATTGAAGTCATCCGTACCGCTTCTTCAAGGGAACACCCTGTAAAGGCGATAATATTCCGGAGCGCTTGATCCATCGTCAAGACACTTCCGGCTAAATTTCCGCTCGTTAGTCGCGCCGCACCATCTTTTACGTCGACCGCTTGGCCACCGAGGTCATACTGACCTTCTGGTAAGCCTTTTGCCCGCATCGCGTCCGTGATGACGGTCAACCGGCTTGCTCCTTTCATCCGGTATGCAAAATCAACCATTTCTTTTGCACTATGAATCCCGTCCGGAATGATTTCCGCACGAACCGCTGGATTGAGTAGACAGTATCCGACTGTTCCCGGCTCGCGATGATGCAGTGCCCGCATCTGATTGTACAAGTGTGTCCCGTGGACGACGTTCCCTTGCTCATTCTGCTCGTATGTTGCATCGGTATGGCCGGCTGACGGAACTGCCCCCGTCAGACGGACCGCTTCTTCAAATGCCCGTGCTCCCGGTCGTTCGGGTGCATAGGTGACGAGTTTAATCTGACCACCTGCTGCCTGCTGCCACTTTAAAAATTGTTCGACGTCCGGCTCAACGATATAGTCGAGTGGTTGGGCACCCGCATAATCCGGATTAATAAACGGTCCCTCGAGATGAATGCCTTCAATTGTCGTTGTCTCGGTTTCCATCACTTGCCGCGCCGCCTCGAGTGCGCGCGTAATTTGACTCCAGTCTTGTGTGATCGTCGTCGCAAAAAAGGACGTGACACCTTCCGCTAACATCGCTTGACTAAGACGCATTAAGCCTTTTTTATCGGCGTCCATCGTATCGACGTCATATCCCCCATGAATATGAACATCGATCATTCCTGGAATCAATTGCTTCCCTTCTAAATCAAGTACCCCTTCTTCCGCCACTGGTACATACTTCGTCATATCGCCTAGCTCACTGATCGTCTCTTCAAACCGAATGAATCCCTTCTCTATCACGGTCTGACCCGTATAGATGTTCGCATTGATGATGACAGTCATATCTTCGCTTCCTTTCTTGCTTTGCCTCAAGAGTCGTTTCTCTCTGTTTAGTATAACGCCTCTATTTCTAGTTGTATAGACCTTTATACATTTGTTTAATAAAAAAAGAAGATTCCACACATTCATTGGAATCTTCCCTGATTGATAAACGCGTAATCCTCACCGTCATGGCAGTAACACACGGTCTTTCTTTTTAGAAATGAGACGTGTCACTTTTAAAATCGCAATCGTCAACGATTGACGTTTACGATACGCCAAGTAACGTCCTTCCCACTTTGGATCGTATTTTTCTTTGTAGCGTCTTAGTCCTGTAAAGCTATACATGTAACGAATGTTATTGAAGACGTCAGCCGCGACACGTTCTTGCCAAAATGACGTTTCGTCTTCTCCAACGGCAGACAGTGGTGCCATTCCCATATTGAACGTATGATAGCCTGCTTCTTTTGCATACTCAAACAAACGGATGAACATCGCATCCATAATCCCATTCGGTCCATCAGGACGGAAGCGCATCAAATCGATTGATAAGACACCGTCTTGATAAGCAGGCATGAACGTCATGAAGCCAAGCAAGTCGCCTGCCGCGTCACGCATGATTCCAACGGGTGCTTGATTCAAATAGTCTGACTGAAAGTATCCGAGTGAAAACCCTTTTTCTACTTTGTTCCCTAACCAGTCATCTGATACGTCACGTAACGATGTAAGTAAGGCATTTGAAAATGGCGGTTTTACAACTTCAAACGTCATGCCTTCTCGTTCAAAACGATTTTTAATGGAACGCAGTCCAGCTCGCTTCTTACCGGAAACCGTAAACGTCGTAATATCAACAATTGCTTCTTCGCCTAACTTAAAAAAGTTAAAACCAAAATCATGATACAGAGACATGTTTTGCGCCTGAATCTGATAGATGTTCGGAATGTAGCCCAAATCCTCGACGCGTCGTAGAAACGTACCAATCAATTGCGAATGTTCATCCGGGTTCCCACTCGGGTCACCCAACACAATAATCCGATTTCCTGTCTGACTGAATTGAAGAAATGCCCGACCCGATTCTGAGAAGAAAAATCGTTTATCCCCTAAAAAAGCCAAATGACTCAAGTAGTTTCCGCCTTCTTCCGTCAACGTCTGACGGACTTTCATTTCATCAAAAGCCTCTCCGAGGACCGGATGGTTAAACGTGTTGAACAGGCGAATGAACACTAACAAGTAAACAAGTGCAAAAATCGTTGCACTTGCTGCAAACATCGAAATCTCATGAGACGGATAAACTTCCGTTCCGTCTGCAGACCCTAACGTATAAAACGTATACCCGAAGAAAACAAATCCACCGAGGTAAAGTATCCCGGCCAACGATGCACGCATTAACCGCATCGTCGTAATCAGCGTCCGCTCACGGTGGAAAGATTTTGCCGAAACTGTCAGCAAAATGAGCACAACGACAACCGCAGAAAGCGAGATTAGGTTAAATCCTCGTAAGGCCATCCCAATCAGTGCGAAGAATGATGCCCCGTATACCATATAGAGCGAACGTTTCGTCCGTCGATATAACGAAGGTGCCAGTAAGACGAATAATAACCCGCCCATCAAGAAGAAACTGTTCCCAACTAGTAATAATTCATGCGGTAAACGGGCTTCTAGAAAATCATATTGTGACGAGACCGGCGGTAAAATCGCAAGTCCCCAAATCGCAATACCTGCGAGCAAAGTGATCAAGGCTAACGCAAAATGACGGACCTTACTTAAAAAACGCAGTTGCAAGCGCCAAATGACTCCACCGACTTCGACGGATGGTCCGACGATCGGCTTATCTTCAATCATTTTGACAACAGGTCCGCTAAATTCGCGTGCTGAGAACACCAGTCCAATCACAAAGGGCACTATGTAATAGACGAGACGGTAAATCAACAGTCCCGTCAAGACGCTTCCTTCCGCTACACCAGCGCGTTGCATACCAATCAAAAAAACCAAGTCAAACGAACCAAAGCCCCCGGGAACCATCGAAATCAATCCGGCCGTCGCCGCGATGATGAATACACCGATGACTTTCGCAAAACTGACGTCCGTTCCGAGTGCCTGTAAAATTAAATAGACGACGACACCGGCACTGAACCATTCTACGAGTGAGACGAGTGAATAAAGTACGATTGACGATGGTCGAATGCTACTCGCCCCGCGTCTGAACGTAAACAGGAGATATAAAGGGAAGAAAAGTGCGACACCAATGATAACGGGCCAAAGCCATTTTTTAAAATCGAGCACTTCGAACGCCGGAAAAATATTTAATAAAGACAATGCAGATAAAATCGATAATCCGCTAATCAACGTCGGCGCCATCCAACCAATTGCCTTCAGGAGACGACTTCCTTCAACGAAAGGCCGATAAAGTGCCGTCCGAACCCCCATACCGGCAAGACCACCAAATCCGATGATTCCGTTAAACGAATTCGCAATCCACGAAGCCCGGAAGACGAGACCAAGCGGTGCTTTGACCTCCAAGGAACGTAACAGGATGACGTCATAAAAGAACATCGTCGCGACGGCAAAGAGACCGGCACCGACTAAAAGAATGAACTTCCATGATGGGATTTGCTGAATGGCTTGAATCGATTCATTCAAAGATAAATTTTTCAATTCACTTTGTCCTTGATACAAGATAAAGAGAATTAAAGCAATCGGTAAAATAACTTTCGCGATCGTAACGATTCGTTGTTTATTGAGCTTCATCCAACAACCTCCTTTGACTTCTTGACGAGATAGACCAATCGTAAGAGCAATAACGTTGCTCCGACTGCAAGACCAATAATGAGCCCCCACCAGTAACCATCCGGTCCAAGTGTCGTAAACCGTTCGAAATAAAAACCGAGCGGTAAACCAATCACCCAGTACGCCGAAATCGTCAAGACGAACGTAGCATTGACATCTTTAAAACCACGTAACGCGCCTTGAGTCGGTGCTGCGACCGCATCAGATAACTGAAAGAAAATTGCGAGAATCATGAAATGTGCGGCTAAATTGATTACTTCCGGATCATTGCTATAGAGTGCCGCGACCCGTTCATTTTGTAAGTACAAGAGTCCGCCGGAGAAGAGCGAGACAGCAATACATAATAACAGCCCAATCCAAATATACTGGACGGCATCCTTGACGCGTTTCGCCCCAACTTCGTACCCGACAGTAATCGTCAAAGCTGACGCAGCTGACAGGGGAAGCATGTAAACGAAGGATGCAAAGTTGATTGCAGCTTGATACGCACCGATCACGACATCCCCATACGCACCGAGTAACAACGTCACGGCTGAGAAAATACTGACCTCGGAAAAAATTGCTAGTCCAATCGGCGCCCCTAAAAAGACCAGTTCCTTAATCCGAGTAAAATCCGGTTTATAGAATCGCCGTAAAATACCGAGCCGCTGAAACAATTCCCCTTTTAGAACGATCCCGGTAATGGCGATACACAATAACCAATATGTGATTGCCGTCGCGACCCCTGCCCCGACACCGCCTAACTCTGGAAAACCAAACTTTCCGAAGATAAAGAGATAATTGAAAGCAACATTAATGGGTAAAGAGAATAATAATAATACCATCGTGATGTTCGACTTCCCGAGAGAATCGACTAATGTGCGAAGGACAAAAAAGATAAACATTGGAATGATGCCAAATCCGAGCGTGATGAGATAGACACGTGCGACACGTCTTGCCTCACCCGATAATTCCATCTGATTCAAAATCGGATTGACGAACAGTAAACCGAGTACTAATGTGACAACGATGATGAGTACTGAAACGTAAAGTGCCTGAACGACGATTCGTTTGACTTCACGCTCCTTCCTTGCCCCCATCGCTTGCGAGACGAGCGGCGCGACGGCTAATAAAATACCCGTCAAACCTGTGTAGACAGGCGCCCAAAGGCTTGCTCCGACACCAACACCAGCTAAATCAGCTGAGCCGTATCGTCCAGCCATGACCGTGTCAAAAAAGCTAATCAAATAAAAAGCGACTTGCGTCACTAAGATTGGAAAGAAAATTTTCATGAATTGTTGAATCTTTCCAGACAACGTAAACGTTTCTAACATGACTTCACCACATTCCAGAGCTAAGAAACGGCTCTATTTTAATCATTATTTCTATCTACTAGCTTGTTCTACGTAAAAACCGTGAGGAGGGATTCATATGAATCATCGCGATACTGAAAACTTAACGTTCGAACTACTTGAAACGTGGGCGACATTCAACCACTATGCAAAAGAAGCCCGACAGTTTAAAAATCCGGAAGATGTCCACCAAGCAAGAATCCGTCTTCGGAAGTTGATTACGTTCGCTACGCTTGTCGGTGAGACGGATGAACCGGTTTATCTGATTTGGAGACGACTGATGCGCGCATTTGGCGAGGTCCGTGATTTAGACGTCCAACTCGAACAACAATCTGTCACGTCACCCGTCGAGCAACTATTCGCCGAACACCTCGCGCTCCAACTCCAAGGAAAACGAGCAACGCTACTTGAAACGATGCATCTTCTCATCTCAAGCGAACTCGATAAATCCGTCCGTCGTTTCTTAGCAGGACCGCTGACAAAACGATTAAAACGGATGGATGAAAACGATTTGATTCACGCGGCAAAAAAACGATTTGATAAAAAAGCACAGAAATACGAAAAAGTGCACCAGACAGAAGGACAAAAAAGAATCCAAAAGATGCACGAATTGCGTCTTGCGACAAAGTACTACCGCTATACATTAGAATACTTGCGTCCCTATACCACTCTTCCGAAGTCGACCGTCGATCGTCTAAAACGCGTTCAGACCCAGCTTGGCCAAATCAATGATACGTACAACCGGCTCGAACGGTGGCGCGCGTTTACACCGCCGGATGAATACGAATTGAAACGCGCAAAAGAAGTTACACGACTCGAACAAGCCTTAGTGACGGCACTGGACGAATTTTCACTCGATTAAGGGTGACGCTGGACGAGCAGCTCGAGCATTTTTGTACCCGCAATTGAATTCCCTTTTAAATCGAGGGCCGGTCCAAAGATACCGATTCCGAGATCAGCCATATCGAAATCACTACGTCCACAGGCAACGATGGCACCCGAGACACCACTTTTCCCGGGAAGTCCGACTTGAACAGAAAACTCACCAGAAGCATCATACATGCCGCACGTCGTCATGATCGCACGAATGATTCGCGCATTACGACGAGAGATGACTTGATGGCCGGATGGTGTTTTTCCTGACTGGCTTAAAATTTTACCCATCATCGCAAGGCCCTTACAGTTCGTCAAGATTGCGCATTGTTTTGTGTAGACATCGATGATTTCTTCGACGTTTCCTTCAATGACTCCGTGATAGCGCATGAAGTACAGCAATGCCCGGTTCAAATCCGTTGTTTCGAATTCAGATTTTGCGACTTCCGCGTCGTACTTGACCATCTCGACTTCGATGTCGAGCAGACTCGCGATGAACTCGCGCAGTTTGAGCAGTTTATCTGCCGCATCTTCCCCAGGTAACATACTCGTCACGGCAAGCGCTCCTGCATTAATCATCGGGTTGAGCGGTTTTGTCGGAATCGTCTCCTCAAGCTTCGCAATCGAGTTGAAGGCGTCCCCCGTCGGCTCCATTCCGACTTTTGAAAAGACATAATCCTCACCAAACGTTTCGAGGACGAAGGCGAGTGTGATGATTTTAGAAACACTTTGTAACGTAAATAAAGTGTCCGCTTCACCAGCAGACACAAATGTCCCGTCGGCATTGCAAACTGCGATTCCAAGTTGCGTCGGTTCTGACTTCGCAAGCTCCGGGATATAACTCGCAACCTGTCCGAGTACTGTATAGGGACGACATTCATCAATTAATTCTTCTAGTTGTTGTTGTGTCACGTTCATGTACTTCCCTCTTCCTGTTTTTTTATAGCTTATCATGCTTTGTCAGAACGAGATATGGCAAGACGTAGTTTTGACCGTGAAAGCAAGAAGCTCGGGAAAAGTTACTGTAAAAACAACAAAAAATCTGAACATCATCGAGATTCATACTTTGAATGCCGACGACGCTCAGATTTTTTAACACTTTGACGCTACATTAACGAATGACGAGTTCTGAACCGTCTGCGTCGATTGCGACATGCGATCCATCCTGGATTGCTCCGCTAATCAACGACCGCGCCAGTTTTGTCTCAATCGTCCGCTGGATATAACGATTGATTGGACGGGCACCGTACTGAGGTTCGAAGGCTTCATCGAAGATCAGCGTCTTGGCGGCTTCTGTCACATCAATCGTAATTTCCCGACCTGATAAACGATCTGCCATCTTCGCGACCGCTTTATCGATAATCCGTTCGATTTCTGCGCGGTGCAATGGATGGAATAAAATCGTGTCATCAATCCGGTTCAAGAATTCGGGCCGGAAATGATTTTTCAGTTCTTGACGGACAGCTTCTTCTTCCGCTGCATCGATGTAACCATCTTTTGCGGCTTCCAACAAAATGTTCGCTCCAATATTCGACGTCATGATGACAATCGTGTTCTTGAAGTCGACGACACGTCCTTGCGCGTCCGTCAAGCGGCCATCATCAAGCAGTTGAAGTAAAATATTAAAGACATCGCCATGCGCTTTCTCGATTTCATCAAATAAGAGAACCGAGTACGGACTGCGGCGGACGGCCTCTGTCAGTTGTCCGCCTTCTTCATATCCGACATATCCCGGAGGCGCACCGACAAGTCGGGACACATTGTGTTTTTCCATATACTCTGACATATCAATCCGAATGATGTGATCTTCACTGTCGAACATCGCTGCCGCCAGTGCTTTCGCTAGCTCGGTTTTCCCGACACCGGTCGGACCGAGGAAGAGGAATGAACCAATCGGTCGGTTCGGGTCCTTGATTCCGGCCCGAGCCCGGATGACGGCGTCAGACACGAGTCGGACGGCTTCGTCCTGACCGAAGACACGTGTATGCAGCGTGTCTTCAAGATGGAGCAACTTCTCCCGTTCGCCTTGCGCGAGACGAGTGACCGGAATACCCGTCCATTTTGAAACGATATCTGAGATTTCTTCATCTGTCACGGCTTCGCGGACAAGTTCATGCGAGACGTGTTCTGCCGATTCTTCTGCTGCATGTAACCGATTCTCGAGTTCCGGAATCTGTCCGTATTTGATTTCAGAAGCCGTATTTAAATCATACCGGCCTTCTGCTTCTTGTAAGGCAAGTTTTGCTTTTTCGAGATCTGCCCGCAGTTGTTGGACCCCTTGCGAACTTTCTTTTTCATGTTCCCACCGTGTCCGAAGCGCACTCTCATCTTCACGCGCCGAACTCAACTCTTGTTGTAGCGCTTCAAGGCGTTTACGCGAGGCCTCGTCCGTTTCTTTTTTAAGCGCGGCCTCTTCGATTTCAAGTTGCATGACCCGGCGAACGAGTGAATCAAGTTCTGCCGGCATTGATTCCATATCTGTCCGGATCATCGCGCACGCTTCATCGACTAAATCGATCGCTTTGTCCGGCATGAACCGATCCGTAATGTATCGATCGGAGAGAATGGCTGCTGCGACTAGGGCATTATCATGGATTCTGACACCATGGTGAATCTCGAACCGTTCTTTTAATCCACGCAAAATCGAAATCGTATCTTCGACGTCCGGTTCTGCGACGAGGACTTGTTGGAACCGGCGCTCGAGTGCAGGATCTTTTTCAATATATTTCCGATATTCATCGAGTGTCGTCGCCCCGATACAGTGTAATTCTCCACGGGCGAGCATCGGTTTGAGCATGTTACCGGCGTCCATCGCCCCGTCTGTTTTCCCGGCACCGACAATCGTATGCAGCTCATCGATGAAGAGAAGGATTTGCCCTTCTGCTTCCTTAACCTCGTTCAAGACAGCTTGCAAACGTTCCTCAAATTCCCCCCGGTATTTTGCACCGGCGACGAGCGTACTCATATCCAGGCTAAACAATTGTTTGTTTTTTAAACTCTCCGGTACATCACCACGAACGATGCGCTGGGCGAGCCCTTCAACGATTGCCGTTTTCCCGACACCAGGCTCACCAATCAAGACTGGATTGTTTTTTGTTTTTCGACTGAGTATCCGGATGACGCGACGGATTTCATCGTCCCGACCGATGACCGGGTCCGTTTTCCCTGACCGGAAATCAGCGACAAGATCCCGTCCATATTTTTTTAGGACATCAAATGTCGCTTCAGGATTTTTTGTCGTCACCTTCCGATTACCACGCATCGCTATGATGGCTTCGCGTAACGTCTCTTCCGTCACACCTTGCCCCGTAAATATTGTGTCGCAGGACTGGTTTGTTTCGAAAGTGCGAGTAAGAGGTGTTCGACCGAAACATACTCATCTTGCATCAAACGGGCTTCTGTTTCCGCTTCCGTCAACACGTTCAATAAAGAACTACTGATTCGTGGTGTCGAGACTTGCGCGAGCGCCGGTAATTTTTCAATCGCTTGATTGATGGCTTGTTCCATCTGATCCATCCGCTGATCGAGTTTTTCAAAGACGATTCGAGCGATTCCTTCTTCTTGCGCGATTAAAGCGAGTAATAAATGCCACTCTGTGATTTCACTATGCCGACGTTGTTTCGCAATCGCTTGCGCTGATACGATTGCCTCATGAGCACGATCCGTTAGTTTCTCAAAGTCCATGTCGCATTACTCCTTTACTGATAATTGATTTTCCCACTCTTCATAAAACGTTGCATCCATCTCAGGCAACTTCACTTCTAATTGAACAAGTAAAGCACCCCGATGCCCGTCTTGATTACTTAAGCCACGATTTGGAATGCGTAGTCTTGCACCTGGTTTCGTCCCCGGCTTGACCTTTAACTTGACACGTTTTCCTTCAAGCGTATCGGCGATCACTTCGCCACCCAAGACAAACGTCGTCGGATACACACGCACCGTTGAAATGACGTCATGTTCGTGTCGACGGAACCGGTCGTCATCTTTGAGATGAATCGTCACGTAGACGTCACCCGCCACTCCACTTCGGTTACGCAATGAACTTTTTCCGCGTAAACGAACTTTCTTCCCTTCGTAGACGTCTTTTGGAAGACTCATCTGAATCGTCCCTGAAGCTAGACGAATCGTTACTTTTTCATTTGTACTGAGGTGACTGAGTGGTACCGTCAGTTCCAGTTCTTCATCCGTCGATTCTTCTTCTTGATTAAAAAATGAACCGAACATGTCTTCAAAACCAAAGGATTGACTGCCACCGGTCGGTCGAGACTGTCGTCCATTGTATTGACGGAAGATGTCTTCGTAGTCTGCTGATTGCCCCGGACCCGCGCCAGCCATGCGTTCATAGTCACTTCCATAACGATCATACTGCGTCCGTTTTTCTTCATCCCCGAGGACATCGAATGCCTCCTGAATATCTTTGAAGCGACGGTCTGCACTCGCTTCTTTA
Source organism: Exiguobacterium oxidotolerans JCM 12280 (assembly GCF_000702625.1). Lineage (NCBI taxonomy): Bacteria > Bacillati > Bacillota > Bacilli > Caryophanales > Exiguobacterium > Exiguobacterium oxidotolerans. Next base: position 2,081,063 of record NZ_JNIS01000001.1, on the reverse strand, counting down.
TTGACATCCGGGTGGAATTGTTTCGCAAGTTTTCGGTATGCCCGCTTGATTTCTTGGTTCGTTGCCGATTTTTCGACACCAAGCGTCCGATAATAATCTTTCGCCATCTTACTTCACTCCTTCACGTATTACTTCTGTATCTTAATTATAAAATCGAATCGCCAATTGGTCAAATATAGTCAAACTTTTTTTCGACGTAACCTCTCTCCATCTTTTCACTGTACGGATTTTCTTCAAACAAGTTTCATGAACCGACTCATGCTATACTGATATCCATAGTTATTCACAAGAAGGAGCGATGAACAAATGGATGGAAAAAAACGTGCAGACGTCAAGCCTGGACTACGTGTCAGCATCGTCTTAAAACAAGATCAGCGTACGGGGAAACGGACGGAAGGAATCGTAAAAGACTTATTGACGAAATCACCGAACCACCCGCACGGTATTAAAGTACGACTCGAGGATGGTCAAGTTGGTCGTGTTCAAGAAATTCTTTAAGTAGATAAAAAGGCGTTCCCGTCGTGGAACGCCTTTTTTCGATTACCGTGTCGCTAAATAACGTAATGTCGCTTCGACTAATATCTTCGCTGCGTCGACCATCGCCCGCTCTTCAAAGTCAAATCGTGGATGATGATGTGGATAATGGGAAGCATCACCTGCACCGGTAAAGAAGAACGTCCCCGGAACTTCCTTTAAATAATAGGCAAAGTCTTCCCCGCCCATTGTCGGATCAATTTCAAATAAGCTTGTATCCCCGATTACGTCACGGGCGACAGCTTCTAAAAAACGTGTCTCAACCAAGTCATTGATGACAGCCGGATACCCCGTTTCATAGTGGAACGTATACGTCGCCCCTGCTGCGTCACAAATCCCTTTAATCGTCCGCTCCATCTCCAAGACGATTTTTTGAGCAACCGTCTCATCGAACGTCCGGACGGTCCCCGTCAATTGTGCCCGGTCAGCAATAACGTTGAACGTATTTCCGGCATGAAGCGTCCCAATCGTCAAGACGGCTTGCTGCAATGGATCGAGACGACGGCTGACGATACTTTGAAGTTCTTTGACAATCGTTGCCCCAAGTAGTACGGCATCAATCGTTTCGTGCGGTTTTGCCCCGTGTCCGCCTCGACCGAATAATGTTAACTCGAATTTATCCGCCGCTGCCATGACGGGACCGACCCGTGTTCCGATCGTCCCAAGCGTCGTCGTCGACCAAAGGTGTGTTCCGAAGATGACATCGACTCCGTCAAGACAGCCGTCAGCAATCATCTCACGCGCTCCCCCCGGCACCACTTCTTCCGCATGCTGGTGAATCAAGACGACATTTCCCGTCAGCTGTTCTTTTTGACTGGCGAGAACTTCCGCGACGGCGAGTAATGTCGCCGTATGACCATCATGCCCACACGCGTGCATGACTCCTGGAACAGTCGAACGATAATCAACCGTTTTTTCATCTTGAATCGGTAACGCATCAAAATCTGCCCGTAATGCGACCGTTTTCCCCGGTTTTCCTCCTCGAATCGTTCCGACGATACCACGTCCTCCGACATTTCGTCGGACTTCGATTCCAAGTTCTTCGAGACGACTTGCGATATAATTCGGTGTCTCGACCTCATGAAAAGAAAGTTCAGGATGTTGATGTAAATACCGTCGGCGTTCAACCATTTCCGGAAATAGCTGTTCGATCCGGCTCGCTATCGACTGATCCACTGAGTAGCCCCCTTATTTTTTTCCGTGCAACATCTTCACACTTTCACGTGTGTACTGAAGTCGTTCAATCGTATCCGTATAGTGAATTGCTGCATAAGACAAGAAGAGCACATCAATCGCAAACAATTGTGCCAAGCGCGAACTGAGTGCCGCACTTCGAAGCGGTGCTTCCGGTGCACGCGATGTCCACAATGCGATATCTGCCAGCTGACTGATTCGGTTATCACCAAATCGGGTTAGACTAATCATTTTTAAACCGCGAATTTTTGCCAGTCGCATCAGTTCGACGACTTCTTCTGTTTCTCCGCTGTAAGAAATCGCGAAGAAGACATCATCCGGACTCGCATTTGCAAGGAGTGTCGCTAAAAGATGCTGATCCGATTCTTGAATCGCTAACTTCCCGACGCGCGTCCACTTTTGGGCTGCATCAAGTGCGACGACGTTCGAAGCACCGATTCCATAAAAGTAGACAGCACGTGCTTGATCGAGGGTTTTTGTCGCTTCTGCGATTCGGACATCGTTCAATTGTTTGGCTGTATCTTGTAGGGCTTGTATACTGTTACTAAGCGTTTTTTCGATTAAATCTGCTGGACGTTCGTTTTCTTCGATATCGTGATATCCTGTCAAATCCGTTCGTGCCGTATCAGCAGAAATCCGCATCCGCAGTTCCGGATATCCCTTTAGTCCAAGCGCACGACAAAATCGAACGACGGCCGCAGCACTCGTATTCGATTCTTCTGCCAAATGATGAATCGTCATCCCAGCGATTTCGTTCGCGTGGGATAAAACAAAATCGGCTACTTTCCGTGACGAGGACGGCAACTCCTCGCGTACTGCTTCAATTTGTGAAAAGATACCACCCTTCATTCAATCCGCTCCTTTGACTTGACGTTCTTTTAGAATCCGTTTTCATGTTATACATTTAGTGTACATTTTATGAAACTTAATTTCAAATAATTATTGTATTCCAAAATTTAATCATAATAAAAAAGGACCCATTTGCATGGATCCTTCAGCGTGTAGACAAACTATTAAAAAGCGTAAACATACGGTATCGAGATGAAATCCGTTCGCGCTTCCCTGTCTCGCCTCGTCTTCAAAGCGGCAACCTTCCGCGCCGCTACAGCAAAGCTGCAGGGTCGCGACCGATTGCTTTTCGCTTTAAAAGCGATTCGAGACGGATTGCGCTCTAAAACGTCTCCATGCCCGGCTTTCCGTCACGGTATTAGCTAAAAAGCGTCATGTTTCGTTGACTCCTACGGGAAAAAGTGCGTTTTTAACGCACTTGCAGAGGCAGGCAAGACCCTGCTCATTGTCCGATAGGACCAAGGAGCAACGGCTTGCGCCTCGCCCGAGGAAAGCAACGAATAAAGACGCTTTTTCTCCTGATAGCACTTTGTCTACAGTCTGAAGTACCCATTTGCATGGATCCTTCAGCTTACAGGAAAAACTTTATCAACGAATTTTAACGATTGGTTTTTTCGTATCGGGTTCGAGGAATAACATCGCTTCCGTATCGCCGTTTAAGTTCGTGACGGTAATCGTCGTCGGAACATTCCGGTTATACTCCCACCGGTTTTCAAGCAGATACGTCACGTATTGGATGAAGGCGACAAGTTCTGCTTTTCCGTAAAATTGAACCGGGATTTTAATTTCAAGCTTCTTCAATTCACCCTCTTGATAGAATCCTTCGCCCATCATCCCTGTGTAGTTCGGGAAGTAGTCCTCGAGCCGGTCCTTGAACAAGTCGAATTTCGCCGCGTCATCACGAACGTCATTCGTTGCTGCTGAAGAAGGATAGTAGTAATACTTCTCATCATAGTTTTTCCAGTCATTCGCACTAATTTGGTTCCCGCGACCGATGAAGGCCGATGAAAGGTAGTGACCTGAAACCGGTGAACCCTCTTTCTCTTGTAAATAGAGGGCGACGTGGATCGGTGTCGTCTTCATCCCGTCCGTCTTCCGCATCTTTTGGACGAGTTCATTTGCCATTTTCTTGCCTTGCTCAACGACTTTTTTCTCATCTAATTTCACAGTATATGTCGGCCCATAGTTTTCATCTTGGAAAACGTACTCACTATTTAAGACTAACGCAATCGATGTCCCACCCAGTTCGAGTTTTTTATCTTCTTCGAGCATGTAGTCTTGTTCTAAGATGTGCGATAAAATCAAAGGAGACTTCTGATTTTTCTCTTTATATGATTTTCCAGTCGTGTACGCCGGGTTTAATCCTTCTGGATCACTCCCACTCGTATCTGCTTTTCCTGTTCGAAGCAACCACGTTGCGATTTGGTCCGCTTCCAGCAGTTGACCTTCTTGGTAATAATATTTCTCCGGGTCAAAAAACTGTGTTGAATGACGCATCAGCCCGGTCTCAATCTCATCCAGTTCAAGCCGTGAGCTGACCCGCTTTTGTGTCATCCCGCGGGCGACGCTTGCCCGAAACGGAAGTACCGTTCGATAGTACGAATCGGTCGTATCGATTGCCGGACTGACAACGGCTTGGACTTCTTTACCTTGTTCGCTCTCAGTAATGACTTCTTTCGTATCGTTGTCTTGTGATAGATCCATCGAACAAGCACCTAAAAATAGTGTGCTCGTCAACGTCAATGCTATCATTTTTCTATATCTCATCATCATTGCACCCCATGTTTTAAAATCGTTCTCTTTATCATAACAGAATCGTTTTCAATCGGGGAAGCACTAGTTTTCCCCTATTTTTCAAAAAGCACTGCGTGACTTTTACTCGCGCGAAAGGACAATCTTCCATGAAACAACGACAAGTCATCGGGCTCCTTCTCTTATCAGCAGGCATTTTATTCATGCTTTGGCCCATTTGGAGTACCTATCAAAAACAAGCAACTACGACTGATTTAAAGCAACAATGGAAAAAAAGCTTACAAACGGTTGATGCAAAAGAAACGACAAAACCACTGGCGACAACAGGTGATGGACTCCTAACAATCCCTTCACTTGATTTCGAACAAGTCATCTTAGAAGGAGCTTCGACCGATGTTCTTGATCGCAGTATCGGTCACATCAAAGAAACCGGTGCCCCGGGAAAAGGAAATTATGCTTTAGCAGGACACCGAAGTTTCACGAAAGGACTTCATTTCAACAAGTTACCGCAACTGAAAACAGGAGCCGATGTCATCGTCACCACAAAAGACCATCGTTATACGTACCGCATGGAAAGTTCAAAACTCGTCAAGCCGACGGATCTTTCCGTTCTCGATCAAGACGTCAAACAACCGATGATTACACTCATCACCTGTGATCCACCGGAAACCGCGACAAACCGTTTAATCAAACAAGGTGTGTTGATTAAAACCGAAACACTTGATTGAGTCTAGCACTTCATCTGCTTTCAAACACAAACAAAAATCCGAGTGATTCTTTTTCAAAGAAGAATCGCTCGGATTTTTTTAAGGCGTAGACCCTACTTTAAATCGCTTATTTTAAATCACGCCTCGTGTTGTGCCAGCTCTTCCAGCAATCGTGCCTCATCCCAAATCTCAATTCCAAGTGATTCAGCCTTCGTCAACTTCGACCCCGCCTTTTCACCTGCGACTAAAATATCGGTTTTCTTACTAACACTCCCGGTCACGTCCGCACCGAGTACCTCAAGACGCTTTCCAGCTTCCGAACGTTTTAGCGATTCCAGTGTCCCGGTCAAAACAATCGTTTTTCCAGAGAACGGTGCATTCGATTGATCGATCCGTTGACCAAGAAACTGCTGATTCAGCCCAAGCGCTGCTAAATCTTGAATCAATGCCTGTGCTTCCGGATGCTCGAAATACTGCGTAATTGAGTCAGCAATTTTACTACCGACTCCGTCGATCGCCACAATTTCATCATAACTTGCTTGCGCGATTCCGGTTAACGTATCAAAACGTTCTGCAAGCAGATACGCTGCTTTTTGACCGACGAGACGAATCCCTAGGCCAAAGACGAGACGTTCGAGCGAATTTTGTTTCGACGCCTCGATTGCCGCCAGTAACTTATCGACTGATGTTTCTCCCATCCGTTCATAGGTCAAGAGTTCGTCACGATCGAGACGATACAAATCAGCAAGCGTCCGAATTGCTTGATGTTCATACAGTTGACGGACCACTTTTTCACCAAGCCCATCGATGTTCATCGCTTGGCGTGAAACGAAGTGGATGATGCCTTCCGTCAACTGGGCTGGACATTCCGGACTGACGCAGCGCACGTCGACTTCACCTTCGAGACGGACGAGTTCCGACTGACAGGCGGGACATTGTTTTGGGAATTCAATCGGTTGTTCTTCCCCCGTTCGTTCTGAAACGACGACACTGACGACGGCTGGAATGACGTCCCCCGCTTTTTTAATGATGACTTGATCGTGCAGGCGGATATCTTTTTCCGTGATGAAGTCCGCGTTGTGTAACGTCGCATAACTGACGGTCGAACCGGCAACGACGACGGGTGCGAACCTTGCGCGTGGTGTCACTTTCCCGGTCCGTCCGACACTGAAGTCAACTTCTTCGACGGTCGTCATCACTTCTTCAGCCGCAAATTTATAGGCGGTCGCAAACCGAGGACTCTTCGCCGTAAAGCCTAATTCTTCTTGATCGTCATAACGGTCGACCTTGAGCACGATGCCATCGATTTCATACGGCAATGTCGCACGTTCTGCCGTCCAGTACGTGATGAACGCTAAAATATCTTCTACCGTCTGACATGTTTTCATTTCTTTGTTCGTCGGTAGACCGAGCTGTGCCAATTGTTCCATCGCTTCACTATGAGAGCGCGCCGTCAGTGTATTGACGCCGACACCGTAGACGAATAACGATAAGTTGCGTGACGCCGTAATCGACGAGTCGAGTTGCCGTAAACTTCCGGCCGCAGCATTCCGTGGATTGGCGAATAATGCTTCCTCACGTGCTGTCCGTTCCTCGTTTAAGCGCTCGAACGATTGTTTCGGCATGTAGGCTTCGCCGCGAACTTCAACCGTCTCCTGCTCACGCAGACGTAACGGTAACGCCTTAATCGTCCGTAAGTTTTGGGTAATGTTTTCACCGACCGTTCCGTCACCCCGTGTCGCCCCACGAACGAGTAATCCGTCTTCATATTTTAAAGAAATTGCCAGTCCGTCGAACTTCAGCTCTGCGACATACGTCGTTGCGCGACCGAGCGAACGTTCAATCCGCTCGACCCATTCCCGGATCTCCGTTTCATCAAATACGTTGCCGAGTGAGAGCATCGGCAAGTCATGCGTCACCTTTTCGAATGCTTCGAGTGGTGCTGCTCCGACACGTTGGGTCGGAGAATCCGCCGTAATCAGTTCCGGATGGGCCGTTTCCAGTTCAGTCAGTTCCCGTAGCAATTGATCGTACGTGCTATCCGGGACGGTCGGCTGATCTTTGACGTAATATTCATAGCTGTACTGATTTAGTTTTTGGCGCAATGCTTCGATGCGTGCTTGGTCTTCCATTTTGACGCCTCCACTCATACCTTTTTAATTGGTGCGAATTTTGCAAGCAACCGTTTAATCCCGACTGCCGGGAACGCGATATCAATTTCAAGACTATCACCAGACCCACGTGTTTGGACGACCGTTCCTTGCCCCCACTTGCCGTGCTCTGCCTTGTCCCCGACATTCCAGCCAAGTGACTCGGCGCCGGATGTTTTCATCGCCGTCGGTTTCGTGACCGAACGCCCGATAACAGCTTTCCCTTGCGGAACCGGACGATCTTCCCACGGGAGTGGTTTAGGTTTTTTACCGGTCCGTTCGATAACTTCTTCCGGTAATTCGGCTAAGAAACGCGATTCTTGGTTCGCATTTGTCCGTCCGTATAACGAGCGCATCCGCGCATGCGAGAGATAGAGTCGTTTTTCTGCGCGCGTGATGCCGACGTAGGCCAGGCGGCGTTCTTCTTCCATCTCGTCTTCATCTTGCAGCGAACGGCTGTGCGGGAACAAACCTTCTTCCATTCCAATCAGGAAGACGACCGGGAACTCAAGTCCTTTCGCCGAGTGCAACGTCATCAACGTGACTTGCTCACCTGGATCCGTTTCATCAAGCGAATCGACATCAGCGACGAGTGTCAAGTCGGTCAAGAAGGCGATGATCGTCCGGTCTTCCGGATCTTCTCCTTCTGTCTCCTTCTCGAAGTTTTGCGCGACAGTGATAAACTCGTTGATGTTCTCAAGACGACTTTGTGCTTCAAGCGTCTTGTCTTCTTTTAAGACTTGACGATAGCCTGATTTTTCAAGAACTTCCTCGACGAGCTCCGAGATGCTGATAAATTCCTGCATCTGACGTAACCCCATGATCATCGTCCGGAAATCCGTCAATTTAGCTGCCGTCTTTGGTGCGATATTCGACAATTCGATATCACGAATGGCATCCATCAAGGACACACCCTGAAGATCAGCGAAGTCACGTAATTTATCAATCGTTGTCGCCCCGATTCCCCGTTTCGGTTCATTGACGATTCGGGCGAAGGATAAATCCTCGTTCGGGTTCGAAATCAGGCGGAGATAGGCAAGAACGTCTTTGATTTCTTTTCGATCGTAGAACTTTGTTCCGCCAATCATTTTGTACGGTACGTTTGACTTCAGTAATGTTTCCTCGATTGCACGAGACTGGGCGTTCGTCCGGTACAAAATTGCGATGTCGTTAAGTTTCATCCCGTAACGTAGCGAATTGCGAATTTCTTGGACGATGTAAAAGGCCTCTTCCCGCTCGTTTTCCGCCGTATGGATAATCAATTTTTCCCCTTCGAGATTTTCCGTCCAAAGCTTTTTATCTTTTCGTGTACTGTTGTTTTTGATGACATGGTTCGCCGCATCAAGAATGCGTTTTGACGAACGGTAGTTTTGTTCGAGCAAGATGACGCGGGCTGTCGGATAATCTTCTTCGAACGATAGGATGTTCGCGATATCGGCACCGCGCCAGCGATAAATCGACTGGTCCGAGTCACCGACGACACAGAGGTTTTGGTGTGCTGCCGCCAATAAGTTAACGAGATCATATTGGGCTTTGTTCGTATCTTGATACTCATCGACGTGGATATAACGGAATTTCTTTTGATAAAAGGCGAGGACATCCGGTGCTTGTTTGAATAACTCCGTTGTCTTCCCGATCAAGTCATCGAAATCGAGCGCGTTATTGCGGCGTAAGACGGCTTCATATCCTTTATAAATTTCGGCGACTGTTTTTTCATACGGATTCGTCACGATCGAGGCATAAAACTCGGCACTCCGCAGTTCATTTTTTTGACTTGAAATGATCGAGAGCATCGACCGAGGATCCCATTTTTTCGGATCAAGGTTCTGTTCTTTCAAGACCAATTTAAGCGCCGACTGCTGATCACTTGAATCAAGGATCGTAAAGTTCCGGTCGTAACCAAGCTTATCGATATCGCGACGTAACATCCGAACACACATCGAATGGAAGGTCGAGACCCAAATGTCGTTCGCGACCCCGCCGACTAACCGACCAATCCGGTCACGCATTTCCCGTGCCGCCTTATTCGTAAAGGTAATCGCTAAGATGTTCCATGGTGCGACTTGTTTTTCCGCCATCAAATAGGCGACACGATGCGTCAAAACACGTGTCTTCCCTGAACCGGCTCCTGCCATGATCAGCAAGGGACCGTCCGTATGTTTGACCGCTTTCGCCTGCTCCGGATTCAATCCGCTCACGAGCTGTTCACTTAAATTAAACATGTAATAGCCTCATTTCTTTTTTCCGAACTTTTGTTCTTATATTTTATCGCGTTGCTTCTACTGTCGCAAGTGCTGCTTTTAAATCCTCATAAATGATATTTCCGACGACAATCGTATCAGCATACCGGAACATTTCCCGAGCCCGCTCGACGGAATCGATTCCGCCCCCATAAAACAGCCGCGCCTGCCGGACGACGTCCTTGACGCCTGCGACGACTTCCGGATTGCCATAGACGCCGCTGTACTCAAGATAGACGATCGGCAGACGGAACACACTGTCCGCGAGTTGGGCGTAGGCGACGACTTCTTCGTCCTGTAATACTTTTGCTTTTGTGACGTGCGCGACCTTCGCATCCGGATTCAAGACGATGTAGCCTTCTCCGACTAAATCGGCATGGGCCAGCATGTGCCCGACTTCCTGTAAGGCCTCGACCTGTTTTTCGACCAGATATTCTAGCGTACCACTATTTAAGACGCTCGGAGTCAAATACGTATCAAACCCCATCGTCGCCGCTTCGAGTTCAGAAATTTCGAGGGCGACCGCGACCGGGTATCTTCGCAGACGCATCAGTAAATCAAGTGTCGCATCCAGCGTAATATCATCGGTTCCGCCGACGATGATCGCATCCGTTCCGGAAGTCGCGATCGCTGCGAGCGTCGTTTCCTCGATTTCTTTTGCTGGATCTAATTTAAAGACATGCCGCCATTCATCATACGGTAGTAACACGTTCGTCCCATCCTTCCTATCTTGTTCATCTCTAATTAGTATAAAACAAAAACCCATCTCGCGCAGGGCGAGATAGGTCAAGTCGTTACGCGTCGTTTCGTTAAGAGTGCTGCGAGTCCGAGCGCTAAAAATCCGTAAAGGACGGCGAATGCCCATGGCTCAGCGAGAAAAAAACCGAGCACCGGGACGTCGAGTAACGATGATTCAGGCGAGCAGAGTGCCCGTCCATTGACGATTGCCAGAAATGGCAACGCCGGAACAGCAAAGATGTAACCAAAATTAATCCAAAATGCACGATTCATGCAATCATCTCCTTAACCGATAATGACGGATTCCTTCGGATAATTGTATTTTCGTTTTGGCTGATTCGCTTTTAAGAGTAAGACAAACGAGATGACACGGATTCGTCCGATGAACATTAAAATCGATAATGTCCATTTTCCGACATCCGATAACTCACTCGTGATTCCGAGCGATAACCCGGTCGTTCCGAACGCAGAACATGCTTCAAAGAACAGCACAAGGAATGGTGCATCCTCAACCATGAGCAAGACAATCAATCCGATGATCGTCACTCCCGTCGAAACGACAATGACGACGAACGATTTCCAAATGTCTGATTGGTCAATTTCACGTCCGAAAATCTTAATTCCATATTCTCCACGGATGAAGGCGACAACACTAAGTAATGCAACAGCAAACGTCGTTGTCCTGATTCCCCCACCGACGGATGATGGAGAAGCGCCGATGAACATTAAAATGGATAAGACGAAGACGGAAGCTTGTGAAAATGTCGTAATGTCGACCGTCGTCAATCCACCATTTCGTGTCGTAACCGACTGGAATAGCGCATCGACAATTTTTTCATCAATTGGTAATCCTTTAAAGGACTGGTTCCATTCAAATAGCAACAGACTGCCTGTCCCGAACAGGACGAGGATGAAAAACGTCGAGGCTGTCAGTTTCGTAAATAACGAAAAGTGATACGGTTGTCGTGTCGATTGACGTGTTGCCCGGTAGGCAAAGTATCGTCGCACTTCAACAAGTACAGGGAAGCCAATCGCACCGAGTGTCAATAAGACGATTTGCATAAAGACGACAAATAAGTCTCCTCGAAACGGAAGAAGCGACTCTCCTGTGATATCGAACCCTGCATTCGTCGTCGCACTGACTGAACCGAAGACACCTTGTAACATCGCTTCACCGATTGTCGGAAAGTATTTCGTATAATAAAGGCCTAAAATGAGTGCACCGATCAACTCAATGGAAAGAATGATTAAGATGACTTCACGGATATATTTGACGACCCCTTGCATCGTCGTCTGGTTTTGATCACGAACGACGAGTTGCCGTTCTCGAAAACCGATTCGCTTCCCCAAGATGACCCACATCGCGATATGGAGCGACATCAAGCCAATTCCACTTACTTGCACCAAAATCATGATCATAAAATATCCGAACGTCGTAAACGTATCGGAGACGGAAACGGTCGTCAATCCGGTCACACTGACACAGCTAACTGCCATGAACACCAAGTCTGTAAAATCCCAGTCATAGTCTCCACGGGTCGACCACGGTAGTCCTAATAAAATGATTGCAATGATGACAGCAACGAAATAGATGATGACGAGCGACTGGATCGGCGTCAGTTTTCGAATGAAATGCTGAATCTTTTGTTGAAACGCTAAATCCATCCAGGTTCGTCCTCCTTCATCAAAGCAGCGGATAACCGATTAGTTATCCGCTACTGTTTCTTCTTTCAAACCTAAACGTGCTAACGCTAAATCGTAACCACCAGAGCCATAGTTCAAACAACGTTTCACACGTGAAATCGTCGCCGTCGACGCCCCGGTCGCCTTCTCGATTTTATGATATGTGTTTCCTTCACGTAGTTGACGTGCCACTTCGAGACGTTGCGCAAGCGCTTGAATCTCGTTGACCGTCGCTAAATCTTCAAATAAAGTATAGCAATCTTCTAATGAATCCATCTTCATGATGGCCGTAAATAATTGGTCGAGTTCTTTCCCTCGTAATTTATCGAGTTGCATCTTGTAACTTCCTTTCCCATTCAATCACTCTTTAATAGTTTAAAGCGCGACGTTTTAAATTTCAAGCATCAGCGTAAAATCGCTGGGAAAAGAACTTTTTTCCGAAGGACTTCGTAGATGCCTTGCGGCGTGATGCGGACATACGGTAAGTGCGTCGATGCAAGGAATAATAACGTATAAATCGGATCTTCGAATTGGTACCCCCGTGCGAACAACGCTTCACGCAATGCTGTTTCCTGAACGATTAAGTCTTCAAGCGGCAAATTAGAAGTCTGTCCCATCAACGTCAACGGAATCTCGGCAATCACTTCCCCGTCTTCGACGAGAACAATTCCCCCACCGAATGCTTTCATCCGTTCAAACGCCACCTGCATATCTTGTTTCGATTTCCCGATCATCAAGATATCACCACTGATTGAATAGGAACTGACCATCCCCCCGACGTTCGTCGCAAAGTTTTTCAAAACCGTATTAAGGCGCCATTTCCCTTGCCGATCAAGTAACATTAAAAACGACTCATTGCAATCGGCAGGTAAGACAGGAACACTCGTATCATGTTCGACTTGATACAATTTCATGATGACCGAGTTAACCATCTCAAGACCAACCGGCATGCTGAATGAAAAATCTTGATCCGTCAATGAGACGCTGACTTCAGACTTTTGCATTAAGTCCATCGCTTGATCGAGTGCTTCAACGGGGTAGCACGGAATATCGTCGCGCCGGACCCACGTCCCGCGTGCTAGGACATCGACGGGTGTCGGTTGATCGATCGCTTCTAAAATATTTAAGTGGGCAATCCGTCCCGGTGCGATACTTCCCAGGAGATGATCAAGATTAAAGTGACGTGCTGCATTGTACGAGGCAATCCGGTACGCTTCTTCTGCCGGAATTCCCGCAGCAAGCATCAAGCGGACCGTCTCGTCCATCAAACCAGACTTATAGAAGGACGGTGTCGAACCATCTGTCGTCACGAGGACCTTTTCATAATTTTGTAATCCGGCTTCGACAAGTCCTGCAAAAATGTCCGGTAAATCAGGACGAATCGATGAGTAACGAATCGTCGTCGTGTATCCTAATTCAAGACGCGTCAATGCTTCCTCGACCGTCATCGCCTCATGGTCACTCGTTACGCCATAAAGTGCCATCTTTGTCAGGGTTTTCGCAGATGCTCCCGGGAAATGCCCTTCAATCGGTTTTCCGAGCTTCATCGCGTCCTGCATCCATTGAAGTAACTCATCATCGCCTTGTGACAGACGGGGCCACCCTGTCAATTCTCCCGCCTGAATGACTTGGGGGTGTTTGAGCCAGGCTTGAATCCGCTTGTTGTCAATCGAGATGCTATCCGCATCAAGTTCCGTCTGTGCGTCGAGTCGTGCCCACCAATACATCGATGTCGGAAGATCCGCTAACGCTTCAACTTGTGCAAACGCTTGCTCGACGGGCTCTAACAAAAGGAGCATATTATCATTGACGAGTGTCGTCGTTCCACGCTCCGCAGCAAACTTCGCGAGCGTCGCCGGATTATAGAGTTGGAAAGGATGGGCATGCGGTTCAATATAACCTGGTACGATGAATTTCCCTGTTGCATCGTAGACCTCGTCCGCTTGGTCCGGCATATCCGGTCCGACATAGATAATCCGGTCTCCGCTAACCCAGATATTCGCCGTGCGCCATGCTTTCAACCCATGATTTAAGTACGTCGCATTTTCAAGTACGAGTGTAGGTGCAAGCTGTCCGCTTATGACCGCTTGGTGACCACGTACTTCAGTTTTCGTCCAAGGGGACCTTCCACAATTCTTTTTCACGAAAGCTCGACCTCCTTTTATTTTCTGAAAACGCTTTCTTATACTTCTTATACTAAAATGTTATCAAAAAAGTTTCAAGGTAATTTCATGTATATCCGACCTATTTCGACAAAATAACACAAAACTGTCAAGGAAGACAATCAACTTTCGCTTGTTCCTTCGGTTGAACGTCTGCTCTTCTCCTTCTCAAATCATCATGTCCTTCCAGTTAATTCAGGCTGTATACGAATCAAACGGATTCTTGATTCTTGTCATGTCCGCCGCTCCTCTCCTTCTCGAATCGTCTTCTAGCGGCAATCCTTCGCGCCGCTTCGCTACGCTGCAGGGTCGCTCTTGATTGCTTTTCGCTAAGAAGCGATTCAAGTCGGAAGTCGCGTCCTGACACAGCTGTTTTTTAGAACAGTATTCAAAAAACGGCACCCTGACAAAAGTTTCGCTTCTCGTGACTCCTACGGGAAAAAGCGCGGTTCGCGCTGTCAGAGGCAGGCGAGACCCTGCTACTTGTTCGTAGAATCAAGGAGCAACGGCTCGCGCATCACCCGAGGAAAGCACGAGAAGGAAGAATCTTTTGTCAAAAACACCCTCTCAAAAAACTATGCTGTTTAAAAAGAAATCTCATTCAAAAAACGGCGTCCTGACAAAAGTTTCGCTTCTCGTGACTCCTGCGGGAAAAAGCGCGGTTCGCGCTGTCAGAGGCAGGCGAGACCCTGCTACTTGTTCGTAGAATCAAGGAGCAACGGCTCGCGCCTCGCCCGAGGAAAGCGCGAGAAGGAAGAATCTTTTGTCAAAACCCTTCTTTCAAAAAAAAGCCAAGCGAAATCGCTTGGCTTTTTACATAACAGTTTCCTTTAAATTCATGTTGTCCGAAACGCCTTTTTCGCAATATCCGTCCGGTAAAAGAACCCGGTTTGATCAAACGAAGCTAACCCTTGATAAATATCAGCGACTGCCGCTTCCATCGTTGCGGCTTGACTGACACAGACGAGGACACGCCCTCCGGCTGAGACGAGTGTATCGTCTTTTTCTGTCGTCCCAGCATGAAAGACTAAAACATTCGAATCGATTGACGTAAGATCAATCGGTTGTCCTGTCTGCGGTCGTTCCGGATAGCCGTCTGCCGCGATGACAACACCGACCGTCGCAGCATCGGACCACAGGACTTCAGGCTCCTCGCCTGCCGTGAGCGGGATGATGACATCGAGTAAGGGTGTTTCGAGACGCGGTAAGATGACTTCAGTTTCCGGGTCCCCGAACCGCGCATTAAACTCGATGACGGACGGTCCGCGGTTCGTCAACATCAGACCGGCATATAAGAATCCTGTAAAGGGAATCCCTTCGCTTGCCATCTGCTCGACGAGTGGACGTAAAATCCGTGTCATCGCTTCATCCGTGACGGCTTGTTCATCGAATTGAGGCAACGGGCTGTAAGCCCCCATTCCACCGGTATTCGGTCCGGCATCACCATCGAAGGCGCGTTTATGATCTTGCGACAAGACCATCGGGATGACGGTCTCTTCATGGACGAATGCCATCAAGGAACACTCTTCTCCGACGAGACATTCTTCGATGACGACACTACTTTGGTCACCGAAGTCACCATTGAAAATTTCTTCAATTGCGCGAACTGCTTCATCAAGCGTCGTCGCTACTGTAACGCCTTTACCCGCTGCGAGACCATCTGCTTTGATGACGATCGGTGCCCCTTGACGGGAGACATACGCTTTCGCTTCTTCTGCCGACGTAAAGACAGCGAATGCTGCCGTCGGAATCCCTGCCCGTTCCATCAAGCCTTTCGCGAACTGCTTACTTCCTTCAAGTGCTGCCGCTTCACGCGAAGGACCAAAAATCTTGAGACCCGCTGCTTCGAAGGCATTGACGACACCGAGGACAAGTGGGCCCTCTGGTCCGACAATCGTCCAATCAATCTGTTCGTCTTTAGCAAATTGGACAAGCTCACTGATGGCATCTTCCCGAATCGGGACACATGTTGCTTCTGTCATCCCGACATTTCCCGGCGCGGCATAAATCGTTTTGACTCGTTCATCTTGTGCTAGCTTCCAGACGAGCGCGTGTTCACGCCCGCCTTTTCCGATTACTAATACCTTCATGCAAGTCGCCTCCACTCAGTGTTTGAAATGACGGACATTCGTAAAGATCATCGTGACGCCGTGTTCATTACACGCATCGATCGATTCTTGATCACGAATCGAACCACCCGGTTGGATGATTGCCGTAATCCCGGCTGCTGCCGCGGCTTCGACCGTATCACGCATCGGGAAGAAGGCGTCTGACGCAAGAGATGCTCCCTTC
The DNA here is from genome assembly GCF_000702625.1 of Exiguobacterium oxidotolerans JCM 12280. NCBI lineage: Bacteria > Bacillati > Bacillota > Bacilli > Caryophanales > Exiguobacterium > Exiguobacterium oxidotolerans. The sequence goes on along the minus strand of NZ_JNIS01000001.1, from coordinate 2,064,762 downwards.
GCTTTGTCACCTGCTTGTGTGATGGCGATGTTCGCCGATCCGACACGGTTCATCTGCCCTGCACCGACACCGACCGTCACTTCATCTTTCGCCAAAACAATCGCGTTTGACTTGACGTGTTTGACAGCACGCCATGCGAGCTTCAAGTCTTCCCATTCGGCTGCTGTTGGTTTACGATCCGTGACGACACGTGCTGCTGCATCATCTAATGTCTCATCGTCGCTATCTTGGACAAGCATACCGCCAGCGACGGCTGTATAGCGAATCGCTTGGACACGTTTGACATCCAGTTCAAGCAAACGTAGGTTTTTTTTCGCTGCCAACAGCTCGAACGCTTCTGTCGTAAACGATGGGGCGATGATGATTTCAAGGAAGATGCCACTGAGCTGCTCCGCTGTCGCGAGATCGACTTCACGGTTCAGAGCGACGATGCCGCCAAAGATCGAGACTGGGTCCGCTGCATGCGCCCGGCGGAAGGCTTCGTCGATTGTCGGACCGACAGCGACGCCACACGGGTTCATGTGTTTGACGACGACGGCTGCTGCTTCGCGGAACTCATCAAGGATTTCAAGTGCGGCATTGGCATCTTGAATATTGTTGTATGACAATTCTTTTCCGTGCAGTTGGTTCGCTGATGCAAGAGACGCCCCACGATAGATTGGTGTTTTATAAAACGCCGCTTCCTGATGCGGATTTTCTCCATAGCGTAAGTCTTGTACCTTCTCGAGCGTAATCGTTAATTGATCCGGGAATTTTTCTCCCGTTTGTGTCAAGAAGTAGTCCGCAATCAAAGCGTCGTAGGCTGCCGTATGACGGAAGGCTTTCGCTGCTAATTTTTGGCGTGTTTCAAACGTCGTTCCACCGAGGTTGATTTCGTTGATGATTTCGCTGTAATCGGCTGGATCAACGACAACCGTCACGGCTGCATGGTTTTTCGCAGCAGAACGAATCATGCTCGGTCCACCGATATCGATGTTTTCAATTGCGTCTGCGTAAGGAACGTCCTCTTTCATAACCGTTTCCTTAAATGGATACAGATTGACGACAACGAAATCGATTGGTTTGATGTGTTGCTCTGCCATTTGTTCGCGGTGCGTCTCTAAATCACGACGTCCAAGTAAACCTCCATGGACCATTGGATGTAACGTTTTCACACGACCGTCAAGCATCTCCGGGAATTGTGTGACTTCACTGATACCGATGACCGGAAGTCCTGCTGCCTCAAGTGCTTGATGGGTCCCGCCTGTCGATACAAGTTCAATCCCTGCTTCGTGAAAGGCTTGTCCCAGTTCTACGATTCCTGTTTTATCCGATACACTAATTAACGCTCTCATACATTTGCCCCCTCTTTAATCCACTCTTCGATGACTTGCGGATACAATCTGTGCTCGACTTGCTGAATCGCTTTCTGTAGCGTTTCCCGCGTCATATCCTCAGTGATACGGACCGCTTCCTGTGCCATGATTGGTCCCGTATCCATCCCTTCATCGACTATATGAATTGTAACACCTGTGATTTTAACTCCGCCACGAAATGCTTGCCCAATCGCATCTTTTCCTGGAAATGCCGGGAGTAGCGACGGATGGATGTTGACGATTCGTCCGGCATAATGTGACAGCAGGACGTCTCCAATCAACCGCATATATCCGGCTAGGATAATCCGTTCCACGTCTCGCCGCTCTAGTTCGGCGACGATTTCGCGTTCAAAAGACGGTTTATCGGGATAGTCCTTGGCTGTGAAGACAAAGACGTCACAACCACGTCTTCGTGCCCGCTCGATGACGAGCGCCTCTTTTTGATCGCAGACGACAAGTTCAATCGTCGCCTGTAAACGTCCTTCCTCAATCGCTTCAAATAACGCTTCAACATTACTCCCGCTTCCGGAAGCAAAACAGGCAAGTCTCATTGGTCGACTCCTAAAATCCGGACGCCCGGTTCATCCGTCACTGTCCCGATCGTGTAGACCGTTTCATTTTCACGGGCAAGGCGTGCCGTGACGGCATCAACATCTTCCGGTTTGACGATCATCATGTAGCCGATACCCATGTTGAAGACATTGTACATATCGTGACGCGGCACGTTTCCAGCTTGTTCAAGCCAATCGAAGACCGGTAACGTCGGCCACTTTTTCGGATCAAACGTCGCGCCGCATCCTTCCGGGAGGACACGTGGAACGTTTTCGTAAAAACCGCCACCCGTGATATGGACCATCGCTTCAATCTTTTCTGTCTCGAGTGCTGCTTTGACCGCTTCGACGTAAATCCGGGTCGGCATCAGTAACGTATTGCCGATCGTACTGCCGAACATCATCAATTCATCTTCATAGCGGAGACCACTCTCTTCGACGATTTTCCGGACGAGTGAAAATCCATTCGAGTGAACCCCTGACGACGCGAGCCCTAAAATGACATCACCGGGTGTAACGCCTTCACCAGTAATCAATTTCTGCTTTTCGACGGCACCGACGGCAAAACCGGCAATATCATACTCACCGTCTGCATACATCCCTGGCATCTCTGCCGTCTCGCCACCAATTAACGTACAGCCGGACTGGACACAGCCTTCGGCGACACCGGCGACAATCCGTTCGATTTTCGCCGGAATGGCTTTGCCGAGCGCGATATAATCGAGGAAATAGAGCGGTTCTGCACCCTGGACGATGATGTCATTGACACACATCGCGACACAATCAATCCCGATTGTATCGTGTTGGTCGAGGGCGAAGGCAAGTTTTAACTTCGTTCCAACACCATCTGTCCCGCTGACGAGCACCGGTTCTTTTAAATTCAATTGACTGAGGTCGAACATTGCACCGAAACTTCCGAGTCCCGTCATGACTTCCTTCCGCATCGAACGGGCGACGTGTTTTTTCATCCGGGATACGGATTCGTACCCTGCGGTCAGGCTAACACCTGCTGCTTCGTATTGTTTACTCATGCTTTGTTCCCCCATCTATTCAAAGTTTGGCTTCTAGTTCAAGTGCACCGATTGGTGTCGGATATTCGCCTGTGAAGCAGGCCGTACATTGTCCTTTCAACGGACCATCAAACGGACGGTCAATCGCATTGACCATTCCGTTGACTGTCAGAAACTCTAGTGAGTCAGCACCGATTTCTTGGCAAATCTCACTTGGTGTCAATCGGGCGGAAATCAATTCGTCTTTTGACGACGTATCGATGCCGTAATAACACGGATTCGTAATCGGTGGCGCCGTGATACGGACATGAACTTCCGTCGCTCCCGCTTCGCGTAATAGACCCACGATGCGACGGCTTGTCGTCCCGCGTACGATCGAATCATCCACCATGATGACCCGTTTGCCGTTGACGACACCACGGAGTGCCGACAACTTCATTTTGACGCCGCGCTCCCGGAGTTCTTGCGACGGCTGGATAAACGTCCGTCCGACGTAACGGTTTTTGATCAATCCCATTTCGTAGGGAATGCCGCTCGCTTCCGCATAACCAATCGCAGCGGAGATACTTGAGTCCGGAACACCCGTGACGACATCAGCCTCGACCGGTGCTTCTTCGAACATCTTTTTGCCAAGTGCTTTTCGTGCCGTGTGGACATTGACCCCATCAATCATCGAATCGGGACGGGAAAAGTAGATGTATTCCATCGAACACATCGCCCGCTCATGCGGTTCCATATATTGGCGTGATGACATACCGGACGTCGTGATCGTCACGAGCTCCCCCGGCTCGATGTCACGAATGAACTCGGCCCCGACGATATCAAAGGCACACGTCTCCGATGAAAAGACGATGCCGCCATCCGGTGTTTTTCCGAGTGATAACGGGCGCAGACCGTGTGGATCGACGGCGACGTACAACGTATCTTCCGTCAAGAAAAGAAAGGCGAATGCCCCGACAAGTCGGGCCAGACTGTCGGCAATCCGGTCTTCGAGTGTCGGTAATTTACTCCGTTTGACGAGGTGGGCGACGACTTCCGTATCGCTTGTCGTCTGGAAAATCGCCCCTTCCGCCTCAAGTAAATGTTTTAACGAATCGGCATTGACGAGATTCCCGTTATGGGCAAGTGCCAAGTCACCCGTCCGTGATTTGAAGTGAAGCGGTTGTGTGTTCTCGAGCGTGTTGCCACCAGCTGTCGAGTAACGGACGTGCCCGATCGCATGCTGTCCGGCTAACGAATCGAGTGTCGCTTGTGAAAAAACTTCCGTCACAAGTCCTTGTCCCCGGTGCGGGAGAAGCAGGTTGCCGTCGCTCGCGACGATTCCTGCGCCCTCCTGCCCCCGGTGTTGCAGACTGTGGAGACCATAATACGCAAGTTGTGCCGCTTCCGGTTGTCCGAAAATCCCGAATACCCCACACTCTTCATTTAATCCTTTGATGTCATATAACACGCGATCGCCCCTTCCCAGTCGGCTTGCAGTGTTGAACGTGTTGCTTCGATGAGTGTGTCCGTTGTCTGTATTTGAATCGAATCCTCTGCTGTGACGTGACCTAGTTTTTCAGCACCTGTCTGTTCGACGAAAGCTGCCTCGTGCTCCGGTTTCACCGATACGACGAACCGGGATTGTGATTCACTGAAGAGATGTAACGCCGGTCCTTCAAACGTCACGTCGAGACCGAGCGTCGTTCCGAATGTCATTTCTGCCAAGGCGACGGCAAGTCCACCTTCCGCGACATCATGGATGGCTGTGACGAGCCCTGCCTGAACGGCTGATTGTAAGGCCCGTAAACGGGTTTGTTCGACGTTCAAATCGATGCGTGGTGCTTTCCCGAATGATTTTTCGAATTGCATGTATTGGAGTTCACTGCCGCCGAACTCCGGTAACGTCTCACCGAGCACGTAGATTGCGTCACCTGCTTGCTTGACGTGTTGTGTCGTGATCCAGTCGGTCTGATCATGTAACCCGACCATTCCGACGACCGGCGTCGGGTGGACGGCTTTACCGGCTGATTCGTTGTAGAGCGAAACGTTTCCACCGATGACCGGTGTCTCAAGCACACGGCAGGCTTCAGCCATTCCGGCCGTCGCTTGTTCGAGTTGCCAGAAGCCTTCCGGTTTATCCGGATTCCCGAAGTTCAGGCAATCCGTGATCGCAAGTGGTGTTGCTCCGCTTGCGACGATGTTGCGCGCGGCTTCGGCGACGGCGATCTGACCACCGACGAACGGATCGAGGTAAACGAAACGGCTGTTACAGTCGGTCGTCATCGCGAGCGCTTTGTTCGTGCCACGGACACGAATGACGGCTGCATCGGAACCCGGTGCAACGACGGTTGACGTTTGAACCATATGATCGTACTGATCGTAGACCCAACGTTTTGACGCGATCGTCGGTTGTTTGAGTAAGGCACGCCACGTTTCGACGACATCCTCGACGACCGGTAATGTCTCTTCCATCGCCTGGAACTCTTCGTAGTAGGCCGGAACGCGCGATGGCTTCTGATAGACTGGTGCTTCTTCCGCAAGGGCATCGACCGGTACTTCAGCGACGATCGTTCCGTGCTGGACAAGACGAAGGACCTTTTCTTCGATGACTTCGCCGACATGAACGGCATGTAAGCCCCATTTGCTGACGATCGCTTCGATTTCCGCTTCCCGTCCGCGCTCGACGACGAGCAACATCCGTTCCTGCGATTCCGATAACATCATTTCGTAAGCAGTCATGCCTGTTTCACGTTGCGGGACATCATCAAGGTGCATTTCAATCCCCATACCGGCTTTCGACGCCATTTCGGCTGACGACGAGGTCAATCCGGCTGCGCCCATGTCCTGCATCCCGACGAGTGCCGGATGGCCGACGATTTCGAGACAGGCTTCAATCAATAACTTCTCCATGAATGGGTCACCGACTTGAACAGCCGGACGTTTTGCTTCCGTATCCTCCCCGAGATCCTCTGAAGCAAAGGTCGCACCATGGATGCCGTCACGCCCGGTTGCCGCACCGACGTACATGACCGAGTTCCCGGCACCTTTCGCAAGACCTTTTTGAATATCTTTGTGGTTGATCAAGCCGATACACATCGCATTGACGAGTGGGTTTCCTTCATACGAACGGTCGAAACCGACTTCTCCACCAATCGTCGGAATCCCGACGCAGTTGCCGTATCCGGCAATCCCGGCGACGACTTGTTCAAACAACTGATTGACGCGTGGTGTCCCGAGATGTCCGAAACGAAGCGAGTTCATCAACGCGACAGGACGGGCTCCCATTGAAAAGATATCGCGGATAATCCCACCGACACCCGTTGCTGCCCCTTGGTACGGTTCGACGGCTGACGGGTGATTATGACTTTCAATCTTAAAGACGACCGCTTGATCATCACCGATATCGACGACACCTGCGCCTTCACCTGGTCCTTGCAAGACGCGGGGACCGGTCGTCGGAAACTGACGTAAGACCGGTTTTGATGTTTTGTACGAACAGTGTTCTGACCACATGACGGAGAAGAGTCCTGTTTCCGTATAGTTCGGTTGACGGCCGAGTAAGTCGACGACCATCTGGTACTCCGCGTCGCTAAGTCCCATCGTCGCATAAATCCGTTGCTCCTGAATTTGCTCAATCGTTGGTTCAGACTGTTGTTTTAACATGGTGGGCCCCCTGTTTGACGAGTGAAGTGAATAACTTAAGTCCATCTGTTCCGCCTGTCAGCATTTCGACAGCACGCTCCGGGTGTGGCATCATCCCGAGCACATTTCCTGCTTTATTCGTAATCCCTGCGATATCGCCGCGCGATCCGTTCGGATTGTCGACGTATGTGAAGGCAATCTGTTGATTCGTCTGCAACATCGCGTACGTGGCGTCGTCACAGTAGTAGTTTCCTTCCCCGTGGGCGATTGGAATCGAAATCGTTTCGCCTGGTGCATAATCTGACGTGAAACGTGTCTGGTGATTTTCGACCTTCAGTTCGACTGTCCGGCACATGAACTTCAGTCCGGTATTGCGGTGTAAGACGCCCGGGAGAAGACCCGCTTCGACAAGAATCTGGAAGCCGTTACAGACACCAAGAACGGTTTTCCCTTCTGCTGCAAATCGTTTCACTTCCTCCATGATTGGTGAAAACTGGGCGATTGCGCCGCAGCGGAGATAGTCTCCGTATGAGAAACCGCCCGGAAGCAGGACACCATCGTATCCTTCAAGTGACGTTTCGGTATGGAAGACATAGTCCGCTTCCTCACCGAGCGCATCCTTAACGGCGTGGTACATATCTAAATCACAGTTCGATCCTGGAAAGACGATGACCGCGAACTTCATGCCGTCGTCACCTCTTCTACTTCAAAACGATAGTCTTCCATCACCGTGTTGACGAGGAGCTTTTGGCACATGTCATGAATCATCGTGTCCGTCGTTTCATCCGAGACGAGCAGTTCGATTCGTTTTCCGATCCGGACTTCTTCGACACCCATAAAACCGAGTTGCGCAAGACCACCTTTGACAGCGACTCCTTGTGGATCTAAAATGCTTTCCCGTAATGCGATCGATACGATGACTTTTTTCATTGTGTGTTTCCCCCTAGGCGATTGAATAGTGTTTGGTACGTGTCGATGAGTGATCCGATGTTGCGACGGAAGACATCTTTATCGAGGTGCTCTCCCGTTTCTTTATCCCACAGACGGCATGTATCCGGTGAAATTTCGTCAGCCAGCAGAATTTCGCCGGTCGGTGTTTTGCCGTATTCGAGTTTGAAATCGACGAGCGTGATTCCCTTTTCGTCAAAGTACGGACGTAAGACGGCATTGACGCGGTTCGCTTCTTGTTCAAGTAAATCGAGCTCTTCCGTAGTCGCAATCTTCAGTAAATTGATGTGTGCACGGGTGACGAGCGGATCGCCTAAGCTATCATCTTTATAATAAAACTCAACGATTGGTGTTTCGAGCACCGTTCCTTCTTCAATCCCAAGCCGTTTGCTGAGGCTTCCGGCGACGACATTGCGGACGACGACTTCGAGTGGAATGATGGTGACACGGCGTACGAGCTGTTCGCGCTCGGAAATGCGTTCAATGAAATGGGTCGGAATATCGGCCGCTTCAAGTACTTCAAAGAAGTGACTCGTCAAGCGGTTGTTCAGTTCACCTTTACCTGCAAACTCTGCTTTTTTCTCTCCATTAAATGCTGTCGCTTCGTCCTTGTAGACGATGCGGAGCACGTCCTGCTCCTGCGTCGTGTATAATCGTTTAGCCTTACCTTCATAAAGTGGTTGCATTGCTTTCGTCCCCCAAGATCCTAAGATGTAGACGGGGACAATGCCCCGTCTCAGGTTGATTAGTTCAAGCCACACCGTTCAAAAATTTCATCGACCCGGCTCGTATGATACGTCGGATCAAAACAAGCATCGAGTTCTGCTTCTGTAAAGAGTTGTTGAATCTCTTGTTCCTGCCATAACAAGTCACGGAACATGATTTGTTCTTCCCATGCTTGCATCGCCCGTGGTTGGACGAAGTCGTACGCGGCTTCACGCGACCAGCCTTTTTCAATCAAAGCGAGTAAGACGTGTCCGGAGAAGATGACACCAAATGTCCGGTCCATGTTGCGTTTCATGTTTTCCGGGAAGACCGTCAAGTTTTTGACGATGTTACCGAACCGGTTCAACATATAGTTGAGTAAACCGGTTGCGTCCGGCAGAATGATCCGCTCCGCAGACGAATGGGAAATGTCCCGTTCGTGCCAAAGCGAGACGTTTTCGTAAGCCGTCACCATGTGTCCACGAATGACTCGGGCAAGCCCTGTCATGTTTTCTGAACCGATCGGGTTACGTTTATGTGGCATCGCGGATGATCCTTTTTGACCTTTCGCGAAAAATTCTTCGACTTCCCGCGTTTCGGTTTTTTGAAGACCACGAATTTCCGTCGCCATCTTCTCAATCGATGTTGCGATTAACGCGATAGTCGACATGTAATGGGCATGACGATCACGCTGCAGGGTTTGCGTCGAGACCGGAGCCGGTTTCGTGCCAAGCTTCTCACAGACATATTTTTCGATGAACGGGTCGATGTTCGCAAACGTTCCGACCGCACCTGACATTTTTCCGTATTCGACGGTCTCACGTGCAGCGTCGAAGCGGACTTTGTTCCGTTTCATCTCTTCGTACCACAAGGCAAGCTTCAGACCGAATGTCGTCGGTTCGGCGTGGACACCGTGCGTCCGTCCCATCATGACCGTGTATTTATGTTCGTTCGCTTTGACTTTTAAGATCTCGATGAAGCGGTCAAGATCCGCTGCGAGAATATCGTTTGCTTGCTTCAACAGATACGAGAGTGCCGTATCGACGACATCCGTTGACGTCAGTCCGTAATGGACCCATTTACGTTCTTCACCAAGCGTCTCCGATACAGCGCGTGTAAAGGCGATGACGTCATGGCGTGTTTCTTGCTCGATTTCATTGATGCGGTTGACATCAAACGAGGCATTGTCCCAAAGGAGTTTCACATCTTCTTTTGGAATGACACCAAGCTCACTCCACGCTTCACAGGCTAAGATTTCGACTTTCAACCAAGCCTCAAATTTATTCTGTTCTGTCCAAATCGCTTTCATCTCAGGTCGTGTATACCGTTCGATCATCTAACCGTCTCCTTCCAGATTTGCAGGCGCTCGACTTCGGCTAAGGCTTCTTCGACTGAATCCGCTAAGATGTTCAAATGCCCCATCTTCCGTCCTGTCTTCGCTTCCTGCTTTCCATATAAGTGGACTTTCGTCCGTGCCGATAATGTATGTTGTTCCTCGGATAATGCTGTGACATGTTGACCTAGGATGTTCGCCATGACGACCGGTGTCGTCAGGCGGGTATCACCGAGCGGGAGCCCACAGATGGCACGGATGTGCTGTTCGAACTGTGACGTCTCACACGCATCGATGGAATAGTGCCCCGAGTTATGTGGGCGTGGCGCCAGTTCATTGACGATGATTTCTGAACCGACAACAAAGAGTTCGATCGCGAGCGTCCCAATCAAGCCGACTGCTTCAGCAATGTTCGTTGCCAAATCAATTGCCTGTTGTGACAGCTCACTTGAAATGCGGGCCGGAACGATCGACAAATGGAGTATGTTGTCCCGGTGAATGTTTTCGCTGACTGGAAAGACACGCGTTTCCCGTTCGCTCCGTGTGACGATGACGGAAATTTCTTGATCAAACGGCAACCATTTTTCAGCGACGTATTCGGTTGGTTCGAACGTTTCAATGGCACCTGTTAAATCAGCTGTTGTCCGAATGACCGTCTGCCCTTTTCCGTCATAACCGAAGCGAGCCGTCTTCAGGACGAAAGGTAATCCTAATCGTTCACTTGCTTCTTTCAAGTCTGCAACGGTATGGACAGCATGATACGGTGCGACCTGATAACCATGTCGTTCAATCATCTCTTTTTCCCGGATCCGGTGTTGCGTCTGAAACAACAACTCTGTCCCGTGGACCAGCTTATCACCGATTGCCATCGCGACTTCGTGCGAGATGTTCTCGAATTCGTACGTGACGACATCTGATTCTTGCGCTAGACGCTTTGCTGCTTCAACATCCGTGAAGTCTGCGACGATTTGCTGATCCGTGATTTGCGCGCACGGTGCATTTTCCGTCGGATCGAGTGTCAGGAGTTCATATCCCATTTCGCGTGCCGATAATGCCATCATCCGTCCGAGCTGACCGCCACCTAAGATGCCAATCTTCTTCATGTCAGATGCACCTCGGAAGCGATGACTTGTCCTTCTAGTTCGACGCGCATATGGTCGAGTGCTCGCGCAACCCGCTCGTCCACTGTTCCAAGAATTTGTGCTGCCAGTAATCCGGCGTTCTTTGCCCCCGCCTCACCGATTGCAACCGTAGCGACAGGCACACCACCCGGCATCTGGACGATCGAGAGTAAGGAATCAATCCCTTGAAGAGCTTTGCTTTTAATCGGAACCCCGATGACGGGGAGTGTTGTTTTCGCTGCCACCATTCCTGGCAAGTGGGCTGCCCCACCCGCTCCTGCAACAATGAGCTTCAGTCCTCGTTCGCGCGCTGTTTCTGCGTAACGGAACATTAAGTCCGGTGTTCGGTGGGCCGAGACCACTTTCTTTTCGTACCGAATGTTCAGCTGATCGAGTACATCACATGTCGCTTTCATTGTTGACCAGTCAGACTGGCTTCCCATAATAACGCCGATTTCCACATTACTCATCTTCGTCTCCTCCTCTTTTTGCATAAAAAAAGCCCAAACCACGACTAAAAGGGTGGCTTAGGGTATAAAAAGGTACGCCAAAGAACGATCGACGAACATCCATATACCCCATAGTCCAACGATTTAGGGTCGTCGGGTAGAAACTTGCAAGCCATATCCCTGCTATTATACGAGGTGTTATATTCAATCTTCCTATCACGCCTTCATCTTAACAAGACAAGGAAGCATCCGTCAACCAAAGGCGAACAATTTAATTATCTGAAAATTTATTGTTCGTCTTTATATACAATTAGCTCATGCATTTTTTAATTGCATTCGGAATTTTTGCTATTGATTGTACAAAAAAAGGCAAAGTATCACGGTTGCGTGAACTTCACCTTAGCCTGTAGTTAAAAAATATAGTTTGCTGAACTGGGATGATTGACCGATCCACGGCTGACTCAGACGTTGCTCTAACCTCTATTTGAGGAACGGACGGTTCATTTTTGTAAGCAAAAACGCCGATGACCCCGTTTTTCATACGGAGTCATCGGCGTCTTCTATACCTGTTCTTCTCGGTCGTGACGTTCTGATACATATCTTGAGCTACGTACCTCTGTCAGAGACAAATAATCCGGAGGCGAGCGTCTAAAGAAATCAGTCAGATTCTGTTTTCGCTTTACAGTCAAAAATGATCTGTTGGCGAATCGGATAAGGTTCTTCATTCGCATCTAATCCAAAAATCGGTTCTTCACGTCGAACAGTCGGACGATAACCCATGGCATCAATCCGATCGAGGCAGTCGCTGATTGTTTCATTCTCTTCAACAGCCACTCGAAGTTTTTGTTTTTTTGCCATGTGTGTCACGTTCCTTCCTTATTATATAAGTCATGTATCATTGAAAAAATTCGCAAGATACAAAAAAAGTCCATAAAAAAGCGGCGGCCCTTGAGCGTATGCTCCAGAACCACCGTTTGCCTGGCAACGTCCTATCCTCACAGGGGGAAGCCCCCAACTACTTTCGGCGTTCAAGTGCTTAACTTCCGTGTTCGGCATGGGAACGGGTGTGACCACTTGGCTATCGTCACCAGACGACAGGGCTCGCGCCCTCAAAACTGAAGTCATCAACAATCATCTGCTAGAACAAGGCCTCGACCGATTAGTATCACTCAGCTCCGCATGTCACCATGCTTCCACCCGTGACCTATCTACCTCATCGTCTCTGAGGGGTCTTTCTTGATTACTCAAAGGGAAATCTCATCTTGGAGGGGGCTTCATGCTTAGATGCTTTCAGCATTTATCCCGTCCGCACGTAGCTACCCAGCGATGCTCCTGGCGGAACAACTGGTACACCAGCGGTGCGTCCATCCCGGTCCTCTCGTACTAAGGACAGCTCTCCTCAAATTTCCTGCGCCCACGACGGATAGGGACCGAACTGTCTCACGACGTTCTGAACCCAGCTCGCGTACCGCTTTAATGGGCGAACAGCCCAACCCTTGGGACCTACTCCAGCCCCAGGATGCGATGAGCCGACATCGAGGTGCCAAACCTCCCCGTCGATGTGGACTCTTGGGGGAGATCAGCCTGTTATCCCCAGGGTAGCTTTTATCCGTTGAGCGATGGCCCTTCCATGCGGAACCACCGGATCACTAAGCCCGACTTTCGTCCCTGCTCGACTTGTAGGTCTCGCAGTCAAGCTCCCTTCTGCCTTTGCGCTCTACGAATGATTTCCAACCATTCTGAGGGAACCTTTGGGCGCCTCCGTTACTGTTTAGGAGGCGACCGCCCCAGTCAAACTACCCGCCTGACACGGTCCTCCAGCCGGATTACGGCTGCGAGTTAGAGACTCTATGCATGAAGGGCGGTATCCCAAGGGTGACTCCTCCGAAGCTGGCGCTCCGGTCTCGACGTCTCCCGCCTATCCTGTACATCATGCACAAAGCCTCAATATCAGGCTGTAGTAAAGCTCCATGGGGTCTTTCCGTCCTGTCGCGGGTAACCTGCATCTTCACAGGTACTATGATTTCACCGGGTCTCTCGTTGAGACAGTGCCCAAATCGTTACGCCTTTCGTGCGGGTCGGAACTTACCCGACAAGGAATTTCGCTACCTTAGGACCGTTATAGTTACGGCCGCCGTTTACTGGGGCTTCGGTTCAAAGCTTCGCTTGCGCTAACCCATCCCCTTAACCTTCCAGCACCGGGCAGGCGTCAGCCCCTATACGTCATCTTGCGATTTAGCAGAGACCTGTGTTTTTGCTAAACAGTCGTTTGGGCCTATTCACTGCGGCTCTACTCATGTAGAGCGTCCCTTCTCCCGAAGTTACGGGACCATTTTGCCGAGTTCCTTAACGAGAGTTATCCCGCGCGTCTTAGAATTCTCATCCCGCCTACCTGTGTCGGTTTACGGTACTGGCACCTTCCACCTCACTAGAGGCTTTTCTTGGCAGTGTGAAATCGTGACCTTCGTCCCTAGGGGACTCCGCGTCGTTCCTCGATCTTGGTGCCTGACGGATTTGCCAATCAGACGATCTCGAAACTTACACATGCACTTCCATCCGCATGCGTCACTATCCTCCTGCGTCCCCCCATTGTTCAAACGGTGGATCGGTGGTACAGGAATATCAACCTGTTATCCATCGCCTACGCCTTTCGGCCTCGGCTTAGGTCCAGACTAACCCTGAGCGGACGAGCCTTCCTCAGGAAACCTTGGGCTTTCGACGGAGGGGATTCTCACCCCTCTTTTCGCTACTCACACCGGCATTCTCACTTCCAAACGCTCCACTGCTCCTTACGGTACAGCTTCACAGCGGTTTGGAACGCTCCCCTACCATTCCTTACGGAATCCGCAGCTTCGGTGGTATGTTTAGCCCCGTTACATTTTCGGCGCGGCGCCACTCGACTAGTGAGCTATTACGCACTCTTTGAATGGTGGCTGCTTCTAAGCCAACATCCTAGCTGTCTAGGCAGCGCCACATCCTTTTCCACTTAACATACACTTTGGGACCTTAGCTGGCGGTCTGGGCTGTTTCCCTCTTGACTACGGATCTTATCACTCGCAGTCTGACTCCCGAGTATAAGTTGCCGGCATTCGGAGTTTAACTGAATTCGGTAACCCTGTGGGGGCCCCTAGTCCAATCAGTGCTCTACCTCCGGAACTCTCAACCTCGAGGCTAGCCCTAAAGCTATTTCGGGGAGAACCAGCTATCTCCAGGTTCGATTGGCATTTCACCGCTACCCACACCTCATCCCCGCACTTTTCAACGTGCGTGGGTTCGGACCTCCAGTCAGTGTTACCTGACCTTCATCCTGGACATGGGTAGATCACCTGGTTTCGGGTCTACGACAACGCACTATGGCGCCCTATTCAGACTCGCTTTCGCTACGGCTCCGCCTCATCAGCTTAACCTCGCGCGCTATCGTAACTCGCCGGTTCATTCTACAAAAGGCACGCCATCACCCATTAACGGGCTCTGACTACTTGTAGGCATACGGTTTCAGGATCTATTTCACTCCCCTTCCGGGGTGCTTTTCACCTTTCCCTCACGGTACTGGTTCACTATCGGTCACTAGGGAGTATTTAGCCTTGGGAGATGGTCCTCCCGGATTCCGACGGGGTTTCACGTGTCCCGCCGTACTCAGGATCCACTCTGGAGGGAAAACAGTTT